>NZ_CP080623.1:0-20000 GCF_019599045.1 Roseovarius sp. SCSIO 43702
ATGAAAACCCTCTCGCCGACCCTGCAATCCCATCTTGAGGGTGGCACGACCACCTTGTCGTGGTGCTGGCGGATCACGCGCGCGGATGGGCTTTCATTCGGGTTCACCGACCACGACCTGGCGCTCAGCTTCGATGGCACCGATTTCGAACCGGAAAGCGGGCTGACGGCCTCAGAGATCCGCTCTGGCTCGGACCTGTCGGTCGATGCGCAGGATGCCGAGGGCGTGCTGACCTCTGACCGGATCACCGAGACCGATATTCTGGATGGCCGCTGGGACAACGCAGAAGTCGAGGTTTGGCGGGTAAACTGGGCCGAGACCAGCCAGCGCGTGTTGATGCGGCGCGGGGCCATCGGCCAGATCCGGCGCGGGCGGTTGGCATTCGTGGCCGAGGTTCGGTCGCTCGCGCATGTATTGGGCCAGGCTGTGGGGCGGACGTTCCAGGCGACCTGCGATGCCGCGCTGGGCGATGCGCGCTGCGGCGTTGATCTTGATGATCCGGCCTTCGAAGGGCCGGGCACCGTCCTCGATCTCTTGCGCGACCGCGCCTTCACCGCCTCGGGGCTCGGCGACTTCTCTTCCGGCTGGTTCACCTTCGGCACGGTCGAATGGACCAGCGGGGTCAATGCCGGGCGACTGGCTGAAATCATCGCGCATGACGTTACAGACGGCATCGCGGTGCTGACACTGCTCGAAGCGCCCGTACGCGCCATCACCGAGGCTGATACGTTCAACATCCGCGCGGGCTGCGACAAGCGCATCGAGACCTGCGCCGCGAAGTTCGCCAACATCGCCAATTTCCGGGGCTTTCCGCACATCCCTGGCCAGGATGCGGTGCTTCGCTACGCCACGAAGGATGGCGGGCACGAGGGTGGTGTGCTGTGAAGGTGGCCGATCCCATGTGCGTCATCGCCGTTGCGCGGTCCTGGCTCGGCACGCCGTACCACGATCAGGCCAGCCTGCGCGGCGTCGGCTGCGATTGCCTTGGGCTGGCTCGCGGGGTCTGGCGGGAGGTGGTGGGGCCAGAGCCGTTCCCGATCCCGCCTTATAGTCGAGATTGGGGCGAGACCGGGCCGCGCGAGGTGCTGGCAGAGGGCGCACGGCGCATGATGATCGAAGTGGAACCGGCGGCAGCTGCTCCCGGTGCGCTGGTTCTGTTCCGCATGACGCCTCGCGCCATCGCCAAGCATGTCGGGATCCTGACCGGGCCCGATACCTTCATCCACGCCTATGAGCGGCTCGGGGTGATCGAGGAACCGCTCACGCCGTCCTGGCGGCGGCGCATCGCCTTTGCCTATCTGTTTCCGCAACGCTGAGATTTAGACATGGCCACACTTGTTCTGGGTGCCGCTGGCGCTGCCATTGGCGGCAGCATCGGCGGCGCGATCCTCGGCGTCAGCGCTGTGACGATCGGCGGATATATCGGCTCCGCCATCGGATCGGTGGTCGACAGCTGGATCATCTCGTCGATGGCGCCGACGCAACGGATCGAAGGCGCGCGGATGGACAACCTGCGCATCACTTCGGCCACCGAAGGTGCGGTGATCCCGCGCCTCTATGGCCGGATGCGGATCGGCGGCAATATCATCTGGGCCACGGATTTCCGCGAAGAGTCCAAGACGACCACCCAGGGCGGTGGCAAGGGCGGCGGGGGTGGCGGCAAGGTGAAGACCACCGAGTATCTGTACTATGCATCCTTCGCTGTCGCGCTCTGCGAGGGTCCTATCACCGGGATTGGCCGCGTCTGGGCCGACGGCAAGCCGATGGACCTCTCCAGCGTCACCTGGCGCTGGTATCCGGGCGACGAGGCGCAAACGGCGGACCCGTTCATTTCCGCGAAGATGGGTGCGGTCAGCACGCCAGCCTATCGCGGCACTGCCTATGTCGTCTTTGAAGATCTGGCGCTCGCGAATTTCGGAAACCGTCTCCCGCAGCTTTCCTTCGAGGTGTTCCGCCCGCTGGCCGATCCCGACACCGCGGAAGGGCTGACCCGCGCGGTCACCATGATCCCGGCATCCGGCGAGTTTGCCTATGCCACGGGCACAATCCGCAAGGGCGGCAGCGGGGCGACGCAGGCGGAAAACCTGAACGCCCGGGCCGATGTGCCAGATATGGTGGTGGCGCTGGATCGATTGCAGGCGTCCGCGCCGAAGGTCGAAAGCGTCAGCCTCGTGGTGTCCTGGTTCGGCGATGATCTGCGCGCCGGGCATTGTCAGGTCCGGCCGAAAGTCGAACTGGCCGCCAAAAACACGACGCCGCAGGCATGGTCGGTCAACGGCGTGACCCGAGCCTCGGCATCTCTGGTCAGCCGCGACGATCAGAATCGGGCGAATTTCGGTGGTACCCCGGCGGATTTCACAGTGGTGCAGGCGATCCGGGAGATGAAAGACCGAGGCCTGCGCGTCACCTTCTATCCGTTCCTGATGATGGATGTGCCGCAGGGCAACACCCTGCCGAACCCGTATTCCGACAACGCGGCCGGGACAGGCCAGCCCGCCTTTCCATGGCGCGGGCGGATCACCTGTTCACCTGCAGCGGACTATATCGGGACCATTGACAAAACCGGTTCTGCAGCCACGCAAGTGTCGGCGCTGTTTGGCTCGGCGACACCCGCTAGCTTCAGCGTCGCGGGCGAAAGCGTCAGTTGGACCGGCGCGTTCGGTGACTGGGGCCTGCGCCGGATGGTGCTGCACTACGCCCATCTCTGCGCCGCTGCAGGCGGGGTCGATGCCTTCCTGATCGGCTCGGAGATGCGCGGGCTGACGACGATCCGTTCCGGGGCGAGCACCTATCCCGCAGTGCAGGCGTTGCGTGATCTGGCGGCGGATGTGCGGGCGATCCTCGGGGCGTCGACAAAGATTGGCTATGCCGCCGACTGGTCGGAGTATTTCGGGCACCAGCCCAGCAACGGCAGCGGCGATGTCTATTTCCACCTCGACGCGCTCTGGGCTGATCCGGAGATCGATTTCATCGGGATCGACAATTACATGCCGCTCTCGGATTGGCGCGACGGATTTGATCATGCGGATGCCGCTGAGGGATGGCCTGCGATTTACGACCGGTCCTACCTGCAGGCAAATATCGCAGGCGGAGAAGGGTTTGAGTGGTTCTACAGCTCCGAGGCTGATCGCGCCGCGCAGGTCCGCACTCCGATCACCGATGGGTCCGCCAGCAAGCCGTGGGTTTTCCGCACCAAGGATCTGCGAAGCTGGTGGTCGAACCCGCATTATAACCGCCCGGGTGGGGTGGAGAGCGGTAGCCCGACGGCATGGGTGCCACAGTCGAAGCCGATCTGGTTCACCGAACTCGGCTGCCCGGCCATCGACCGGGGTACAAACCAGCCGAACGTGTTCTTCGACCCGAAATCGTCCGAGAGTGTCACGCCGTATTTCTCGCGCGGCTGGCGGGACGATGCGATCCAGCGCGCCTATCTTGAGGCAACCTATCTCTGGTGGGGCGACGCCGCGAACAACCCGGTGTCATCGATCTACAGTGACCGGATGGTCCACGTCCCGGAATGCGCCGCCTGGACCTGGGACGCGCGGCCCTATCCGTTCTTTCCCGAACTGACCGATGTCTGGGCCGATGGGCCGAACTGGCGATTGGGGCACTGGCTGACAGGGCGACTAGGGGCGGTGTCGCTGGCGGCACTTGTGCGGCATCTCTGCCTGCGCGCTGGCATGCCTGCGGAGCGGATCGATGTTACCGGCCTCTGGGGTGCGATCGAAGGCTACGTCATCGGCGCGCTGGAAAGCCCGCGCGCGTCCATCACCACGCTGTCGCGCCACTTTGGGTTCGACGCGGTCGAGACAGAGGGCATGATCCGGTTTGTTATGCGCGGCCGGGCGGCCGTGGCAAGCGTGACGCACGACGATCTGGTCGCCCCGAACGCGGGGAGCGGTGGCCGCGAGGGCGATGTGCTGGAACTGACGCGCGGCCAGGAAACGGAATTACCACAGGCCCTGAAATGGCAGGTGGCGCGCGCGGACGAGGACTACGACGCAGCGCTTGTCGAGGCACGGCGCATCACGGTCGACACGACGCGGATTGCGTCCGAGTCCTTTCCCATGGCGGTCCCACCAGAGGAGGCCGAACGCCGCTGTCGCCGCGCGCTGATGGAAGCCTGGACAGGCCGTGAAACGGCAGCGTTTCGCTTGCCTCCCTCGCGGCTCGGCTTCGATCCGGCGGATGTCGTGACGCTGGAACATGATGGGCGGCAGATGGAACTGCGGCTCATTTCCATTGCCGACGCAGAGGCGCGAGGCATCGAGGCGGTGTATCAAGACCGGGCAGCCTACGATATGCCGCCCGGATCGCCACGTCCGTCGTCACTCTTGAGTCCGGTCGTGTTTGGCGCGCCCGAGGTCGTGTTGATGGACCTGCCGCAACTCACCGAGGATCAGCCCGTGCATCGGCCGCTCATCGCAGCGCATGCGGTTCCCTGGCCGGGGGAAATGGCAGTGTTTCGCAGCCCATCGACGGACGGGTTCGAGCTGCTGACCACGTTTGGCAGCCGGGCAAGAATCGGGGAGTTGGTCTCGGACTTCTATGCAGGCCCCACGTCACGGTTTGATCTCGGCAATGAATTGGTCGTCGATCTGCTGACCGGAACGCTGGAAAGTGTCACCGACCTGACCCTGTTCGCCGGTGCCAATGCAATCGCCGTCGAGAGTTCGCCCGGCACATGGGAGGTCGTGCAGGCAGGCACGGCAGACCTGATCGCGCCATGCCGCTATCGCCTGACGCGTCTGCTGCGCGGCCAGCGGGGCACGGAAGCGGCAATGGCCAATCCGGCGCCCGCTGGCGCGCGAATTGTGGTGCTGGACGCAAGCCTTGCCTCGCTGCCGATCGCCGAGGCCGATCTCGAGCTGCCGTGGAACTGGCGCATCGGCCCCGCAAGCCGCTCTGTCAGCGACGAGACCTATGTTGCCGTTCCTTTCACGTCCGAAGGCGCTGGGCTGCGACCCTTTTCGGTCGTCCATGTCGAGCAGCCGTGGCGACGACCGCGTACGCCAGGCGATCTGACGATCCGCTGGACGCGGCGGTCCCGCGCGCTCTCGGCCGACAGCTGGGGGGCGGTGGACGTGCCGCTGATCGAGGAGGTCGAAGCCTATGAGCTCGAGATCCTCGATGGGGTGGCTGTCAAACGCACGCTGACCGCAACCACGACCAACGCCATCTACTCGGCCGCCGAGCAAACCAGCGACTGGGGCGCTCTGCTGGGCCCCCGCGACACCCTGGTCGTCCGCATATTTCAGCTCTCCGCCCTGATCGGCCGGGGCGCGGCCAAGATCGTCACACTGAAATTCTGAAAGGACCGCCATGTCCGATACCACGAACAACCTGGCTCTGCCCTACATCCTGGCGGCGCAGGCCCAGAAGCACGTCACCCACAATGAGGCGCTGCGGCTGCTCGACGGGCTCGTCCAGCTTTCCGTCCTCGACCGTGATCTGACCGCACCACCCGGTTCTCCAGCCGATGGCGACCGCTACATCGTTGCCAGCGGCGGCACCGGCGACTGGGCGGGCTGGGATCTGAACGTGGCACTGTTCACCGATGGTGCCTGGCTCCGGCTGCCGCCGCGCAACGGCTGGCGCGCATGGGTTGAGGACGAGGGAATTCTGCTGGTCTACGACGGGGCGGCGTGGATCGGGACGACTCCCGAGGCGCTGCAGAGTCTCGCGCTGCTGGGCTTGGGTACCACCGCCGATCCCGCCAACCCGTTCTCGGCCAAGCTCAACACGGCGCTCTGGACGGCGAAGACGGTGGCCGAAGGCGGAAGTGGTGATCTGTTCTACACCATGAACAAGGAGGTTGCGGGCGACGATCTCGGGCTGACGCTGCAGACCGGCTTCGTGACAAAGGCGCTGCTGGGGTTGTTCGGGTCGGACAAGTTCCGACTCGCCGTCTCGCCCGACGGCAGCACGTTCTTCGATGGCCTGACCGTTGATAATACGAGTGGCATTGTCGATCAGCCACGGCTCCCGCGCTTCAAGGCGTATACCGATTACGACAACTATGTCGGCGTCGGCACCTGGACAAAGATCGGCCTGAACAACACCGACTACAATGATCAGGGTGGGTTCGATGCCGGGACCAGCCTCTTCACCGCACCCGTCGACGGGACATACCTCCTCGGCGCGACGTTGCTCTTCAAGGTCAATTCCAGCACCTCGGCCCGGATGCGGGCGCGGCTGGTGCTGAACGGCAGCACGGAAATCCGGGGCTCCTTCGGCGAGAGTTCCGCCACCCATGTCTCGCTGGCCACCGCCATCTGGCTGCAGACCATGGTTCCGCTGACGACGGGCGACACCGTGGAATTGCAAGGGTATTTCCGGGCGCAGGACGGCTACTTTGCGGCCGACCACACGTCCTTCTGGGGCGCGAAGATCGGCTGAATGACTGCAACCAGCCGCCATTTCGCAGGCGAATCAGGATCGATCATTCAAGGAAATCACCATGCCGAACCACACCACCGTCCTGCAGGAGGTTGGTCAAGCCTTCCGCGATCACGGCATCACCGCGGCCATCACCGCGCTGATCGGTGGCACCATCGCCCTGCTGGCCGCCGTTTCGCGCAGGGCGTTCACCAATGACGCCATGCTGTCCCGGCTGGACCGGGAGCTTCTGGCTGAGCGCGACCGCGTAGATCGACAGCGCGCCGAGGACCGCAAGAGCGACGCCGACCGACTGAACCGCATCGAGACCGATATCCGCGCCATGCGCAATCTGATGTTCGAAGCGTTCCAGCGCGGTCACAGCGACTGACCGATATATCCCCACCACGACGCCGACCCAACCGACCCGCCCCGGAGGCGGGTTTTGCATTTTCGGAGACCGACATGCCAACAACGACTTATGCCCATTTCCGCGACGTGCCCGAGAGCGCCTGGCGCTGGCCGAGCTTTTCGCCCGCCGAGATCGCCAGTCGCCGCGAGGGCGCGCTCAAAATCAATACCGAGGCCATGGACAAGCTGCAGACCCTGCGCAACCAGCTTGGCAAGCCGCTGATTGTGCGCTCGGGCTACCGCAGTCCCGCCCATAACCGCGCCGTGGGCGGGGCACCGCGCTCCAAACACATGCTGGGCACAGCGTTCGATATCGCCATGTCGAACCATGATCCGGCAACCTTCGCAGAAGCTGCCCGTGACGTAGGTTTCCTTGGCTTCGGCACCTATCCCCGCTCGGGCTTCATGCACATTGACCTCGGCCCCGCCCGGTCCTGGGGTGAACCGTTTCCCGCACGCCCCACGCCATTCGTGGCGGAGGTGGCGCCCGCGCGTGAGGTTCTGGCCGAGAGCCGCACCATGAAAGGCGGCGGTGCGGCCGGGGTGGCGACAATCGGTGCCGCCGGTGTCGAGGTCGCTCAAGAGGTCCTGTCCGAGACCCAATCCGCCATCCTGCCGCTCGTGCCCTACCTCGACACCCTGCGCTGGGTCTTCATTGCCGTGGCGCTGATCGGCATTGCCGTCGCCATCCACGCCCGGATCGATGACTGGAAGCGAGGCCAGCGGTGATGAGATGGATCACCGCGATCCTCACCAGCGGCCCGGCGCGCAAGGCGCTGGGCCTGATACTGGCCGCCATCACCATCGCCCTGTTCCTGCTGAACCTCCGCCGCGCGGGTGAGCGTGCCGGGCGGCTGGCGGAACGCTTGCAAACATCGGAGACAACCCATGACATCCAACGCCAGATGCTGGATGCCGCCAGCCGTCGCCCTGCTGATCGCGATGCTCTGGCTCAACGCCTGCGCGACGGTCAATTCTGACGCAGGCGCGCCATGTCCGCCTGTTGTGCCCTACAGCGCCGCCGACCAGGCGCGCGCTGCGGCCGAGGTGGCCGCCCTGCCGGAGGGCGCGATAGTGATCCGGATGCTCAGCGACTACGCCGTGATGCGCGATCAGGCGCGGGCCTGCAGGTGAAAAGGGCCGGACAATTGCCTGCGGGAAACGCCTGACGCCTCGACCCCAAACGTCAAGCCCGGCCCGTTTCTCGGATTCACGGTTTCAAAGAACGGCAGCGGGATCTCCACGCGGGGATAGTGGCATACGGTGGCGCCGTTTGCCGGGGCCAAAAGGCGCACAATTGTGCACCTATAGCGGATCGAGAGGGGTGACTGGCAATCTTGGAATTGATAGTGGATAAAGCAATTGCCGAACTTCGCTGCGCCAGACAGCAAGGTTTGCTATGCGGGACTTTCCCGACTTTGGATTTTCTATGTTTGCTGTCGCAGCATTGCTTTGCGAGCGTTTGCGAGCGCAGCACGACCATCGAGACGCGGGACTTTTCGGTCGTCCACTGCACGTATGATGCAAGTGTAATTGGAGAACGGGTCGCTCGCAGCGGCGCTATCGGAGGTTCAGGTCAATCGACGCCGCCATTGCAGACCCATGATCAGTAGCATCGCCAAATAAGCCGGAACGAAGAACCATTCCTTGTCCATTCGGGAGTTTGATTTCTGCAGTCCGATCACTTTCCAGCCGAAATCGATACCCCATTTCTGGGCCGGGCTGTCGAAGCGGATATCCTCCACCACGACGCTTCTCTGGTCGAGGCGTAGTGTCATGCCAGTCTCGCCCTCCAACCGCTCGGGGCCGGATCGGCCCTCGGCTGCGCCAAGGGGTACATTTATCACCCGCTCTATTGGGTCGCCGCTGAAGTTCTCACCCTCGAACGTCATCCGCAGACGACCACCGTCCGGCGTTGCGCGTGCGACGTCAAAGACCGTGGCGGGATCGACCTCGGTAAAGGGCGGGTCGATCTGATCGAGCCAGAATCCGGGGCGCACCAATGTAAAGGCAATGAGAAGGAGGGCCGCCGATTCCCAGCGATAACTGCGTATGAGGAAAAAGCCCATGGTTGCCGCCCCGAACAGGCACATCGCGACGGTCGAGGAGGCGATGATCAACAGCGCGTGGGAAACGCTGTTCACGCCGATCAGCAAGAGCTCTGGATTGAAGACGAAGATGAAGGGCAGGACGGACGTTCTCAAACTGTAGAAGAACGCCATGATAGAGGTTCGCAACGGATCCGAGCGGGCGACAGCCGCCCCGGCGAAGCTGTCGACCGCCACGGGCGGCGTCGTGCCGGAAATGAGGCCGAAATAGAAGACGAACAGATGCACGGCGAACAGCGGGATAATGAGGCCGTTCTGGGCGGCCATCGTCATCAACGGGCCGGCCATCACGCTGGCGACGACGATGTAATTGGCCGTTGTGGGCAGACCCATGCCCAGAATGATGCACATCAGAGCCGTGAAGAGTAACATGATCATGAGGCTGCCACCGGAAATCGCGCCGATGATCTCGGTCATCAGCAAGCCGAGACCTGTGAGCGACACCACCCCGACGATGATCCCCGCGGCGGCCATCGCGAGGGCGACGCCGATCATGTTGCGTGACCCGGACACCATACCAGCAAGAAGGTCCGCGCCACCTGCGCGCAACTCGGAGTGAACCTGCGGCGAAGGTTCGGCCCGCAGCCATGCCATGAGCGGGCGCTGCGTGATGAGGATCACCGCCAGCGCGCCAATCGCCCAAGTGACCGCCAGGCCGGGCGAGAAGCGCAGGATCATGAGGCACCAGACCAGCACACCGATGGGCAGGATGTAGTGCAAGCCGGCCAGCAAGGTCGGACGCAACTCGGGGATCGTCGTCAGCGCGGCTTCGGGGTCGTCGGTCTCGAGTGGCGGCTGGCTCGCGGCGGTCTTCAGCAGCATGACGTAAAGTGCGGCCAGCAGGACCGCGGCCAGCGGTGTTGCTGCCGGACCGGCGATGACGGCGAGGCCGGACGCAACGAGATAGACCGCCCCCGCCACCACGGCGACCAGACCGAAGCCGAATAGGAACCGCCCGATGGACTGCAGCAGGGTAGATTCGCGCAGCTTGTCCAGGACAGGCATGTTCGCCTTCACCGCTTCGAGATGCACGATATAGAACAGGCCGACATAGCTGATGATGGCCGGAACGAAGGCATGCAGCACAACCTCGAAATAGGAGATCCCGACGAATTCGGTCATCAGGAATGCTGCCGCGCCCATCACCGGCGGCATGATCTGCCCGTTTATGGACGAACTGACCTCGATCGCCGCAGCCTTTTCACCTGAAAAACCGATGCGCTTCATGAGAGGGATGGTGAAGGTGCCGGTCGTCACAACGTTGGCGATGGCAGAGCCCGAAATCAGACCGGTCAGGCCGGACGACACGACAGCCGCCTTGGCCGGCCCGCCGCGCAAATGGCCCAGCATCGAAAACGACAGCTTGATAAAGTAATTTCCCGCTCCGGCCTTGTCCAGCAATGCGCCGAAGAGGACGTAAAGGAAGATAAAGCTGTTCGAGACACCCAGAGGCAGGCCGAAAACCCCCTCGGTCGTCAGCCACATGTGATCGATATAGCGGTTTAGGGAGTGTCCGCGATGCGCGATCAGATCAGGCAGCTGAGGCCCGAGAAACACATAGGCCGAGAACATCCCGGCCACGATGACGAGCGCGATGCCCAGCGTGCGCCGTGTCAGTTCGGCCAGCAGCAAGAGGCCGCCAATGGACACGATGGTTTCGGCAGTCGTGCGACGTCCACCGGCATTGCCCAGGATTTCGTGGTAGAAGGCGATGATGTAAAGGCAGCATGCCGCCGCGAGCAGCGCTAGCAGCCAATCGGCGAGCGGAATGTAGCGACGTGGCGAGCGGGCGAAAGCGGGAAACAGCATGAAACCCAGAAACATCGCGAAGGCGAGGTGGATGGCGCGTTGCTGGGTGTCATCGATCAACCCGATGCCAAGAATGAAGGGCAGCGGGGACGTGACGTATAGTTGGTAGATAGGCCAGGCAAGGCAGATCAGGACGATCAGGCGGCTGGTAAGCCCCGACGGGCTCCGCGCTCCCAGATCGTTCTCTGCGATAAGATCATCGAGGTCGCGCCGCGTCTCAGTCGCCATGTGATTGGGCCCCTATGCGGACAGGGGCGAATGCATCGCCCCTGTCGGTTCTCATGTTTGGCTATCGATCAACCGATCACTCGATCAGGCCGGTCTCGCGGAAGTACCGCTCGGCTCCGGGATGGTAGGGAATGCTGCGCCCGTTCACGGCTGCACCTTCGCGCGTCACCAGCGTGTAGAGGCTCGATTGCGACTTGAGATCTTCAAAGTTGTCAAAGACCGCCTTGACCATGTTGTAAACCGTATCCTCGTCGGTATCTGCCGTGGCAACGACGGTGGCGACGAGGCCCCAGGTGTTCACTTCCTCCTCTTGCCCCGCGTAGGTGCCCGCGGGGATGTCGGACGCCACCAGATATGGGTAATCCGCGATCATCTGCTTGATCGTTTCGTCGTACCAGTTGAGGATGCTTGCATCGCAGGTGTTCACCGCTTCGGTGATGCTGGAGGCCGAGATGCCCGTCGTATAGTAGAAGGCATCAATCTTGCCGTCGCAGAGCGCTTGTGCCTGTTCGCGCGACGTCAGGCGCGTTGCCTGCCCGAAGAAGCTGTCCGGATCCGTTCCATATTGCTCTAGGGCAAATATCATCGAGGCCGCCTGTCCCGAGCCGGCGTTGCCGATGTTAACGACCTTGCCCTCCAGTTCGGAAAAATCGCTCAGACCCAGCTCAGCCCGCGCGACGACATGGCTCGTGTCCTTGTGCAACGAGAACAAAAAGCGCAGATCTTCATTTGGTCCGGCGTCCTCGAAAGCTGACGATCCGTTGTATGCGTGATATTGCCAGTCGGACTGAGCTATGGCGATGTTCATCTCGCCCGCCGCCATGGACCGCAGGTTGGCGACCGAGCCGCCGGTGCTTTCGACGGTGCAACGGATGTTGTGCCCTTGAGCTTCGCGGCTCTTGTTCACGGCGTTGCAGATGAAGCCGCCGGTGGGGTAATACCCGCCGCCGATCCCGGCTGTTCCAATGTTGACGAATTGCTGGTCCTGCGCGAAGGCCGCGCCCGAAAGCGCAGTTCCGGCGCAGATTGCAATCGCCGCGATGGTGAGTTTGTTGGTCATGGTTCCTCCCTTGAGTTAGCTGTCGTGGCCTTCCTGCCGGCGAAGGCTGGCGGCCGTTTCCTTCTTGGTGGTTTCGATATGCGCTCGTAACAGCGCGACGGCCTCGGCTGCCTCGCCCCGCTGGCAGGCATCGAGGATCTGGTCATGTTCCCGCGCGGGCCGCTCGAGCCCGGCTGCCTGCGACACGAACTTGCGCAGATACGGTCCGATGCGTTGCTGCATGTCCGCGATAAGTTGCAGAAGCTGCGGATTGCCGCTCGGCTCGTAGAGCGTTTCGTGAAAGCGGATGTTCAGCTCGCTCCAGCCTTCACTGTTCGTCTCGCGGGAATAGGTTGTCAGAATCTCCCTTGCCGCAGCAAAATCCCTATCGATCATGTTTGGCAGCGCCAATTCCAGCGCCCTGCACTCCAGTGCGATGCGGATATCCAGAATTTGGAGGATTTCCGCAGACGAGAGATGACGCACGATTGCACCGCGGTTCTTCCGAAACTGCACGAACCCGTCGACTTCGAGCTTCAGAAGCGCCTCGCGCACCGGAACCTTGCTTACGCCGAAGCTCCGCGCGATTTCATCCTGGCGCAACGGCGCGCCGGGGGAGAGAGAGCCCGCAATGATGCTCTCCTTCAGGCTGTCATAGACCGAGTCCGCCATCGGCTTGGTCGCGGCTAGTGGTGTCGTTTCAGATTTCATAAGCATCCTCTTGGACCATCCTTGCAGATCGTATACGTTTATGTCAATTCGAATACGAAAATGCAGACAGGGAAGACCGCATGACGGACACGGTTGTTATCATCGGAGGCGGCATCATCGGGTCGGCCGCGGCTTTCTTTCTTGCGCGCGCCGGTGCCGACGTCATGGTAGTCGAGGCCGATTCGACCTACGCGAAAGCCACGTCGCCGCAAGGGGCGGGCGGCGTGCGTCAGCAGTTCAGCGTGCCGGAAAATATCGAACAGTCGCTGTTCAGCATTGATTTCTACCGAAACTTCAAACGGCACATGAACGGTGTGCCCGACTTGCCGAATCTGGACTTTCGCGAGCAGGGATACCTTTTCGTCGTCGGGGCGGATGGCGAAGACACATTGCGCGCCAATGCCGCGCGGCAACGCTCGATGGGTGTCACGACCCAGTTGATGGACCGCGATGCGTTGCGGCGAAAGTTCCCCTCCATCCTGCGCGACGATATCACCCTGGCGTGCCATACGCCCGATGACGGCTGGGTCGATCCGAACGCCGCCCTTTGGGGGTTCCGTCGCGCGGCGCTACATCATGGTGCGATCTACAAAGAGGCCCGCGTATCGGCGATTGAAACGACTGCGCACAAGGCCGAGGCAGTCATCCTATCAAACGGTGATCGGATCGAGGCCGGTTACGTGGTCAACTGCGCCGGGCCGTGGGTCAATGACATCGCGCAGATGACCGGCGCGTCACTCCCCGTGGCGCCAATGTGTCGGGTCCAGCATTTCTGGCACTGCCCGAAGCCGATGGAGGCCTTGCCGCTGGTCAAGGATGAAAGCGGCCTTTTCTTTCGTCCCGAAGGTGACGGGTTCGCCGGGGGACGGCCCAGTTTTGAGATCGACCCGGGCTTTGTCGATGATATATATCGCGGCTTTTTTGCAAACTATTTCGAAAACACTGTATGGCCGATGCTCGCTGCGCTGGTGCCGAGTTTCGAGAGCCTGCGCCTGAAGCGCAGCTGGGCGGGGCATTACGCACAGAACCTGCTCGACGGAAACATGATTATCGGACCATATTCCGAGCGGCATGAAAACCTGATCACCGCCTGCGGTTTTTCCGGTCATGGCCTGATGCATGCCCCGGCCGTCGGACGCGCCATTTCAGAGCTTGTGCTGCATGGCGCCTACCAATCCATCGACCTGAGCGGGTTGGGGATGGTGCGTGTCCAGCGCAATGAGCCATATCCGGAAATTGGGATCACGTAGGAAAGGGGCAGAAGCATGGCAGATAATCACGCGCGGATCGCTGTGATTGGAGCAGGGTCCATAGGTATCGCGACCGCCTATTACCTGATGAAGAACCACGGCATTCGCGATATCGCCCTGATCGATCTGGGGCAGCCGATGGCCTTTACCTCGGCCCAATCGGGCGAGAACTATCGCAACTGGTGGCCGCATCCCGCGATGGTCGCATTCACGAACCGTTCCATTGACCTGATGGAAGATATTTCGCGCGAGAGCGACAACCGGATTGCCATGACACGGCGGGGTTACGCGCTGACCACGCGCGACGCGAATATCGACGCCATTGTGGCGCAAATCCATGATGGGCTTGGCGATGCGGCGGATCGCCTGGTCCGCTATCACACCGGGGCGCGCTCGGACAGCTATCAGCCCTTCGATGACGCAGATTGGCAAAGCGCGCCGTCCGGCATCGATATCGTGCAGAACCGGGCGCTGATCCGGGACCGCTTTTTCAGCTATGCGCCGGATATCGAGACGGTCGTACACATAAGGCGCGGTGGCGACATAAGTGGGCAGCAATTGGGTATGCACATGCTGGACAAGCTGCGTGCGGCCGGTGCCCGGCGTATCACCGGCGAGGTTCGCGGCATCACTGTGCGGGACGGCTTCCGGATCGAGATCGCCACGCCGGTCGGTACCGAAACCCTGGTGGCTGACCAGATGGTAAACGCCGCAGGCCCCTTTGCCAACGAGATTGCGGGGATGTTGGGTGTGGAATTGCCCATCTTCAACACCTTCCAGCAGAAGATCGCCTTCGAGGATCGCGAAGCCGCGATTCCGCGCGCGTTGCCGTTCTCCATCGACCTTGACAGCCAGCATATCGACTGGACCGAGGAAGAGCGTCATCTGCTTCTCGATGATCCAGACCTCGCTTGGCTGGCCGAGGAGATGCCGGGCGCCATTCACTGTCGCCCCGACGGTGGAGACTTCGGAAGCTGGCTCAAGCTGGGCTGGGCCTACAATGAAACGCCGGCCCCTGCCACGTGGGAGCCGCCGCTCGACGACAAGTTTCCCGAGATCGTACTGCGCGGCGCGGCGCGCCTGAACCCTTCTCTCAAGACCTACTACGGGCAACTGCCTCGCACCATGCACCATTATGGCGGTTGGTACACGATGACCGAGGAAAACTGGCCGCTGATCGGCAAGATGGGCCCCGAGGATGCATTCATGAATTGCGCGATGTCGGGTTTCGGCACGATGGCGGCCTGCGCGAGCGGAGAATTGTGCGCAGCATGGATTGCCGGCACCGGATTGCCGGATTACGCGCGTGAGTTCTCGATTGAGCGGTATGAGAACACTGAGTTGCTCACGTTTCTGCGTGCGTCGAGCAAAGGGGTTCTCTGAACTGCTCCTATAACGGTTGGACCTGGCAACGCGCTTAGCGAGGCATGTTCCTGCGATGTGATTGAATGGTAGCTATGAATCAGCTTCGCTGACGTGTCAAATCGACCTGCGAACGGCGGCCGGGCTCGGCACCAACCTTCGCTGCATCGGTCTCGAAAGCCGGCTCTCGGCAGTGCACGCGGTTTCCTTACTGAACTGAAACCGGCTGTAGCATGTCGTCGGTCTCCAGTTTCAGTGCGCTGCGCCAGAGCTGCGTCTTGAAGACGTCGTGCACATGCTTGCCCTTGCGCTCTTCACGGGTCTGGACGAGCAACCCCGCCCACTCAAGCGGGTGCAAGACGCAGGATGAGAACGCGGCCATCTCTCGCCATCCGGCGTTGTCCCAGTCCCAGTCATGGTCCTCGCCATAGAACGACGCGAATAGCGTCCGTTCTGTGGTGCCGTGGTGGGCCTCGACGTTGATCACGTTCATCCAGACATTCCAATTGCCAAACGGGCGCTCGTTGAGGCGCGAGTAGGAGGCGTGGTCAATCTCGAGAAGGAAGAACGGGATCAGTTCTGCAAACAGCTTCCCCGGAGTTTGTGCCAGTGTAGCGCCACGCTTGGTCAGCCGGAATTCACCTTTGAAGTGCCGTCCCAGGCGCAAGCTGATCAACAGGAAGTGCAGCACCTCGAGCGGCGGAAATTCGTATTCGTTGATGACCTTGCTGTAGCGGAACATATCTTCCGCACTGCTTCCAGGCCAATCAAAATGCTCGACCGCCCAGTGGACGAAGACGCGCTTGAACGCCTTTGTCTTGGTCAAACCGATTGCCCCGTGGTCCTGCGCGTATTGAAGCGTCAACAGCGCAGCGCGCAACAGCGGTGAATGCGCGAGGTCGGGATGGTCATCGGAAAGGGTGCGGAATTCGATCATGGCGTGATTCTGCCACGAGGCGTCTGCCGGGGCCAGAATCAATAAATCCCCCAAGCTGAAGGACTCGCCAAACGTTGAGGTGGTGTTGATGTAAACCGCCCAAGCAAAAGCCCGACTGATTAGGTCGGGGTTTAAGCGTTTGATGGTATGTGGTTTTTTGGTTGCGGGAGCAGGATTTGAACCTGCGACCTTCAGGTTATGAGCCTGACGAGCTACCGGGCTGCTCCACCCCGCGCCAATTGGCGCCTCACGGGCCAGGAATTCGGTCTTGTGAGGCGAACATCGAAAGAGAGATACATCTCAGAGGTCTTACTAGGTTTGGCAGCGACCTACTCTCCCACGTCTTGAGACGCAGTACCATCGGCGCTAAGGCACTTAACGACCGGGTTCGGGATGGGACCGGGTGTTTTGCTCTTGCTATGACCACCAAACCGAGAAAGACCTCTGAATTCCAAGTCAGCACACAAGGTGTGTATGCTTCCGATCAGTTTCAGCACGCTCGCCTGTGCCACGTTGGCACATGCGAAGTCTGGCTTCTACTGGATCAAATCAAGCCTATCGGACAATTAGTACCGGTCAACTGAACGCATTGCTGCGCTTACATCTCCGGCCTATCGACGTGGTGGTCTACCACGGTCCTCAGGGATACCTTGTTTTGAGGGGGGCTTCCCGCTTAGATGCCTTCAGCGGTTATCCTTTCCGATCATAGCTACCCAGCACTGCCGTTGGCACGACAACTGGTCCACCAGTGGATCGTTCACCCCGGTCCTCTCGTACTAGGGGCAACTCCTCTCAAGTATCCTACACCCACGGCAGATAGGGACCGAACTGTCTCACGACGTTCTAAACCCAGCTCACGTACCTCTTTAAACGGCGAACAGCCGTACCCTTGGGACCTGCTCCAGCCCCAGGATGAGATGAGCCGACATCGAGGTGCCAAACACTGCCGTCGATATGGACTCTTGGGCAGTATCAGCCTGTTATCCCCGGCGTACCTTTTATCCGTTGAGCGATGGCCCTTCCACTCGGGACCACCGGATCACTATGGCCGTCTTTCGACTCTGCTCGACTTGTCAGTCTCGCAGTCAGGCTGGCTTCTGCCATTGCACTCAACGAGCGATTTCCGACCGCTCTGAGCCAACCTTCGCGCGCCTCCGTTACCATTTAGGAGGCGACCGCCCCAGTCAAACTACCCGCCACGCAGGGTCCCGGATCCGGATAACGGACCGCGGTTAGACTTCAAGCAAAACAAGAGTGGTATCTCAAGGGCGGCTCCACAGAGACTGGCGTCCCTGCTTCAAAGCCTACCACCTATCCTGCACAAGTTGTGCCTGAAGCCAGTGCGAAGCTGTAGTAAAGGTGCACGGGGTCTTTCCGTCTAACCGCGGGAAGCCTGCATCTTGACAGGCAATTCAATTTCGCTGAGTCGATGTTGGAGACAGCGGGGAAGTCGTTACGCCATTCGTGCAGGTCGGAACTTACCCGACAAGGAATTTCGCTACCTTAGGACCGTTATAGTTACGGCCGCCGTTTACCTGGGCTTCAATTCAGAGCTCTCACCCCTCCTTTTAACCTTCAGGCACCGGGCAGGCGTCAGACCCTATACGTCGTCTTGCGACTTCGCAGAGCCCTGTGTTTTTAGTAAACAGTCGCCACCCCCTGGTTTGTGCCCCCAGCCAATACTTGCGTAGAAACTGGGCCTCCTTCTCGCGAACTTACGGAGGTATTTTGCCGAGTTCCTTCAACATCGTTCTCTCAAGCGCCTTGGTATTCTCTACCAGTCCACCTGTGTCGGTTTAGGGTACGATCTCATGATGGAGCTATTTCCAGGGACTGATTAACGGCCAACCCAATCCAATAAGGGCTGACAATCTTCACAATCCGTCACTTCCATCTGGCCCAGGAATATTAACCTGGTTCCCATCGACTACGCCTTTCGGCCTCGCCTTAGGGGTCGGCTTACCCTGCTCAGATTAGCTTTAAGCAGGAACCCTTGGACTTTCGGCGACAGTGTCTCTCACACTGTTTGTCGCTACTCATGTCATCATTCTCACTAGTGATCTCTCCACCGGATGGCTCACGCCCCGGCTTCATCGAAAGCCTCTCTCCTCCAATGCAGGCGAACCCGCTAAGGAGGAACGAGACTATGTCACACTACGCTCTGCTACCAGTGCATACGCACTCCTCGGCTTCGGCTCATGGCTTGAGCCCCGTTACATCTTCGCCGCAGGACAACTTGTTTAGACCAGTGAGCTGTTACGCTATCTTTAAAGGATGGCTGCTTCTAAGCCAACCTCCTGGTTGTTTTGGTCGTCCCACCTGCTTTCCCACTTAGCCATGAATTGGGGGCCTTAGCCGGAGGTCAGGGTTGTTTCCCTCTCCACTACGGACGTTAGCATCCGCAGTGTGTCTGCCATCTAGTACTTCTCGGTATTCGGAGTTTGGTTAGGATCAGTAAGCCTGTGGGGCCCCATTACCCATCCAGTGCTCTACCCCCGAGGGTATTCGGATGACGCTCTACCTAAATAGATTTCGCAGAGAACCAGCTATCTCCGAGTTTGATTGGCCTTTCACCCCTAGGCACAGCTCATCCCGATCCTTTTCAACGGATGTGGGTTCGGTCCTCCATTGAGTGTTACCTCAACTTCAACCTGGCCATGCCTAGATCACTCGGTTTCGGGTCTGATCCATCTAACTCATTCGCCCTATTAAGACTCGCTTTCGCTGCGCCTACACCTAACGGCTTAAGCTTGCTAGATAGACCAAGTCGATGACCCATTATACAAAAGGTACGCCGTCACAAGACTGGACACTAATAACAATCACTTGGTTGGGATCGACACCCGAAACTGCACGGTCTCGAGGCCCGGGTTGCTGCTGTAGATCCCCGCGTTCGAGCGGTGATCCACCGACAGGCCCATGCGGATCCCGCTTCGGTTGGTGTAACCGACCTCGATACCCGATCTGAACTGGATCGGTCCGCCCAGCCCGACATCGCCGCCCTTCGAGTAAAGTCCGGGCATCGCGTGGAATTGTGCGTACCACCGTTCATTCGGTGTCGTGTATGTCGTTGTATTGCCGAGCCCGATCCAGAACCCGCCGTCTTCGGTGATCGAAGCGCCGTAGGTGAACTGAAAAGGCCCGCGTGCCATCGAGGTCTGCCGCCGCAGGTAAATCTCTTCACCTATGGTGCCATCCTGGAAGACAACATCGCCGATCGAGGCCGCGAAATACGGCTGACGCTCGTTCTTCGCGAGGCACCCTTCGTTCGGACAGTGGTTCACGCCCATGTTGATGAGCCCGAGAACCAATCCGATAACGGCAAAGGTGCCATCCGTGGCGATTGCAATATCAGACATTCGATCATGCTCCCGTTCAGGTCCTCCGACCTAAATGAAGCAGATTGTCATTAGAGTCCAGTCAAGCTCCGACTGATTGTAGGCGTCCGGTTTCAGGTACTGTTTCACTCCCCTCGTCGGGGTGCTTTTCACCTTTCCCTCACGGTACTGGTTCGCTATCGGTCAGTAAGGAGTACTTAGCCTTCGAAGGTGGTCCTCCGATCTTCAGACAGGATTTCACGTGTCCCGCCCTACTTAATACGTCCAATCATGCTTCATATACGGGGCTGTCACCCTCTATGGCCGCGCTTCCCAACGCGTTCTATTCACAATCATGGCTCGGCTGGTCCCCGTTCGCTCGCCGCTACTAGGGAAGTATCAATTGATGTCCTTTCCTCCGGGTACTTAGATGTTTCAGTTCTCCGGGTT
>NZ_CP080623.1:3322500-3612261 GCF_019599045.1 Roseovarius sp. SCSIO 43702
GCCGAGGCGCAGCATCGTCTTGACGAAATTCGTTCCGTGGGCGGAAAACACCCAAGACGTGCGCAGGATCGCGTGCGTCCCGCCCGCCGCGCGCACCGCCCTTTCCCCGGCCAGCTTGGTGCGGCCATAGACGTTTCGCGGGTCCACCGGGTCTTCCGGGGTCCACGGGCGCGATCCGCTGCCGTCAAAGACGTAATCGGTCGAAACATGCAGGAACGGGATGCGCCGCGCGGCACAGGCACCGGCGATCGCGCCGGGGGCCGTGGCGTTGACCGCCTGCGCCTCGGCCCGCTCCTCCTCGGCGCGGTCGACCGCCGTGTAGGCCGCGGCGTTGATGACCACGTCGGGCGCGTGCGCCTCCACCGCGTCGCGCAGCGCCTGCGGGTCGCGCAGGTCCGCCTCGGCCCGGCCCAGCGCGACCACCATGGCCCGCCGCGCGAGCTCGGTCGCGACCTGGCCGGTGCGGCCGAAGATCAATATCCTCACCGCCCCGACCCCCGCCCCAGCCGCCGGCCCACGCCCTCGCGATCCTGCAGGGCACGCCACCAGTCCTCGTTGTCCAGATACCATCTCACGGTCCGCTCCAGCCCTTCCTCCAGGGTGCAGGACGGTCGCCAGCCGAGTTCGGCACGGATGCGCGACGGGTCGATGGCATAACGCAGATCGTGGCCGGGGCGGTCCGTGACGAAGGCGATCTGCTCCGCATGGGGCGCCGGGCCGGGCTTCAGGCGGTCGAGGATCGCACAGATCATCCGCACGAGGTCGATATTGCGAACCTCGTTCTCCCCGCCGATGTTGTATGTGCGCCCCACCGCGCCCTTCGCCAGCACCGTCAACAGCGCGTCGGCATGGTCCTCCACGTAGAGCCAGTCCCGCACGTTCTCGCCCTTGCCATAGACCGGCACGGCCGCGCCCGCGAGCGCCCGGAGGATGACGACCGGGATCAGCTTCTCGGGAAACTGGTAGGGCCCGTAATTGTTCGAGCAGTTCGTGACCACCACCGGCAGGCCGTAGGTCTCGTGCCAGGCGCGGACGAGGTGGTCGCTCGCCGCCTTCGACGCCGAATAGGGGGAGTTGGGCGCATAGGGGGTCTCCTCGGTGAAGAGCCCGGTGGCGCCCAGCGTGCCGTAGACCTCGTCGGTCGAGACATGGTGGAACCGGAACCCGTCCGGCCGCCCCTTCGCCTCCCAGAGGAGGCGCGCGGCCTGCAACAGGTTGAACGTGCCGTTGATGTTGGTCTTCACAAAGGTTCCCGGCCCGTCGATCGACCGGTCCACGTGGCTTTCGGCCGCCAGGTGCATGACCGCATCCGGGGCGTGGCGGTCGAACACCGCCTGCACGGCCCCGGCGTCGCGGATATCGACCCGCTCGAACGCGTAGGCGGGATGCCCGGCCACCTGCACCACGTTCTCGAGGCACGCGGCATAGGTCAGTGCGTCGAGGTTGACCACCTCGTGACCGGCGGCGATCGCCTGCCGCACCACGGCCGATCCGATGAACCCGGCACCGCCTGTCACGAGTATCTTCACGGGCCGCTCCATTCGAACGGGCTCTTGAGGCCGGCAAGGTCCGGGGCGCGCGCGTCCTTGTCCGAGAGGATCGCATCGGCCTCGGAAATGCCCCAGTCGATACCGATGCGCGGGTCGTTCCACCGCAGCGCACGGTCACAATCGGGCGCATAGTAGGCGGAACACTTGTAGATGATCTCGGTGTCGGGTGCGCGGGTGACGAACCCGTGGGCAAATCCCGCCGGCACCAGAAGCTGGCGCGCGTTCTCGAAGCTCAGCTCGTAGCCCACCCATTGCCCGTAGGTCGGGCTGCCCTGGCGGATATCGACCGCCACGTCGAAAAGCACACCGCGCCCGCAGCGCACGAGCTTGTCCTGCGCATGGGGCGGCGCCTGGAAATGCAGGCCGCGCACGGTGCCGGCGCGTTCGGAGAGCGAATGGTTGTCCTGCACGAAATCAATGTCGATTCCCGTCTCGCGCAGCGTGCGCCGGCTCCAGCTTTCGCTGAAGAAGCCGCGCTCGTCGCCATGACGAAGAGGCGTCAGCAGAAGCACGCCCGGCAGGGCCGTTTCCTGAACATCCATCATGCGCACTTTCCGTCTCTCGCTGGGCTCGCTAGTAGCAATGCCCCCTGCTCTTGTCACGATGAATAACCCCAAATGATGAACCAAGGGTTGACGGGCGTCGGGTTCCGGCCTGCGTGCGCTGGCGTCACGATCTGCGCGACTCACCTTCCACCGACGCGATACCGACATGGATACCGACACGATACCGACGTAGGGTGCGGCCCGTTAACCTTTGCGAGGATTTCTCATGCGCGCCCTTCTGCAACGCGTTTCGGACGCCCGCGTCGCCGTCGATGGCCGGGTGGTCGGCGAAACCGGCCCCGGCCTCCTGGTCTTCGTCTGCGCCATGCAGGGTGACGGCGAGGACGAGGCGCGGAAACTTGCCTCCAGGGTCGCCAGGCTGCGGATTTTCAGGGACGAATCCGGCCGGATGAACCGCGCGCTCCTGGATGCCGAGACCCCCTCGGCCCTTGTCGTGAGCCAGTTCACCCTCGCCGCCGATACCCGAAGCGGCAACCGCCCCGGTTTCTCGACCGCTGCACCCCCCGAGGAGGGCCGCCGGCTTTACCAGGTCTTTACCGATTGCCTCCATAACCTCGGCATCGCCACGCAGACCGGCGAATTCGGCGCCGACATGGCCGTCACGCTCACGAATGACGGCCCCGTCACGATCTGGCTGGATACTCAGTCATAGCCGAGCCGCGTGCGCATGAAAGCCAGCGCGACCTGAAGGCCGTCCGGCGCGATCCCGTGCGCGGTGCCCTTCATCACGTGGGCATAGACATCCTTCCACCCCGCGCCCTGCAACGCCTCCGCCGCCTCGGGCAGGGATTGCGGCGGCACAACGTCGTCCGCGTCCCCGTGAACGAGCAGCACCGGGGGCCGCACGACCACCTCGTCGGCCAGCAGGTCGGGCCGCAGGAGCCGCCCCGAAAACGCGACGATCCCGGCCACCGCGTCCTCGCGGCGCGGCGCCACGTGCAGCGCCATCATCGTCCCCTGGCTGAACCCGAACAGAAGAACCTGCTCGGGCAGCAGGTCCTCGTCCACCATCAGCGCATCGAGAAACGCGTTCAGATCCTCGGCCGCCGCGAGCAGGCCGCGCTCGGCCTCCTCCTCGCTCGAGCCATCGATCCACGGGATCGGAAACCACTGGTAGCCCGTGGGCATCATCGGGATCGTCTCGGGCGCATCGGGCGCCACGAACGCGGTGTCCGGCATATGCTCGCCCAGCACGTCCGCGATCCCCAGAAGGTCCGCCCCGTTCGCGCCATAGCCGTGCAGAAACACCACCACCGAGCGGGTCTCGCCCGATCGGGCCTCCCGCCGGCCCGCCTCAAGAACGCGCGTCATCTGATCCCTTCCCGTTGTGTTTCGACCCTGTAGTAGGCCCAGAGGATGCGCGCCGCAACCGATCTCCACGGGCGCCACGCCTGTGCCATCTCGCGCATCTGCCGCTCCCTCGGACGCTCCGGCAGGCCATAGAGCACGCGCGCCGCCTCCTGCAACGCAAGATCGCCATGCGCGAACACATCCGCCCGGCCGAGCGAGAACATCGCGTAGATCTCCGCCGTCCAGGTCCCGATCCCCGGCACCTCCACCAGCCGGTTCACCACCGCATCGGACGGCATCGCGCGCAGGCTTCGGAAATCGATCCCCGCCTCCGCCAGCGCGCGGGCATAGCGCATCTTCTGGCGGCTCAGCCCCACGGCGCGCAGGGCGTCCTCATCCGCGGCCGCGACCGCCTCGGGCGTCACCAGCCCGGCCGTCTCCATCCGGCCCCAGATCGCGCTGGCCGAGGCGACCGAAACCTGCTGGCTCACGATCGCGCTCAGAAGCTCGGCGAAACCCTCCGGCTTGCGCCGCAGCGGCAGCGGCCCCACCAGGCCGCGCGCCTCGGCCATGCGCGGGCAGAGCGCGGCCAGGGCCTCGGCCCCCTCTTCGACGTCCTCGGATGTCTCGATGATCCGCTCGCTCATATCCCCTCCAGCCAGTTCACCGCCGCGTCCACGCTCGTCACACAGGGCGCGTCCGGCGGCGCGGACCGCGCGATCATCGCCACGCGCAGCCCCTCCTCGCGCGCCGCGACCAACTTCGCCCGCGGACCCTCGCCGCCCGCGTTGCGCAGGATGAGCCAGTCGACCCCGAGCGCGCGGAAGAGCGCCCTTTCCCCCTCGACCGAGAAGGGCGCCGTGCCGTGCACGAACCCGCCGCGCGGAAGGGGAAAGGGCTCGTCGGTCGGTGTCAGGACGCGGCAATGGATCACGCTTTCACGCAGCCCCGCGAAGGCACCGAGGCTCTCGCGCCCCGTGGCGAGGAACGCCACTTCTCCGGGCTCGATCAACCCCGCCGCCGCCTCTGCATCCGGCACGATGGTCCAGCGATCGCCCGGTCCGGCCGTCCATTCCGGCCGTTCGAGCCGGCAATAGGGCACCCCCGCCTCCCGGCAGAGGGCCACCGTGCGGTGGGTTATCCGTTCCGCAAAGGGATGCGTGGCATCCATCACCGCACCGATCCCCTGCCCGCAAAGGAACGCGCGAAACCCGGCCCCGCCCCCGAATCCACCGGTCCGCACCGGCAGGCCCGTCTCCGCCGCGCGCCGATCCCGCCGCGCAAGCGACAGCAGCGCCGGCATCCCGCGCGCCGCGAGCACCGCGGCAAGCTTCAGCGCCTCACCCGTGCCACCCAGAACGAGAATGCTCATGAAACGCTCAAACCCAAGACCGACAGGAGGACCGCGAAGGCCATCTTCCGGCGGACTATAGGCGCGCTCCCCGCCTGCGCCAATCGCGAAACGCCGGGCGCCCTTGCGGCCTCCTCGAAACGGGCGTAGCACATCGCCCATGACCGATGTGACCTACCCCGACGACGACGCCCGCGCGCGTCGCAACGTGATCGTGCTGGTGCTCGCCCAGGCGATCCTCGGGGCACAGATGGCGATGGTTTTCGTCGTGGGCGGACTTGCCGGTCAATCGCTGGCCTCGAATGTCTGCTTCGCGACGCTGCCCATCTCGCTCATCGTGATCGGCTCCATGCTCTCGGCCAATCCGCTGTCATGGTTCATGCAGCGTGCGGGCCGCCGCGCGGGGTTCATGCTCGGCGCGCTCGCGGGTGCCGTCGGCGCGGCGATCTCGGCCTACGGGCTCTACCTCGCCTCCTTCCCGCTCTTCCTGCTGGGCAGTCTCGTCACCGGGATCTACATGTCCGCGCAGGGATTCTACCGCTTCGCCGCCACGGACACGGCGAGCGAGGCGTTCCGCCCCAAGGCGATCTCCTACGTGCTCGCGGGCGGGCTGGCGAGCGCGATCATCGGGCCGCAACTCGTCAAGGTGACGAGCCAGGCCATGGTGATCCCCTTCCTCGGCACCTACTTCGCGGTGATCGTCATCAACCTACTGGGATCACTGCTCTTTCTCTTCCTCGACATCCCGAAGCCCCCGGTCCCGGCCGAGGACGCGCCGCGCGGGCGCACCCGGTGGGAACTGATCAAGACGCCCCGCATCGCCGTCGCGGTGATCTGCGCCATGGTCTCCTACGCGCTCATGAACCTCGTGATGACCTCCACGCCGCTCGCCGTCGTGGGCTGCGGCTTCACCGAGGGCGCCGCGGCGGACGTGGTCACGGGCCACGTCCTTGCCATGTTCGCGCCGTCCTTCTTCACGGGCCACCTCATCGCGCGGTTCGGGGTCGAGAAGATCCTGGGCCTCGGCCTCGTGATCCTCGCCGCCGCGGGGGCCGTGGCGCTTCAGGGGGTCGACCTGGCCAACTTCTTCATCGCGCTCGTGCTGCTGGGCCTTGGCTGGAATTTCGGTTTCATCGGGGCGACCACCATGCTCGCCGGCGCGCATGAACCGCATGAGCGCGGGCGGATGCAGGGCCTCAACGACCTGCTGGTCTTCGGCGGCGTGACCGTCGCCTCGCTTGCCTCGGGGGGTCTGATGAACTGCTCGGGCGGCACGGCCGAGGCGGGCTGGGCGGCGGTCAACCTCGCCATGGCACCCTTCCTCGCGCTTGCCGGCGGCGCGCTCATCTGGCTGGTGATGCGGCCCAGGGACGCCTGAGCGCCGAGGGCGCCGCCACCTATTCGCCGAGCTTCTTGTGAACTTCCTCGAGGTCGATCTCGCCCACCGGCATCTTGTTCGACGGGTCTTCGCGGTCGTATTTGAACAGCTCGAAATCGCGCTTGTAGATCTCGTAGACCAGGTGCATCGACAGGTCGTCGAAGTAATCCTCCACCGGGTGCGCGCGCTTGGGCCCGTGCCCCTCGCTCTCGTTGAAGCGGGGGATCTTCTTGATGTCGACCTTCTTCGGCGTGTCGATCGCCTTAAGCACGTCGCTCATCCCGTCGTTGAACTTCTCGGTCCAGAAGATCTTGTCATAGGTCCCGCCATTCACGATGAAGGTCGAGATATGCCCCGACATGGCCGACCAGTGGATGTCGGGCTCCATCGGGCGGCGCCAGCGGATCGTGTCGCGCGCGAACAGAAGGAACCGGCGGAAGCTCTTGATCTGGTCGAACTCCTGCTTGCCATCCTCGCCGCCCACCTCGATCCCGTATTTCTGGATGAGGAGCGGAACGAGCTTCCCGCGATAGCGCTTGCCGTTGCGCTGGATGCCGCAGATCTTGTCGAAGAAGGAACTGAGGATGCGGGTATAGGGATTGCGCACGCAGGTGAACGCGTAGGACTTGTGCGACGTCACGTTCTCGGTGATGAGCGGCTGGCTCTCGTCGATGGCCCATTTGTGCATCCCCGACATGGCGTCGTGAATGTCACCGTCGAAGAACTCGCCATGATCCGAGTAATACATGATCTGACCGATGGTCGAGCAGGCGCATTTCGGCACGACCCGATAGACCACGCTTTCGCTTTCCGTCATCCACGTGCCGGGAAACCCCATACCCTGCCTCCAAACCGCCTCTTGGGCGCATTTCGCCCCAGCCGCGCCCTTCTTCCCAAAAAAGCTAATAATGCCTGTTTATTCAACGCTTATTCAGCACTATCACTGTAAACAATCCCGCAAACAAGGGCCAGTCTGTTTCCCGTATGGCAAAGATCGCGTATATTCTCCTGTGTCACAAGGACCCGGATGCCATCATCGGACAGGCCGAGATGCTGACGGCCGCGGGCGATTGCATCGCGATTCATTTCGATGCCCGCGCCAGCGCCACGGCCTATGCCCGCATCCGCGAGGCGCTGGCCGACAATCCCAATGTCGTCTTCGCGAAGAAGCGGATCAAATGCGGCTGGGGGGAATGGTCGCTCGTGCAGGCCACGCTCCACGCGGTCGAGGCCGCGGTCGAGGCGTTCCCGCGCGCCACGCATTTCTACATGCTGTCGGGCGATTGCGCGGCGATCAAGTCGGCGAAATACGCCCATGATTTCCTCGATGCCGAGGATGTCGACTATATCGAAAGCTTCGATTTCTTCGACAGCGACTGGATCAAGACCGGCATCAAGGAAGAGCGGCTGATCTACCGGCACTGGTTCAACGAGCGGAATCGCAAGTGGCTCTTCTACGCCTCCATGGGCCTGCAGAAACGCCTCGGCCTCTCGCGGCCGATCCCGCCCGACATCCAGGTCCAGATCGGAAGCCAATGGTGGTGCCTGCGGCGGCGCACGATCGAATGGATCCTCGATTTCACCCGCCGCCGGCGCGACGTGATGCGCTTCTTCCGCACCACCTGGATCCCCGACGAGACGTTCTTCCAGACCCTCGTGCGCCACCTCGTCCCCGAGGCCGAGATCAGGACACGCACGCTCACCTTCCTGATGTTCACCGACTACGGGATGCCCCAGACCTTCTACAACGATCACTACGACCTCTTGCTGTCGCAGGATTTCCTCTTCGCGCGCAAGATCAGCCCCGAGGCGGTCACGCTCAAGCAGCGGCTGGGCGCGCTCTATTCCGACGACGAGGCCACGTTCCAGATCTCGAACGAGGGGCGCTCTCTCTTCAAGTTCCTGACCGGGCGGGGCCGCATCGGGCGCCGCTTCGCCATGCGCTTCTGGGAAACCGAAAGCACGCTGGGCCGCGAGCGTGAGCTGATGATCGTGGTCTGCAAGAAATGGCACGTCGCCAAGCGGCTGCTCGACCGCATCCGCCAGGTCACCAACATGCCGGCGATCGAATACCTCTTCAACGAGGAGGCGACGCCGCTCCCCGACCTCGGCGGCATCCAGTCCACGATGGAGAAACGCCACCGTCACCGCCGCGCGCTCATGCGGATGCTTTTCGACTATTACGAGACCGATCAGCTCATCGTCTGCATGGACCCGGCCAATCTCGACCTGCTTCAGGATTTCTGCAGCGACCGCTCCGTCACCCGCCTGCTCGAGGTGCAATGCGTCTTCACCGACGACTACCTCATCGGCCACGCCATGCGCGTCGGGCTCGCCGGTGAGCAGACACCGCTCGAAACGCTGGAACGGCTCCTGCCCACGATCCGCTCCGACATGACCTTCGAAAGCGACCGGATCCGCGACGCGGGTTTCGAGAACCATTTCACCATGCGCGAGAGCGACAGCCCGGACGAGAACGCCGCCAAGATCGGCCGCTTCCTTGACATCCCCCCCGACAAGGCCCTTGAAATAGCGCGCACCGATTACCTGTTCGCCGACTGAGAAGGGGCCGACCATGGGCTACGAGTATGACGACCAGAATATCTTCGCCAGGATCCTGCGCGGAGAGATCCCCAACGACACCCGGCTCGAGACCGAGCACACGCTCGCCTTCAACGACATCAACCCGCAGGCGCCGGTGCACGTGCTGATCATCCCCAAGGGGCCCTATGTCTGCTACGATCACTTCGCCTCGCTCGCGAGCGAAGCCGAGATCGTCGATTTCACCCGCTCCGTCGCCGATGTCTGCCGGATGACCGGCGTGGCGCCGGGCTCGGGCGGCGAGGGATACCGCGCCATCGCCAACACCGCCGTCCATGGCGTGCAGGAGGTGCCGCATTACCACCTCCACATCCTCGGCGGGCGCAACATGGGACCCATGCTCTCGCGCCGCGACTGACGGGGAAGGCATCCACCCGGCCCGGATATTCGATCCCGGTCGGGCCTCACCCCTCCTCGATCTCGGTCTGGATCCAGCGGTCGCTCAGATGGATGTCGGTGGTCTCGAGCGGGCCGGGGCCGAGATTCTCGAACTTGTGCGGCACATGCGCGGGTCCCATCAGGATGTCGCCCTCGCTCGCCTCGATCACCTCGTCGCCGATGGTATAGAGCGCGCGGCCCCGGCGGATGATGAACACCTCGTCATAGGGATGAACGTGCAGGCCCGGCCCCGCCCCCACCTCGTCGCTCGAGAAGAACAGGACCGTGACGCCGGTGTCGAGCTGCGCGCCCTCGAAGCGGCCCTTCCACCGGCCCTCCTGCGCCTGCCAGTCCGCGGCCCGCAGACGTTTCGGCGCGCGGCTCATTGCGCGGCTTCCTTCGCCGCGACCGTCCGCGTGAGGCTCAGGAACACCTCCTCCAGGTCGGCCTCGCGGGTGCGCACGTCACGGATCGTGATCCCCGCATCGCGCACCGCGTCGAGCACCGCGCCCGCGTGCAGCTGACGCTGGTTGTAGCTGATCGAGAGCGTCCCGTCCTCGCGCGTCTCGACACTCATGCCTGCGGCCTCGGGCAGGCGGTCGACCGGCGTCTCGGGCGTCACGATCATCGTCTTCCCGTCGAGCCGTCCCAGCAGGTTCGCCGTGCTGTCGCGCGCCACCAGGTCGCCGTGGTTGATGATCGCGATCTCGTCGCACATCTCCTCGGCCTCCTCGAGGTAATGCGTGGTCAGGATGATCGTCATCCCGTCCGCGTTGAGCTTGCGCACGTTCTGCCACAGCATCTGCCTCAGCTCGATATCCACCCCCGCCGTCGGCTCGTCCAGCACGAGAATATGCGGATGATGCACCAGCGCCTTGGCCAGCAGCAGCCGCCGCCGCATCCCGCCCGAAAGCGTGCGCGCATAGGCGTTGGCCTTGTCCTCGAGCCCCACCAGCGCGAGGATCTCGTCGCTCTTACGGTCGCGCTTGGGCACACCGTAAAGCCCCGCCTGCACCTCGAGCGCCGCGCGCGGCGCGAAGAAGGGATCGAGGTGAAGCTCCTGCGGCATGACCCCGATCGCGGCGCGGCTCTGGCGCGGGCTCCGGTCCTGGTCGAAACCCCAGATCCGCACGTCGCCCGCCGTCTTGACCACGAGGCCCGCGAGAATGTTGATGAGCGTCGACTTGCCCGCGCCATTGGGTCCCAGCAGCCCGAAGACCGAGCCGCGCGGAATGTCGAGGTCGATACCCTTGAGCGCTTCCTTGGCGGGCGTGCGGCCAGATCCGCCATAGGTTTTCCTCAACCCCCGGATTTCAATGGCATTGCCCGACATCGCCCTCTTGCTCCTCATGGCCCGATCGCCCATATTCGCGGATACGTGATTAGCCGCCGAAAGGAAATGCCCCGATGGTCACAGCCGTGCCCGAAACGAGGATCGTCGATACCTACCGCGTCGCCTGTGACGGCGGCGAGGGCGCCCTGGGCCATCCGCGCGTCTGGTTGCAGATCCCGCGCGAGGAGGGCTGGGTCGAATGCCCCTATTGCGACGCGCGCCTCGTGCACAAGGATTTCGAGGGCAAGGTCTGATCCACCCCCAAACCCCCAGGGTATTTTCGGCAAGATGAAGGTGGCGGCGATCCTTCGGGCATGAGATATGTCGGGCGGTCGCTGAGCAGGGGGTAAGATCATGAGCACCGGATTCGGCAAGGGCTGTCATCTGCATCTCATCGACGGCTCGGCCTTCATCTTTCGCGCCTATCATGCGCTGCCGCCGCTCACGCGGAAATCCGACGGGCTTCCGATCGGGGCGGTCTCGGGCTTCTGCAACATGCTGCAACGCTATGTCTCGGACGATCACGGCCCCGATGCGCCCACCCATATCGCGGTGATCTTCGACAAGGGCAGCCACACGTTCCGCAACGATCTCTATCCCGAGTACAAGGCCAATCGCGAGGCGATGCCCGAGGATCTGCGCCCGCAGATCCCGCTCACCCGCGAGGCCACGCGCGCCTTCAACATCGCCTGCCACGAGATCGAAGGATACGAGGCCGACGACATCATCGCCACGCTCGCCTGCCAGGCGCGCGACCTGGGCGGGCGGGTGACGATCATCTCCTCCGACAAGGACCTGATGCAGCTTGTCGGCGGCGGGGTCGAAATGCTCGACGCCATGAAGAACCGCCGGATCGACGCCGAAGGCGTCGAGGAGAAGTTCGGTGTCGGCCCTGATCGCGTCGTGGACGTGCAGGCGCTGGCCGGTGACAGCGTCGACAACGTGCCCGGCGCGCCCGGCATCGGCATCAAGACGGCGGCACTGCTCATCAACGAATTCGGCTCGCTCGAGGCGCTTCTCGACCGTGCGGACGAGATCAAGCAGCCCAAGCGCCGCCAGACGCTGATCGACAGGCGCGAACAGATCGAACTGTCCAAGCGTCTCGTGCAGCTCGACTGCGACACGCCGCTCGACTTCTCGCTCGACGACCTCGAGGCGCGCGACCCCGATCCCGAGACCCTGCTGGGGTTCCTGGCCGAGATGGAGTTCCGCACCCTTTCGAAGCGCATCGCCGACGCGCTGAAAGTGGAGCCGCCGGTCATCACCGACGAGCCGCCGCAAGGCGCGGAGGAAGCCGCGCCCGACTGGCCCGGCATCGACCCCGACGCCTACGAGCGCATCTCCGACATGGCCGCGCTCGGGACCTGGATCACCTGCATCCGCGCGCAGGGCTTCGTCGCCATCGACACCGAGACCACCTCGCTCAACGAGATGCAGGCCGAGCTCGTCGGCATCTCGCTGGCGCTCGAACCGGGGCAGGCCTGCTACATCCCGCTGCGCCATCGCGACGGGGACGCGGACGATCTCTTCGGCACCGACGCGCTGGCCGACGGACAGCTCGACCGCGACGAGGTGCTGGCCGCGCTCAAGCCGGTTCTGGAGGATGAAAGCATCCTCAAGATCGGGCAGAACGTGAAATACGACGCCAAGATACTCGCGGCCCATGACATCGGCCTTGCGCCCTTCGACGACACGATGCTCATGTCCTACGCGCTGAACTCGGGCGTTCACAACCACGGGATGGACACGCTTTCGGAGCGCTATCTCGGCCACGCGCCCATTCCGATCAAGACGCTTCTGGGCACCGGCAAATCCGCCAAGACCTTCGACCGCGTGCCCATCGACGAGGCTGTGAAATACGCGGGCGAGGATGCCGACATCACCCTGCGGCTCTGGCATCTCTTCAAGCCGCGCCTATCGGCCGAGCGCGTCACCACCGTCTACGAGACGCTCGAGCGCCCGCTCGTTCCGGTCCTTGCCCGGATGGAGCGCGCGGGTGTCATGGTGGACCGCGACACGCTCAGCCGGATGTCGTCCAAGTTCGCGCAAAAGATGGCCGCGCTCGAGGCCGAGATCCACGAGCTTGCGGGCCGCAGCTTCAACGTGGGCAGCCCCAAGCAACTGGGCGAGATCCTCTTCGACGAGATGGGCCTCGACGGCGGCAAACGGGGCAAGACCGGCGCCTATGCCACCGGCGCCGACGTGCTCGAGGACCTTGCCACGCTGCACGAGCTTCCCGCCCGTGTCCTCGACTGGCGGCAGCTCTCCAAGCTCAAGTCGACCTATACCGACGCGCTCCAGGATCATATCGATCCCGGCACGGGCCGCGTGCACACCTCCTACGTGCAGACCGGCGCCTCGACCGGGCGGCTGGCCTCGACCGACCCGAACCTGCAGAACATCCCCGTCCGCACCGAGGAGGGCCGCCGCATCCGCGAGGCCTTCGTCGCACCCCGGGGCCGGGTGCTCGTCTCGCTCGACTATTCCCAGATCGAGCTGCGCATCCTCGCCCACGTCGCGGGTATCGACGCGCTCAAGCAGGCCTTCCGCGAGGGCCAGGACATCCACGCGATGACGGCGTCCGAGATGTTCGACGTGTCGATGGAGGAGATGACCCCGGAAATCCGCCGCCGTGCGAAGGCGATCAACTTCGGCGTCATCTACGGGATCTCGGGCTTCGGCCTCGCCCGGAACCTGCGCATCCCGCGGGCCGACGCGCAGGGGTTCATCGACCGCTATTTCGAGCGTTTCCCGGGTATCAAGGATTACATGGACGCGACCATCGCCTTCGGCAAGACGCACGGCCATGTCCAGACGCTTTTCGGGCGCAAGATCCACACGCCCGAGATCGACGCCAAGGGGCCGCGTGCGGGCTTTGCGCGCCGCGCCGCGATCAATGCTCCCATCCAGGGCACTGCCGCCGACATCATCCGCCGCGCCATGATCCGCATGCCCGACGCGATTCACGGGCTGCCCTGCACGATGCTGTTGCAGGTCCACGACGAACTGCTCTTCGAAGTGGACGAGGGCGCCGTCGACGAGGTGGTCGCCGCCGCGCGCGAGGTCATGGAAGGCGCCGCCGACCCGGTGGTCAAGCTCGACGTGCCGCTCATCGTGGACGCGGGACAGGGCGCGAACTGGGCGGAGGCGCATTGATCCTGCGGCGTCTTGCGACCTTCGCGATGTGCGCGACGGCGGCAGGCACTTGCGCGCTGGCCGACGACGTGACCTACGTGTCGTCCTACGGCGACGAATACAGCTACCAGACGAATGAAAACGGCGCGGTGCTCACCTCGCTCTATCCGAAGGCGTGGTTCATCGAAGGCGGCGCCAATTCGCGCATCGAGCGTGGCGCGGACGTGCTCTATCTCGGCACATCCTGCGATGCCCGTCACGGCGTGTTCGGCGATGGCACGTGGTGGTGGGCGAATGGCGGGTTCGGGGCGGATTTTCCGGGCCTCGAGATACGCTTTCCGCGCCAGGAGATCCGGGGTGATTTCGGCATGAACTGCCGCAAGTGACGGGGCCGGCTTCTCCGCCGTATCGGCGCGGCAACGGCGCTAGCGGTCCATCCAACCCAGCCCGTCCCCCGTGCGCCCGCGCGGGTGATACTCGCCGCTCACCACGCCCATGAACCCCTGCGCCTCGAGCAGGTCGAGGAAGGCGCCCTGATCGTCGGGCTCGTGCCGGTCCTCGACGCCCGCGACCTGAACGTGAAAGACCCGATGCCCCACCTCCGCCCAGGTTCCCGCCACGTCGCCCGTGATGCGCGCCGCGTGGTAGGCATCGAACTGGAGGCCAAGCGTCGGCGCGCCCACCTCGTCCAGCAGATCGCAGGCCAGCGCGAAATCGCCCAGGAAATAGCCCGGCATGTCATCCGCGTTGATCGGCTCGATCGTCAGGCGCTGCGCCCCCGCCTCGGCCACGGCCCAGCGCAGGTTGTCCACGAAGGTGGTCCGCGCGGCTCGGCCCTCGGCCAGCCCGGCCATGACATGGACGACCTCGGCCCCGAGCGCCCGCGCCCATGTAAGCGCCGCGCCGAAACCCTCGCGAAACCGCGCCTCTGCCCCCGGCACGGCGGCAAATCCCCGTTCGCCGGCCGCCCAATCCCCGGCGGGCGTGTTGATGAGCGCAAGCGGCATCTCGGCCGCGCGCAACGCATCGCGCAGCGCACGCACGTCCTCGGCATAGGGGAACAGTATCTCGACCGCGTCGAAGCCGTCGGCGCGGGCCGCCGCGATCCGCTGCGTCAGCGGGCGATCCGGGTAGAGAAGCGAGACATTCGCGCCAAGGCGCAGCTTGCGACGGCTCAGCTCGGCATCTCCTCCGAGGGGATGAAGCGGAAGAACACCCCATCCGACCACACCCCGAACCAGCCCTCGTGATGCGCGCCCATCTCGACCAGGCGGTAGAAGCTCTTGCGGTCGATCAGCGCCTCGAGGTTGCGGCGCACGTTGACATAGGGCGCGGGCTCACCGCTCTCGCCGTCGCGTTCCACCCGGATCGGGTGTTCGGGGCCGGCGACGACCCGGTCGCCCACGTTGGTCTCGAAGATCAGCGCGCGCGCCTCGCCCGCGCCCTCGGCTTCGACATCCACCGCGACGAAGGGCGCGTCCTCGACCGTGATGCGCCATTTCTCGACCGGCGTGACGAGGAAGTAATCCTCGCCCTCGCGCTTGAGAATGGACGAGAACACCTTGACCAGCCCGCGCCGCTCGATCCGCGCGCCCTCGTGATACCATGTGCCGTCGCGGGCGATGCGCATGTCCATATCGCCGCTCAGCGGCGGGTTCCAATCCTCGACCGGGGGGCCGCCCTTGGCCTGTGCCGCACGGGCCGCGTCGGCAAGGCTCTCGGCTGACGTGGACGTGATCGGTTCCTTGCTCATTGCTTTTGCCATTTCCAACACAAGGTTTACAGTTGCTCCAGAGGATATAGCGCAGCCGGAGATTTTGCCATGAGTGACGACACCGACCTTGTCGCGGAGATCGAGAGCCTCGAGGGCAAGCTCGCACAGGCGCGCGCCTCGATCACGCGCGCCTTCATCGGACAGGAGCGCGTCGTCGACCTCTCGCTCTCGGCCCTTCTGAGCGGCGGGCACGGGCTGCTGATCGGGCTTCCGGGGCTCGGCAAGACGCGCCTCGTCGAAACGCTGGGCACGGTCATGGGCCTTGACGCCAACCGCGTGCAGTTCACGCCCGACCTGATGCCGGCCGACATTCTCGGCTCCGAGGTGCTCGAGACCGGCGCCGATGGCAGCCGCGCGTTCAAGTTCATCGAGGGCCCGATCTTCTGTCAGCTTCTGATGGCCGACGAGATCAACCGCGCCAGCCCGCGCACGCAATCGGCCCTCCTTCAGGCCATGCAGGAACGGCAGGTGACGGTGGCGGGCCAGACCCGCACGCTCGCGGCGCCGTTCCATGTCCTCGCCACGCAGAACCCCATCGAGCAGGAAGGCACCTACCCCCTCCCCGAGGCACAGCTCGACCGGTTTCTCGTGCAGATCGACGTGCCCCATCCCGACCGCGCGACCGAGGCGGCGATCCTTCTCGCGACGACCGGCGCGACCGAGCAGGTCTCGCACAGGGTCTTCACGCCCGAAGAACTCATCGAGGCACAGCGGCTCCTGCGGCGAATGCCCGTGGGCGAAGGCGTGATGGACGCGATCCTCGACCTGGTGCGTGCCTTCCGTCCCGGCGATCCGACCGCCCCCGACGCGGTGCGCGCATCGGTCGCCTGGGGGCCGGGGCCGCGTGCGGCACAGGCGCTCATGCTCACCGTGCGGGCCCGCGCCCTTCTCCAGGGGCGGCTCGCGCCCGACGTGACCGACGTGGCCGCGATGGCGCACCCGGTGCTCACGCACCGCATGGCGCTCTCCTTCGCGGCACGGGCGCAGGGTGTGAACCTCGCACAGCTCATCACCGACACGACCGAGAACGTCACCCGCGCCGAGGCCGCCGCGTGACGGATGCCGCCGCCCTCCGCTCGCGGGCCGAGGCCGAGGCCGCGCGGCTTCCGGCCCTGCTGGCCCGGGCCGAGCATCTGGCGGGCACGGTCCTCATGGGCGAACACGGGCGCCGCCGCGCCGGGCAGGGCGACGATTTCTGGCAGTATCGCCCCGTTCAGCCGGGCGATTCCCGCCGGCATATCGACTGGCGCCGCTCGGCCCGGTCGGATGCCGAATTCGTTCGGCAACGCGAATGGCAGATCGCGCAGAGCGTGATGATCTGGGTCGATCAGGCCGCCTCCATGCGCTTCGCCTCCACCCCCGACCTGCCGCGGAAATCCGACCGCGCACAGCTTCTGGCGCTGGCCGCGGCGATCCTGCTGGTGCGCGGCGGCGAACGGGTCGGGCTCACCGGTCACAACCTGCCGCCCCGGCGCGGCATGGGGCAGGTCGCGCGCATCGCCACCGCGCTCCTGGCCGAGGATGCCGAGGATTACGGCACGCCCGACCTGGCGGGGCTGGTGGCGCAGGGCCACGCGCTCTTCGTCTCGGACTTCCTTGGCGACCTCGGCACCATTCGCGCGGCGCTCACCTCCGCCGCCGACCGGGGCGTGCGCGGCTGCCTTCTGCAAGTGCTCGATCCCGCCGAGGAAAGCTTCCCCTATCGCGGCCGCACCATCTTCGAGAGCGTCGGCGGCACGCTGGCCCATGAAACCCTCAAGGCCAGCGAACTGCGCGACCGCTACCTCGACCGTCTCGCCGCCCGCAAGGACGAGCTTCGGGCGATCTGCGCGTTGACCGGCTGGCGCCACTTGTGCCACCACACCGATGCGCCCGCGCAATCCGCGCTCCTGTGGATCCACGCCGCGATGGCAAGCGGGCCGGGGCGGGACGCGGGGCGATGACACTCGGTCCCATCGCCTTCGCGACGCCCTGGCTTCTCCTGGCACTCGCGGCACTGCCGATCCTCTGGATCCTCCTGCGCGCCGTGCCGCCCGCGCCGATCCGCCGCCGCTTTCCCGGCGTCGCGCTCCTTCTTGGCCTGCGCGACGACGACAGCGTGACCGACCGCACGCCCTGGTGGCTCCTGCTGCTGCGCATGCTCGCCGTGGCCGCGGTGATCATCGGCCTCGCCGGGCCGATCCTCAACCCCGACCGCCAGGCCGACGCCGCGCGCACCGGCCCGCTGCTCATCCTCACCGACGGAAGCTGGGCCAGCGCACGCGACTGGCCCGCCACCCGTGCAAGGCTCGACACGATGCTGGCCGAGGCGGGCCGGGCCGGCCGACCCACCGCGCTCGTGCAACTCTCGGCCCCTGACGAGATCAGCTTCCAGGCCGCCGAAACCTGGCGCAGCCGCCTCTCGGGCCTCGCCCCCCATCCGTGGGAGCCGTCGCCCGAAATGACCGCCCGCTTTCTCGCCGCGCTGCCCGATGGTTCGCTCGAGACGCGCTGGTTTTCCGACGGGATCGCCCGCGAGGACCGCGACACCCTGCTCGACGCGCTCGAGGCGCGCGGCCCCGTCACGATCCACGAAGGCGCGCGCCCGCTCCTGACCCTCGCGCCGCCGGTGATCGAGGACGCGGCGCTCTCCGTCACCGCAACGCGCCTCCTGCCCGGCGCCGAGCAGACCGTCACGGTCACCGCCCACGGCACCGACCCCTCCGGCACGCCCCGCGCGCTGGCAAGCCTCCCGCTCACCTTCGCGGGGGGCGAGACCGAGGCCACCGGCGCGCTTTCGCTGCCCACCGAACTGCGCGCGCGCGTGACACGGTTCGAAATCGACGGCCAGGGCCACGCGGGCGCCGTCACGCTCACCGACGATGGTCTCACCCGGCGCGAGGTGGCGCTCGTTGCGGGCCGCGCCGACCGCGAAGGGCTCGAACTTCTGTCGCCGCTCCACTATCTCGAACAGGCGCTCGCCCCCACGGCCGAACTGCTTTCGGGCGCGCTCTCGGACGTGCTTCCGGCCAATCCCGGCGTGATCGTGCTGGCCGACGTCGCCACCCTCTCGGGACAGGAACAGGCCGATCTGCTGGCCTGGACCGAGGCCGGCGGCACGCTCCTGCGCTTCGCGGGTCCGCGCCTCGCGGCCTCGGACGTCTCACGCGATGCCGAGGCACCCCTCATGCCGGTGCGCCTGCGCTCGGGCGGACGCACCGTCGGGGGCGCCATGAGCTGGGGCGAGCCGAAGGCGCTGGCGCCCTTCCCCGAGGACAGCCCCTTCCACGGCCTGCCGATCCCCGAAGACGTCACCGTCACCTCGCAGGTCATGGCCCAACCCGACCCAACCGTCGCCCAACGCGTCATCGCCGAACTGGCGGACGGCACGCCTCTCGTGACGCGCAAGCGCGTGGGCGCGGGGCAGGTGGTGCTCTTTCACGTCACCGCCAATGCCGAATGGTCGACCCTGCCGCTCTCGGGGCTCTTCGTGCAGATGCTCGAACGCCTCTCCGTCACCTCGGCCACCGGCGAGACGCTGCCCCCCGACCTCGCCGACGCCTCGTTCCAGCCGGTGACGGTGCTCACCGCGTCGGGCCGCCCCGAGGCGGGCGACACGCTTCCCGGCGTGACCGGCGCGCGCCTTCTGGCCGAGCCGCTCGGCCCCGATCTGCGCCCCGGCGTCTACGAGGGGCCGGATCGCCGCGTCGCGCGCAACGTCCATGACGCCGACCGCGTGCTCGCGCCGGTCCGCTGGCCGGCAGGCACGCCGGTCGAAAGCCTCGCGCGCGCGGCCGAAACGCCACTCGGCGGATCGCTCCTCGCGGCGGCGCTCGTGGCGCTCATGGCCGACATCATCGCCTCCCTGGCGCTCTCGGGCCGCCTCTCGCCGGCCCGCGCCCGCCTGTCCGGTGCGCTGATCGCCCTGGCGCTCGGCCTCGCCCTCGCCGCACCCTCCCCCGCCACCGCGCAGGACCGGACGGCCCCCGAGGAACTCGCCCTCGCCCATGTGCTGACCGGCGACAAGCGGCTCGACGACCTCGCCCATGCGGGGCTCACCGGCCTCGGCCAGACGCTCTTCTTCCGCACCTCGGTCGAACCCGACCCCCCCGTCGGCGTCGATCTCGAAACCGACGAGCTCGCCTTTTATCCGCTGCTCTACTGGCCCGTCACACCCGAGCAGCCCATCCCCTCGGATGCCGCCTATGCCCGGCTCAACGACTATCTGCGCACCGGCGGCATGATCCTCTTCGACACGCGCGACGCCGATATCGCGGACTTCGGGGCATCGTCGAAGAACGGCGCGTGGCTCCAACGCCTCGCCGCGCCCCTCGACATCCCCCCGCTCGAGCCGGTGCCGGCCGACCACGTCCTCACCCGCGCCTTCTACCTGCTGCAGGACTTTCCGGGCCGCTACATGGGTCGCCCCGTCTGGGTCGAGGCCGCCCCGCCCGACGCCGAGCAGATCGAGGGGATGCCGTTCCGCAACCTCAATGACGGCGTGACACCCGTGGTGATCGGCGGCAACGACTGGGCCGCAGCCTGGGCGGTCGATGGCGTGGGCAACCCGCTGCTGCCCGTGGGCCGCGGCTTCGCGGGCGAGCGGCAGCGCGAACTGGCGCACCGCTTCGGCGTCAACCTCGTGATGCACGTGCTGACCGGCAACTACAAATCCGACCAGGTGCACGTGCCCGCCCTTCTCGACAGGCTCGGGCAATGACGGCCGAGATCATCTTCGACCCGCTCCTGCCGCTCTGGCTGGTGGCCGCGCTCGGGGGCATGGCCCTCACCGGCGTGGCGCTCGCCCTCTGGCGCGGGCTCTCGGGCTGGGCCTGGCGCGGGCTCGCGGCGCTCGTGGTGATCGCGGCCCTCGCCGGTCCTGTGTTTCAGCAGGAAGACCGCGCGCCGCTCTCCGACATCGTGCTCGTGGTCGAGGACCGGAGCGCCAGCCAGTCGCTCGCGGACCGCGCGGCCCAGACCGGGTCCGCCGCCGATGCGCTGGCCGCCCGCCTGTCGGCGCGCGAGGGGACCGAGGTGCGGCGCGTCACCGTGCCGGACGGGCCCGACAACACCGGCACCCTCGCCATGACGGCGCTCGCCGAGGCGCTGGCCCGCGAACCGCAGGGCCGCGTCGCGGGCGTGTTCCTGCTCTCCGACGGGCGGGTGCACGACCTCGACCGCGCGCCGGGCCTGCCCGCCCCCCTCCACCTCCTGCTCTCGGGCGAGGAGGACGACTGGGATCGCCGCCTCGTGGTCGAGAACGCCCCCGCCTTCGCCATCCTGGGCGAGGAGGTGACGCTCACGCTGCGCATCGAGGACACGGGCGCGACACCCGCGTCCGAGGCGGGCGATACGGTGCCCATCGACATCTCCGTCGACGGGGCCGAGCCGCAACGCTTCACCATCGAGAAAGGGCGCGACATCGACGTGCCGCTTCGCCTGCCCCATGGCGGACGCAACGTGCTGCAATTCTCCACGCCCGCGGCAGAGGGCGAGCTGACCGACCGCAACAACAGCGCGCTGGTGCAGATCAACGGCGTGCGCGACCGGCTCTCGGTCCTGCTCGTCTCGGGCGCGCCGCATCCCGGCGGCCGCACGTGGCGCAACCTGCTGAAATCGGACAGCTCCGTCGATCTCGTGCATTTCACCATCCTGCGCCCCCCCGAGAAACAGGACGGCGTGCCGGTGGGCGAGCTGTCGCTCATCGCCTTCCCCACCCGCGAGCTCTTCCTCGAGAAGATCGAGGATTTCGACCTCATCATCTTCGACCGCTACAAGCGGCGCGGCATCCTCCCCGCGATCTACCTCGAGAACGTGCGCAACTACGTCGAGAACGGCGGCGCCGTGCTCGTCGCCGCCGGCCCCGACTATGCGTCGGCCGACAGTCTCTTCCGCTCTCCGCTCGAGGCGATCCTGCCCGCCCGCCCCACCGCCCGCGTCGTGACCCGACCCTACAGCCCCACCGTCACCGATCTCGGCCAGCGGCATCCCGTCACCGCCGGCCTCGCCTCCGAGCACGAAGGTCCCTGGGGTGACTGGCTGCGCCAGATCGAGGTGACGGATCCCACCGGCGACGTCGTCATGTCCGGCGCCGACGACCGCCCGCTGCTGGTCCTCGACCGGGTCGAGGAAGGGCGCATCGCGCTCCTCGCCTCCGATCACGCCTGGCTCTGGAACCGTGGCTACGAGGGCGGCGGACCACAGCTTGAACTCCTGCGCCGCCTCGCGCATTGGCTGATGAAGGAACCCGAACTCGAGGAAGAGGCGCTCTGGGCCACCGCCACGGGCCAGTCCATGCGCATCATCCGCCGGTCCCTCGGCGAGGCGGTGCCGCCCGTCACCATCACCACCCCCTCGGGCGATACGGTCGAGGTTCCGCTCTCCGAGACCACGCCCGGCCGGTTCGAAGCCACCTACGAGGGGCCCCAGATGGGCCTCTACCGGCTCGAGAACGGCGAGCAGACCGCGGTGATCGGTCTCGGCCCGGCGGCCCCCGTCGAATTCGAGGAAACCATCGCCTCGGGTGCTCCGCTCGCGCCTGTGATCGAGGGCACGAATGGCGGTGTCGCGGCGCTCTCGGACGGTCTGCCGCGGATCCGCGAGGTCCGCGCGGGCCGCCCCGCCTCCGGGCGTGGCTGGCTCGGGATCACGCCGCGCGGCGCCTACCAGACGCTCTCCGTCACCCAGACCGCGATCCTGCCGCCCTGGCTCGTGCTGCTGCTCTTCGCCACGCTCATGCTCACCGGCTGGCTGCGCGAGGGCCGGAGATAGTCACCGCCCCCGCGTGGCCGCGACGACCTTCGCCTGCCACCCCCTTCTTCTTGCCCATGAATATCCGGATCCCGACCCGTCCATCCGCGCGCACGGATCGCCCCGGCGCTAACGCGGCAGCGGCACGCGAAAGACCGCATCGCTCCACCCGTCGCGCGAACAGCGCGGGCGCACGAAGACCGCTTCCGCCCCGTCGGGCGGCATCACGTTGCCGAGGCTGCGGGTGAAGGGCTGCTCGTCCACATGCGGATGCAAGAGCTCGCGGAATCCCAGGCGATTGCCCTCCGCATCGAGAACCTCCCACCCGTCGGCATAATGATCCCACCCCGTATCGGGATGCGCGATTGTCACATGCACACGCCAGCCCATGCCGGTCTTCTCGGGCTCGGCATCCACCACCTCGGGCGCCCCCGCCCCTGCGGGCGGCGCGAGAGCGAGCGACAGCGCGGCGAAGGCCGCGAGGAAAGGAGGTCTGGACATGGGCCGAGCATAGCGCCTTCGCGGCGATCCGTCACGCGCCGGATCGGCCATCGCAGCTTGCCAGCCCCCCTCGTTGGCTTTACTTTCTTGCCTGTAACGCGACCGTGGCGCGTTTCGCCGTCATCCGCCCGATCGCGCCGGGGGCGAAACGCCGCAGGAGAGCCCAAGATGGACATGCCCGCCCCGGATGCCCGCATCCTCGCGCTGAAACCCGCCCTCGTGGACCGTCTGCGCGGGGTGCTGCCCGCGGACGCGGTCATCTCGGACGAAGTCGAGACGCGCGCTTACGAATGCGACGCGCTCACCGCCTATCGCTGCCCGCCCATGGCCGTCGTCCTGCCCTCGTCCACCGAAGAGGTGTCGCAGGTGCTCGGCATCTGCCACGAGATGGGCGTGCCCGTGGTGCCGCGCGGCGCCGGCACCTCGCTGGCCGGCGGGGCGCTGCCCACCGCCGATTGCGTCATTCTCGGGATCGCGCGCATGACCGAGGTGCTGGACATCGACTATGCCAACCGCACCATCCGCGTGGAGGCCGGGCGCACCAACCTTTCCGTCACCGGCGCGGTCGAGGAGGCTGGCTTCTTCTACGCACCCGACCCGTCGAGCCAGCTTGCCTGCGCCATCGCGGGCAATATCGCGATGAATTCGGGCGGGGCGCATTGCCTCAAATACGGCGTGACCACCAACAACCTGCTGGGCGTCACGCTCGTCCTCATGGACGGCACCGTCACCGAACTGGGCGGGGCCCACATGGATGCGGGCGGGCTCGATCTCCTGGGTCTCGTCTGCGGCTCCGAGGGGCAGCTCGGCGTCGTGACCGAGGCCACCCTGCGCATCCTGCCCAGGCCCGAAGGCGCTCGCCCCGTGCTCATGGCCTTCGACTCGAGCGAGGTGGCCGGCGCCTGCGTGTCGGACATCATCCGCGCCGGCGTCCTGCCCGTCGCGATCGAGTTCATGGACCGCCCCTGCATCCGCGCCTGCGAGGCCTTCGCCCATGCCGGATACCCCGATTGCGAGGCGCTGCTCATCGTCGAGGTCGAGGGCTCCGAGGCCGAGATCGACGCCCAGCTCGCCACCATCACCGGCATCGCCCGCCGCCACGATCCGCTCGAACTGCGCGAGAGCACCTCGCCCGAGGAAAGCGCCGCGATCTGGCTGGGGCGCAAATCGGCCTTCGGCGCCATGGGCCAGATCAACGACTACATCTGCCTCGACGGCACCATCCCGGTGAGCGCGCTGCCCCACGTCCTGCGCCGGATCGGCGAGATGTCCGAGGAATTCGGCCTCAAGGTGGGCAACGTCTTTCACGCGGGCGACGGCAACATGCACCCGCTCATCCTCTTCGATGCCAACAAGCCCGGCGATCTCGAGAAATGCGAGGCTTTCGGCGCCGAGATCCTCAAGCTCTGCGTCGAGGTCGGAGGCTGCCTGACGGGCGAGCATGGCGTGGGCATCGAGAAACGCGACCTCATGGGCCATCAATACGATCCCGCCGATCTCGAGGTGCAGATGGACGTGAAGGACGTCTTCGACCCCCGGTGGCTTCTGAACCCTGCCAAGGTCTTTCCGCTCGCCACCAGCGAAACGCGCCGGGTCGCGGCGGAGTGATGACACCCGAAACCGAAGCCGACCTCGCCGAGATCGTCCGCGGCGCCAACGACCCGCTCAGCATCGAGGGCGGCGGCACCCGGCCCATCGGCGGCCCGCGCGGCGGCACGCGCCTCTCGACGCGGGCGATGACGGGGATCACGCTCTACGAGCCGGGCGCGCTCACTCTCGTGGTGCGCGCGGGCACGGCGCTGGAGGAGGTCGAGCAGACGCTCGCCGCCGAAGGTCAGGCCCTCGCCTTCGAGCCGATGGACCATCGCGGCATCCTCGGCACCACCGGCACGCCCACCATCGGCGGGGTGGTCGCGATGAACGCCTCGGGTCCGCGGCGCGTGTCCTCGGTGGGGGCTTGCCGCGATCATCTTCTGGGGGTGCGCTTCGTCGACGGGCAGGGACGCATCGTCAGGAATGGCGGTCGCGTGATGAAGAACGTGACGGGCTACGACCTCGTGAAGCTCATGGCGGGTTCCATGGGCCGGCTCGGCGTGCTGACCGAAGTGTCGCTCAAGGTGCTGCCCGCCCCGCGCCATACCGCCACGCTCTCCTGCGAAGGTCTGGCCGACGGGGCGGCGGTGGCGCTGCTCGCCCGCGCGCTCGGATCGCCCTACGAGGTGACGGGTGCCGCGCATCTGCAAGCCGGGGCGTCGGGCGTGTCCCGCACGCTCGTGCGGATCGAGGGCGCGGAAGCCTCCGTCGCCTATCGCGCGGAGCAGCTGCGCGCGCGGCTCTCGGATGCGGGCGAGATCACGCTCGAGACCGACCGCGAGGCGAACGCCGAGACCTGGGCCGGCATCCGCGACGCGGCGCCTTTCCACGACCACCCGGGCGAGGTCTGGCGCCTCTCGGTCAAGCCCTCCGACGCACCGGCGCTGGTGGCGGGCCTCGAAGACGCGCGCGCGATCTACGATTGGGGCGGCGGCCTTGTCTGGCTGACCCTCCCCGAGGGCGCGGACGGCGCCGCGCTGCGGGACGCGGTCTCCGGGCTGGGCGGGCACGCGACACGCTATCGCGGCGGCCGCGGCCCGGCACTGCATCCGCCCGCCCCGGCCATCGCGACGCTCGAGGCGGGCCTGCGCGCGCGCTTCGACCCGCGCGGCATCTTCGCGGGGCCCCCGGCATGAGCCCGGCCCTTTCGCTCTTCCTCGTGGGTCTGCCCATCGCCACCTTCGCGATCTTTGCCTGCCTTCCCAACTGGCGCAGCTACCTGGTCGGCTGGGCGATCTTCGCGGTGCTTTTCGCCATCGCGGCGACGGCTCCCTTCCCGGTCTCGTCCTCCACCTCGATCCGCGGCATCGACCTGCCACCCGTGCGCTGGAGCCTTCTCGCCGCGCTGGCGACGCTCCCGGCGCAGGGCTGGCGCGCCTGGCGGCACCGGCAGGATCGCGCGTCGCATTACCACCTGGTACTGTTGCCCTCCATCGCCCTGCTGATCCTGGCGGGTTTCCAGATCCTTCCCTGACGCGAGGACCCACCTTGATCGGCCTGTTCATCTTCATCTTCGGCGTGCCCCTGGCGGTCTTCGTGATCCTTCTGATGCTGCGCGACTGGCGAACCTATCTCATCGGGCTGGGCGTGGTCGCGCTTCTCTGCGGGATCGGCGCGCTCATGATCTACCCGCTTTCCCCGCCAGGCGGCCCCGACGACTGGTTCCACGGGATCGAGCAGGTGCCGCTCTGGGGCGCCGCGCTCGCGGCCCTCGCGACGCTGCCCGCACAGGGCTGGCGCGCATGGCGCCGCAAACGGGGCCAGCCCACCCATTACGCAGCGGCGATCGCCCTCACCGTGGGCGTGATCCTTTTCGTCATATTCGGCCCCAGCGTTTTCCTTCTCCGGTAGGACATCATGCAAACGAATTTCTCCGAGACTCAGCTCCGCGACCCCGGCACCAAGCGCGCGAACGAGATCCTGCGCGCCTGCGTGCATTGCGGTTTCTGCACGGCGACCTGCCCCACCTACCAGGTGCTTGGCGACGAACTCGACAGCCCGCGGGGCCGCATCTACCTCATCAAGGACATGCTCGAGAACGAGCGGGTGCCCGACGCCAAGACCGTCAAGCACATCGACCGCTGCCTCTCGTGCCTCGCCTGCATGACGACCTGCCCCTCGGGCGTGCATTACATGCACTTGGTCGATCACGCGCGGGAATATATCGAGGACAACTACAAGCGCCCCCTCTCGGATCGCGCATTGCGCTGGGTGCTGGCGCGCATCCTGCCCTACCCGACGCGCTTCCGGCTGGCGCTGCTCGGGGCCAAGATAGGCCGCCCCTTCGCGCGGCTCATGCCCGACGCCCGGCTGCGCGCCATGCTCGAAATGGCGCCCGAGACCATCCCCCCGGTCAGCCGCAACGACGACCCGCAGACCTTCCCGGCCAAGGGCGCGAAGGCCAGGCGCGTGGCACTGATGACCGGCTGCGCCCAGCGCGCGCTCAACACCGACATCAACGACGCCACCATCCGCCTCCTGACGCGCCTCGGCTGCGACGTGGTGGTCGCGAAAGGCGCGGGCTGCTGCGGCGCGCTCACGCATCACATGGGCAAGACGCAGGAAAGCCACGCGACCGCAGCGCGCAACATCCGGGCATGGACCGCCGAGATGGAGGGGGACGGGCTCGACGCCATCGTCATCAACACCTCGGGCTGCGGCACGACGGTCAAGGATTACGGCCACATGTTCCGCACCGAAGACCTCGCGCCCGACGCCGCCCGCGTCTCGGACATCGCGATGGATGTCTCGGAACTGCTGGTGCAGCTCGACCTGCCCGAGGGCGCGCCCAAGGGCCTCACCGTGGCCTATCACGCGGCCTGCTCGCTCCAGCATGGCCAGAAGATCAAGAGCTACCCCAAGGACCTGCTGAAACGCGCGGGCTTCGACGTGGTCGAACCGGCCGACGCGCATCTCTGCTGCGGCTCGGCGGGCACCTACAACCTCATGCAGCCCGCGATTTCGGCGCAATTGCGCGACCGCAAGGTGCGCACGCTCGAGGCCCGCGCGCCCGACATCATCGCGGCGGGCAACATCGGCTGCATGATGCAGATCGGGCGGGCCACCGACATTCCCATGGTCCACACGGTCGAGCTTCTCGACTGGGCGACCGGCGGCCCGAAACCCCCGGCGCTGGCCAAGGCCTGACCCCGCTCACCCGGCGAAGGAATCCATCTTCCGCGCGAGCTTCACGTCAAGCGAACTCAGCCCGCCCACGTCATGCGTGGTCAGCGTCACCTCGACCTTGTTGTAGACGTTCGACCATTCCGGGTGGTGATTCCACTTCTCGGCCCAGATCGCCGCGCGGGTCATGAAGCCGAAAGCCTCGGTGAAATCGTCGAACTCGAAACTCTTGGCGATGGCATCGCGCCCCTCGACCATGCTCCACCCGTTGTCGGTCAGCGGCGTCAGCATCGTCTTGCGCGCCGTGTCGCTCAGCTTCTCGGTCATTGGTGTTCCTCCTCCGCTGTCTTCCGAAAGGGACCGTAGCCCGTCAGGACCTCGATATCCTCGTCCACGGCCGCGCCCTCCGCCTCGAGATAGTGCGCGACGGCCTGCGCGAAACCCGGATCCCCGATCCAGTGCAGCGAATGGACGGGCTTCGGCAGGTATCCGCGCGCCAGCTTGTGCTCTCCCTGCGCGCCCGCCTCCACGCGCGCGAGGCCGCGAGCGATCGCGTAATCGATCGCCTGATAGTAGCACAGTTCGAAATGCAGATGCGCATGCGCTTCGGCGCAGCCCCAGTAGCGGCCGAAAAGCGCCCGGCGCCCGATCAGGTTCATCGCCCCCGCAACCGGCTCTCCGCCGCGCAGCGCCAGGATCAGCAGGACGTCATCGCGAAGCCGGTCATGCGCCAGGTCGAAGAACGCCCGCGTGAGATAGGGCGTCCCCCATTTCCGCGCGCCCGTGTCCTGGTAGAAGTGCCACATCGCCTCCCAATGCGCGGGCTCGATCGCGTCGCCCGTGAGATGCACGATCTCGCCGCCGAACGCCTGCGCCGCGCGGCGCTCCTTGCGGATCATCTTGCGCTTGCGCGAACTCAGATCGGCGAGGAAGGCATCGAAATCGGCATATCCCCTGTTCTCCCAGTGATATTGCTGCCCCTTGCGCGCCATCAGGCCCATCGCCTCGCCCGCCGCGCGCTCGGCCTCGGTGCAGAAGGTGACATGAAGCGAACTGAGACCGTGCCGCTCGGCCATCTTCACCGCGCCCTCGACCAGCGCGGCGCGCCCGATCTCCTCATGCCCCGGCCGGGTCAGGAACCGGCGACCCGTCACGGGGGTAAAGGGCACGGCGATCTGCAATTTCGGATAGTATCGCCCGCCCGCCCGCTCATAGGCATGCGCCCAGTTGTGATCGAAGATGTATTCGCCCTGGCTGTGCCCCTTGGCATAGAGCGGTGCGACCGCGATCACCTCGTCCCCCGCCCGCGCGCACAGGTAATGCGGCTCCCACCCGGTGCCGGGCCCCACCGATCCGCTCTCCTCGAGCGCTGCGAGAAAGCGGTAGGTCGTGAACGGGTCCTCGGGCCGCCCGCCCTGCGCCGCCTCGGGGCAGGCACAGGCATCCCACGCGGCCTGCCCGATCTCGGACAGGCGGTCATGCAGGGTGACGGTGATCTCGGTCTCGGCCATGTCAGGTGAAACTTGGGGTGGTGCGGGCATGGATCAAGCGGGATGCGCCGCGAGGTATCCCTCGAAGGTGATGTTGTCCGCGCGCCGCCGCGCCACCCGCTCCTCCGCCTCGGACCGGACGGTCCAGCACAGCACCCGCGCGCCGCCTGCCCGCAACTCCGCCACCCGCGCACGGCCCAGGTCGCTCGCCTGGTGACTGACGAAACTCGCGCCCGCCGTCTCGTAATCGGGGATCTCGCGCAGCCGCCTGCGCACGTCGCGCCGCAAAAGCGGCCAGTCGGCGAGCGGGTAAGCGCAGGTGACAAGCCCGCGCGCCCGGTCCGGGCAGAGGTCCCGCAGCGCGATCACCGAATGGGGGTTGAACGACATGAGCGCCGCGTCGCCCGCATATCCCGCCAGGTCGGCGGCGATCGCGGCCTCGAGCCGGCCGTCGGTGCGGCCCATCTGGCCGTGTTGGTCCTTCACCTCGATCAGAAGCGGCACCCGCCCGGCCACCAGCGCCAGCACCTCGGCCAGCGTCGGAATCCCCTCGTCCCCGCCCTTCAGCGCCAGCGCGCCCAGCGCATCGGCATCCTGTTGCGCGATCGGCCCGCGCCGCCCGGTCAGGCGGCCCAGGTCATAGTCGTGAAAGACCATCGCCCGCCCGTCGCGCGAGGGCTGCACGTCGATCTCGATGCCATAGCCTCGCGCGATCGCGGCACGGATCGCCGCGCGCGAATTCTCGGGCCGCGCGTCGCCGAGATCATGCAGGGCCCGATGCGCGATCGGCGCGCGCAGGAACGCGTCGGGCAGCGGGATCATTCGATCTCGAAGATCCCGTCGATCTCGACCGCGACGCCCAGGGGAAGCGACGCCGCCGACACCGCCGCGCGCGCGTGCTTGCCCGCCTCGCCCAGCGCCTCTCCGATGAAGTCCGATGCGCCGTTGATCACCAGCGGCTGGTCGGTGAAATCGGGCGTCGAGTTGACGAACCCCGTGAGCTTCACCACCTGCTTGAGCCGGTCGAGATCGCCGCCGCAAGCCGCCTTCACCTGCGCCAGGAGCGCGATGGCACAGACCTTCGCCGCCCGCGCGCCCGCCTCGACATCCATGTCGTCGCCCAGCTTCCCGGTGATGAGACCGTTCTCGTCCTTGGCGATCTGGCCCGAGACATGGACAAGGTTGCCGGTCTGCACGAAGGGCACGTAATTCGCCGCCGGGGCGGGCGCGTCGGGCAGGGTCACGCCCATCTCGGCCAGTTTCTTCTCGATACGTCCCATCTGCGGCGCTCCTTTTCCTGTCATCTCTCGCGGGCCCTCGGCCCATCGCCGCGACGCTACCCGCGTGCGAGGCGAAAGAAAACACCGAAACGTGCCGGGCAGGCGGCGGTCCCCCCGCGCGGGGACCGACCCCGGTGCACCCGGCTCGCGGCGCACCCCTGTCCGCGCGACGCGGCTTCGGGCCGTCGCGAGGGACGATGCGGCTCGGACGCCAACCCCCGCCGCGACGCACCCGCCGCGACGCTCGTCACGCCTCAGCCCCCCGCCTCCTCGCGGCCCCATCCGCGCATCCTCGACGGGCGCGACCATCCCTCGCAGCCACGCCGCCACGATTTCACGCAGTCCCGACCCGCCACACCCGTTCCGGCGCACCTCGCGAGGACAACAAACCATCAGGCGCACCCTCCCACCAGCCAACGCCTTGAAACCGTGAGGCCCAAGCGCCGCACCATCCGCCGCGGTGCCACGGCCGGATATCCCTGTCGCTCGGTCCCGGTTCGATCCCCGTGCCACCCCTCGAACCGCGCCGGCCGCAGGGTCCGAGGCGATCCGCGGGGCTGCACCCGGCTCGCTCGCTCGGGACGTCACCAAGCGGACGCCATTCGGACCTCTGCCCGAGGTTCTCCTGCGCCGCGTCGATACCGATCCGGCGCGACCCGGCGCCCGAGCCGAGTGCCGGTTCCTCGACACACGCGTGCCTGCTCCTGCGTTTCTCGTGGCCCGGCCCGATAGCGTCAGCCGCGAAATCGCCCCCGACGAGGACGTCCGAAACCACCGCGCAGCCGCGCGTTCCGTTCGTCTTTCCGACCTCCGCGCCCGATCCCTCCCGCAAACCGTCCGGGTTACGCCTAGGGATCCGGCCTGACCCGACGCGCCATTCCGCCGCCCGCCCTATGCACGCCTGCGCCGCGCCTTGTCCCGCCCGCCTGTTCGTCGCCCCGTGCGACATCGCCTCGACCGCGGCGCGGATATCCCAAAGCTCGTCTCGCGCTCCGCTGCCGCGCGGCCGGGACACCGGCCCGACACCCCCTCTCTCATCGCCGCGCCATCACTCATTCCCGAAAGGCCGTCGCGAAATACCGGGTCAGCGGCTCCGCGAGATAGGCGAGCGGTGTTCGCTCGCCCGTGGTGAAGAACGCCTCGACCGGCATGCCGGGGACGAGCGTCACCCCATCGGGAAGCCGCCGTTCCTCTCCGGGGTCGAGCGCGATCTCGGCGCGGTAATACGGCGCGTCGCCACCGTTGTCGTCGACGAGATGCGCCGAGATCACGCGCACGCGCCCGGCGAGGCGCGGCGCATCGCGCGCGGACGTGGCGCCGAGGCGCAGACCCACGGCCTGGCCCGCGCGCAGCCTGTCGATATCGGCGGGCCGGATCCGGGCCATCACCTGCGGGCGTTCGCCGTCCGGCACGATGGCAAGCACCGGCTCGGCCGGGCGCAGGACGGCCTGCCGCGCGTGGATGCGCAAGCCATGAACCACCCCTCCGACCGGCGCGCGCAGGTCGAGCCGCCCGATCCGCGCGCCCAGCGCGGCCAGCCGTTCGCGGGTTTCGATCTCGGTGTGGCGCAGGTCGCGCAGCTGGCCGATCGTCGCCTCCCGCTCGCGCGCGGCGCGGCGCTTTCGCTCGATGGCGATACCCGCCATGTCGCCCTCCATCCCGGCCATGGCGGCCCGCAGCTCGGCGCGCGCGCCCTCGAGCCGCGCCGCCTCCCGCCGCAGCGCAAGCACCCGCGCGGCGGGGACGAGACCGCCCGACAGGAGCGCCTCCTGGCCCGCCAGTTCCTCGGCGATCAGCGCGGCCTGGCGGTCGAGCGCCGCGGCCTGTTTCCGCGATTCGGCCACCTGCCGTGCCAGCTGCCGCAGCCGCCGGTCGAATTCGCGCCTCTCGGCCGCGCGCGCCTCGGCCCAGGCGGCATGGAGCCGCCGTTGACCGGCCATGAGCTCGCCCACCTCCGGACGGGCCGCCGCGGCTCGAAGCTCGGCGCCGAAGGCCGGGGCGGCGCCTGCGTCGCGCGCTGCCTCGAGCCGGGCACGCCGTGCCAGCAGCTCGAACAACCGCGCCTCGGCCACCGCGCGCTCGGCGGCAAGTGCGCCCGCCTCGAGCGTCACGAGCACGTCGCCCGCCGCCACCCGGTCGCCGTCGCGCACGTGAAGCCGCGCAACCACGCCACCCTCGGGATGCTGCACGACCTGCCGGCCCGAGGCGAAATCGACCGTGCCGGGCGCGATGAAAGCTCCCGCGATCCGCGCCGTGACGCCCCAGCCACCGACACCGGCCAGAAGGATCGCCAGCACGGCACAGGCGACGAGGACCGGGCCACGCGCCGCGCCGGGGGAGGTCGCGCGCCGGTTCATGACGCTTTCCGCGCGCCACCGGCGGGCGAGGCGCCCTCCCCCGCCGCGGCCCGCGCCGCGCGGCGGTCGGCCAGCTCCTCGAGCACCCGGTCGCGCGGCCCGAAGGCCCGCGCGAGGCCGTTCTCGAGCAGCAAGAGCAGGTCGCAGGCCTCGACGCTGGATGGCCGATGCCCCGTCAGGATGACCGCGCCACCCGCCTCGGCGAAGCGGCGCACCGCGGCCGTGACCCCGGCCTGCCCTGCGCTGTCGAGCCCGGCATCGGCCTCGTCGAGGACCAGAATGACCGGATCGCCATAGAGCGCCCGCGCCAGGCCGATCCGCTGAACCTCTCCGCCCGAAAGCGGCGCGCCGTCGCGCGCGAGCACCGTGTCGTAGCCCGCCGGCTGGTCGAGGATCATCTCGTGCGCCCCCGCCCATCGCGCGGCGGCGATCACGGCCTCCGGGTCCGGGTCGGGATCGAGCCGCGCGATATTGGCGGCGATGGTCGCATCGAAAAGCTCGACCCGCTGCGGCAAGTATCCGACGAGACGCCCCAGCCGGTCCCCGGCATAGCGGTCGAGCGGCGCGCCATCGAGGCGGATCTTGCCGGCGACCACGGGCCAGAGCCCGGTGAGACCCCGCGCCAGCGACGATTTCCCGGCGCCCGACGGGCCGATCACGCCCAGCACCTCGCCCGGCCGGACCGAGACGCTCAGCCCGCGCAGCGCCGCGCGCACGGCTCCGGGTGCTGCGATGCTGGCCTGCTGCACGTCAAGCCGCGCCGCCGGTCGCGTCAGCGCGAGCGTCGCGCCTTCGGGCGGCGTGTCGCCCAGTGCCTGCGCGAGTCCGCGCCAGCCGCGCCGCGCCTGGTCAAGCGCGCTCCACTGGCCGATCACCTGCTCGACCGGGCCAAGCGCCCGCCCCAGGAGGATCGAGCCCGCGATCATCGCGCCGGGTCCAAGCTCCCCGCCGAGAACGAGAAGCGCGCCGAGACCCAGCATCGCCGATTGCAGGAAAAGGCGGATCGCCCGCGTGAGCGACCCGAAGCCCGCGCCGAGGTCGGCCACCCCGACTTGCCCCCGCAACGCCGCGTCCGCCGCGTCCCGCCACCTGCGCCGCGCGCCTTCACGCATGCCCAGGCCGCGCACCGTGTCCCCCGCCTCGCTCAGGCGGTCGGCGGCCAGGTCCGCACGGCGCTGCGCGGCCATGGCGTCGGCGGCCGGCCCGCGCAGGGCAAGCTGGTGAAGCGCCGACACGGCCACGAGCGTCATGCCCCCGGCAATCGCCAGGATCCCCAGCCACGGATGGAAGATCCATATCCCCAGCAGGAAGACCGGCACCCAGGGCAGGTCGAACAGCGCCAGCATGACCGGCGAGACGATCACCCGCTGCACCGCCTCCAGATTGCGGACCGGGGCGGTCCCGCGCGGGCCCAGCATCGCGTCGAAGAGCCGGTCGCGAAGGGCGTCGTGGAACCGCGCGCCGATCCGCGCCATGATCCGCCCGCGCGACCAGTCGAGCAGCGCCATCATCGCGAAAAGGAACGCGGCCAGCATGGTGAGCGACAGAAGCGTCGCCTCCGACCCGCTCGACAACACCCGGTCATAGACCTGGAGCATGTAAAGCGGCCCGGTGAGCATCAGGAGGCTCGACACGAGGCTCAGAAGGCCCGTGAACCACAACAGCCCCCGGCTCTGCCTGCGCAGGGCCGCCAGTTCGCGCCCGCCCTCATGCGGCCGGCTCATGAAACCATCCCGCGCGGCCCCGCATGGACACGCTTTTTTTGCCACGGGACGGGCGCAACGATCACCAACACTGTCACCTCGGGCCGGATTGCTTTACCTATTCACGGAGATTTATTCGATTCGGGTTTCGATCTTGTGAAGCTGCTCAGCATGATTCCGACCGCCGGACCTCTTGTCCGCGCCGCGCTCCTGGGCGCGGTTCTCGTCACCGCCGCCTGCGCCAAGCCGGATCCCGCCATCACGCGCGGCACCCCCTACGATCCGTGGGAGGAAAGCAACCGCAAGAACCATGCCTTCAACAAGGCGCTCGACCGCAATGTCCTGCGCCCGGCCGCGCGCGGCTATTCCGCCTTCATGGCCGATGACGTGGAAACCGCGATCAGCCGCTTTTCCGAGAACCTGTCGCTGCCGCGCTCGATCGTGAACAACATCCTTCAGGGCAACGGGCTTGGCGCCACGACCGACACCTATCGCTTCGTCGTCAACACGACGCTGGGGCTCGGCGGGTTCTTCGACCCCGCCACCGAACTCGAGATGCCCGCGAATACCGACGCCGATTTCGGCCAGACGCTCTACACCTGGGGCGTGAACGAAGGGCCTTACGTCGAGCGGCCCTTCTTCGGCCCCGCGACACGCCGCGCCGCGATCGGAACCGTGGTCGATCTCTTCACCGACCCGATCAACTACGTGGTGCCGACGCCCGAGCGCTATTACGGCACCGCCGCCTCGGTCTCGTCGGGGCTCACCTCACGCGGAAGGTTCTCGGACACGATCGATTCGATCCTCTACGAGAGCGCCGACAGCTACGCGGCGACGCGCTCGATCTATTTGCAGAATCGCCGGTTCAAGCTGGGCATGGGCCGTGACGATCCCTATCTCGATCCCTATGACACCACCCCCGGCGCGTCCTCCTCGGGCGCCGATTCAGTTTACGAGGATCCTTATGACCAATGAATTTTCCCGCCGTAGCCTGCTTGCCACCGGCACCGCCGCGCTGGGCGCGGTCGCGCTCGGCACGCCCGTCCTCGCCCTGACCGAGGGCGAGGCACGCGCGCTGATCGACAGGGTCGTGGCCGACATCAACCGCGTCATCGCTTCGGGCAAGTCGCTGGGCGCCATGATCGGCGATTTCGAGCGTATCTTCCGCACCTATGCCGACGTGAACATCATCGCCCAATCCACGCTCGGCGCCGATGCGCGCCGCGCCACCCCGGCACAGCTTCGCGCCTATACCGACGCGTTCCGCGGCTACATCGCCCGCAAGTACGGCAAGCGGTTCCGCGAGTTCCAGGGCGGGCAGATCATCGTCAAGTCGGTGCGCAGCGTGAAATCCTGGCAGGAGGTCATCGCCACCGTGAACCTGCGCGGCCAAAGCCCGTTCGAAGTGCGCTTTCTCGTCTCCGACAGGTCGGGCCGCGACCTCTTCTTCGACATGGTGATCGAGGGGATCAGCCTGCGCCTCACCGAACGTCAGGAGATCGGGGCCATGCTCGACCGGCGAAACGGCAATATCGACGCGCTCATCTCCGACCTGCAACGCGCGGGCTGAGCGCGTCACCCGGCGGAACGTCTACCGCCATTCCGCCGGATCGAGCCTCAGCAGCCTCGCGAATTGACGGTAAAGCGCGGGTTCCGCGCGCCGCATCTCGTCCGCGCGCTCGAAGAACGCCTCGAGCGCCACGGCAAAGAACTCCTCGGGGCCCTCCGCCCCGTAGGGATCGAAAAGGCCCGCGTGTCCCCGCTCGACACGGGCGAGATGCGCGTCATAGGCCGTGTCGAACGCCTCGGCCCACGCATCCGCCTCGGCCCGATCCGCCACCGGCGGCAGGCCATCGGTATCGCCCGACAATCCGTCGATCTGGTGGGCGAACTCGTGCAGGACGACGTTGTGCCCGTCGGTATCGTCCGCGCCGCTCTCCTCCACGTGCTGCCACGACAGCACCACCTGCCCCCGCGACCAGCTTTCGCCGATCCGCGTGGTTTCGTGCTCGGTCACGACGAACCCGTCATGCTCGGCCTGCCGCGAGCGGAAGGCGCCCGGATAGATCAGGATCACGGCCAGGTCGTCATACCAGAAATCGCTGTTCGCCACGATGAGACAGGCCTGCGCGGCGATGGAGAGGCGCATCTCCGGTGTGACCTCGAGCCCGTCGCAGCCGACGAAATCCACCTGGTCCAGGAAAAGGTTGATCCGCCCCTCGAACCCCGCGCGCAGCGCCTCGGGCAACCGCCGCGAAAGCGGCACTTCGCGCGCCACGATCGCGCGGGCCTCGGGGTCGAGCCCCTCGCGGAACCGCGCCGTGCGCTGGCGCCGTCGCCACACCTGCCAAAGCGTCCAGAGCCCCGCGGCCACCGCCACGCATGCCAGGAAGCCCCACACTAACGATCGACGCCCAGAAGCTGGCGCAGGATGTTCTCGATCGGGCGGGCGCGGTTCTGCTCGCGGCGCGGGACCTGCTGCACCCGCGGCTGGGGCTGCGGCTCGGGCTGGGGCGGAACGATGTCACGCGCCATGGGCAGGGGCCGAACCTCCATCCCCTCGTGCACGCGCACCATCGTCTCGCGCCAGATATCCGCCGGAAGGCCGCCGCCGGTCACGCCCTTGAGCGGCGTGTTGTCGTCATAGCCCATCCACACCCCTGCGACGTAATCGGCCGTGAAGCCCAGGAACCACGCATCCCGCGCGGCCTGGGTGGTGCCGGTCTTGCCCGCCGCCTCGCGGTCCGGCAGCTTCGCGCGCGTGCCCGTGCCGCTGGTCACGACCTTGTTCATCATGAAGATGAGCTCGCGCGCGGCCTCCTCGTTGATCACTCGCTCGCCGATGCCGCCGCCCGTCCCCATCAGCGGCTCGTCCTCCCCCAGAAGGCGCAGCTCGATCAGGCCGTAAGGCTCCACCGACGACCCGCCGTTGAGGATGCCCGCATAGGCGCCCGTCATCTCCAGAAGCGTGCTTTCCGACGCGCCCAGCGCCAGCGCCGGTCCATCGGCCAGGTCGCTCTCGATCCCGAAATCGCTCGCCACCTTGCGCACCCGTTCGCGGCCCACGCTCTCGCTCACCTTGACGGCGGGGATGTTGTAGGATCGCGCCAGCGCCTCGGTCAGCGTCACGCGCCCGTGGAACCTGCGGCTGTAATTCGACGGGCACCACTGCCCCGATCCGGGGATGTCGAGGCAATAGCGCTCATCCACCACCGTGTCGAACGGGCCGTGCCCCAGTTCGAGCGCCGTGGCATAGACGAAGGGCTTGAAGGCCGATCCGGTCTGGCGGTTGGCCTGCGTCGCGCGGTTGAAGGCGCCCGTGACCTTGGTTTCGCGCCCGCCCACCATGGCGCGCACGGCGCCGTCGGCGCTCATCACGACGATCGCGGCCTGCGCCTTCGATCCCTCGCTCACCTTGTTCTCGAAGATGTATTCCATCGCCGCCTCGGCCGCGCGCTGGATGCGCTGGTCGAGCGTGGTGCGGATGATCACGTCCTCGGTCGTGTCGCGGGTGAAGAACTCGGGACCCGAATCCATGATCCAGTCCGCGAAATATCCGCCCGCCTGCGCCTCTGCCGCCTCCGACAGGGTCGCGGGCTCGGCCCGCGCGATGGCCATCTCCTCCGAGGTGAGATACCCCTGCTCGTTCATGAGCTTGAGGACCGTCGCCGCCCGCGCCTGCGAGCGCTCGAGGTTGGTCGTCGGCGAAAGCCGCGTGGGCGCGGTCAGAAGCCCGGCCAGCATCGCGCCCTCGGCGGCGTTCACGGCACTCGCCGACTTGCCGAAATAGCGCTGCGCGGCGGCCTCGGCGCCATAGGCGCCACCACCGAAATAGGCGCGGTTCATGTAGATCGACAGGATCTCGTCCTTGGAATACTTGACCTCCATCGCGAGCGAGAAGATCGCCTCCTTGACCTTGCGCCACATCGTCGTGCGGCGGCAGTCCTGCACGTAATCCCGTTCGCTCTTCCAGACCTCCTTGTCATACTCGACACCAAGGCACAGCAGCTTGGCCGTCTGCTGCGTGATCGTGGACCCGCCATGTCCGCTGAACGGTCCGCGGCCCTCGCTCAGGTTGATGCGCACCGCGCCGGCCACGCCGCGCGGGCTGATCCCGAAATGGCGATAGAAGCGCTTGTCCTCGGTTGCCACCACCGCGTTGCGCAGGTGACGCGATACCGTGTCGGTCGTGACCACGCCGCCGAACTGGTCGCCGCGCCAGGCGAAGACGTCGCCGTTACGATCCAGAAGCGTGACCGATCCCCGCGACCGCCCGTCGAGAAGGACATTCACCTCGGGCAGCGTGGTGTAGACATATCCCACCGCGATCGCGACGATCAGCGCGACGATCGCCGTCAGACGCCAGGTGATCCCCCAGACCAGGCGCAGCACCCAACGCACGAGCCCCGAGAGCAATCCCACGATCCCGCCGCGGCGCGGTTTCGCCGTGCGCCGCGCCTTGCGCGCGGGCGCCTTCGCCCGTTTCGGCGCGGGTTTCTTCTTGGTGGGGCGCGTGCGCCTATCCGCCACCAGTCTCGGCTTCTTGCCGCCTCTGTCGCTCATGTCCGCTCTTCTGCTGCTGCCCCGAGCCTCTGGTTTTCGGCCACCATAAAGACTTTCGCGGCAAACGTGAAACGGAGACTTCACCCCCGGCACCGGCACGCCGCCCGGTCACAATCCCCGGCGCACACCCTGCCCAATTTCCGGGGCTTTCCCGCCGCGATGCACAAATTTCGGGCAAAGGGCGCCGGATCCCCGCCCGACCCTCACGTCACGCTTCGCGCCAGCCGGCCTGCCCGCTTTTCTGCACGTGCAAAGAAACGCCCGCGCGTTGCGGGCCCGCAGCAAAGGGGACTTCCGTGATCCGCTTCCGACCCATCCTGGTTCTCGCCATGACCTTTCCCTCCCTCGGCCTCGCGCAGGGCACCGACACCACACCGCCCGATACCGAGATCGGCTTCATCTTCACCACCTTCATGTTTCTCGTCTCGGGCGTCCTCGTCTTCTTCATGGCGGCGGGCTTCGCCATGCTCGAGGCGGGGCTCGTGCGCGGCAAGAACGTGACGATGCAACTGACCAAGAACATGGCGCTCTTCTCGCTTGCAGGACTCTTCTACTACCTCGTGGGCTACACGCTCATGTATCCCGGTGACACCTGGGCCATCCCCGGCCTCCTCGGCTCGCTCTCGCCCGCCCTGCTCGAGCCCGTGGGCCTCGCCGGCGCGGCGCCCGACCTCTCCTATGCCTCCGTGGGCTCGGACTTCTTCTTCCAGCTCATGTTCTGCGCCGCCACGGCGTCGATCGTCTCGGGCGCGCTAGCCGAGCGGATCAGGCTCTGGCCCTTCCTCGCCTTCGTCATCCTGCTCACCGCCGTGATCTACCCGGTCCAGGCAAGCTGGAAATGGGGTGGCGGCTTTCTCGACGCGGCGGGGTTCCAGGATTTCGCGGGTTCCACCGTGGTTCATTCCGTCGGGGGCTGGGCGGCGCTCACCGGGGCGATCATCCTGGGACCGCGCCTGGGCAAGTACAAGAACGGCCGCGTCAACCCGATGCCCGGCTCGAACCTCGCGCTCGCCACGCTCGGCACCTTCATCCTCTGGCTCGGCTGGTTCGGCTTCAACGGCGGGTCACAGCTCTACATGGACACGGCAGCGCATGTGGCTGACATCGGCCGCATCTTCGCCAACACCAACCTCGCCGCATCCGGTGGCGCTGTCGCGGCGCTCCTGCTCACCCAGGCGCTCTATGACAAGCCCGACCTCACCATGATCCTCAACGGCGCGTTGGCCGGTCTCGTTTCGATCACCGCCGAGCCGCTTGCGCCCACGCTGGGCCAAGCCGCGCTCATCGGCGGGGTGGGCGGTGGCATCGTGGTCCTCGCCGTGCCGCTGCTGGACCGACTGCGCATCGACGACGTGGTGGGCGCGATCCCGGTGCATCTCTGCGCGGGCATCTGGGGCACTCTTGCCGTGCCGCTCACCAATGACGACGCGGGCCTCCTGACGCAGCTCTACGGTGTCGCTGTCGTGGGCGGGTTCGTCTGCACCGTCTCCGCGCTCGCCTGGCTCGCGCTTCGGGCCACCATCGGCCTGCGCGTGGGGACGGAAGCCGAGGAACGCGGCCTCGACATGCACGAACTCGGGATGGAAGCCTACCCGGATTTCGTTCGCACCTGACCGCTGCGACCCGGCGCACCACCGCCGCCGGGTCGCTCCGACCGCGCGCCCTCTTAACGATTGCGCCGAGTCACCCTCCACCGACGCGATACCGACGTAACACCGACGTGGATACCGACGTGGGGTCCGGCCCGTTAACCTTTCGGGCGATCAGCCGTTCACATCCTTCGGTGCCCCGGTGGACAGCTCGATCGCCACATGCGGTTTCTCGGCCTTCTTCCACGCCGCGAATCCGCCCTCCATATGCGCGATCCTGTCGATCCCGGCCTCCAGCGCCTTGCGGGCCATCTTGCCCGAGCGCGTATCGCTGCCGCACATCAGCACGATCTGCTTAACCCCCTGATCCGGCAGGCCTTCGGGTTCGAAATCCGGCATCGGCATCAGCAGGGATCCCCGCACATGCTCCATCATGTATTCCTGGGGCGAGCGCACGTCGACAAGGACGATCCGTCCGTCGCGCCAGGCCTCGTGCACCTCGTCCACATCCCATGTCTCGAGGGTCTTGCCGTTCACATCTTCGGTCTTCATCCTGAGCCTCTCATCGGTTAATGGTCACCCTTCCAACACGCCCCCCGGCGCCTGCGTTCCACCTTTCTATTCCAGTGGCCGAATCGCGCCATATCATGCTAGGTCTTGTGGTATGGCCGACCCCATCCACCATATCAGCGACACGCGCCCCGTCATCCGTCAGCTCGACGACGGCGCGATCAACCGTATCGCGGCGGGAGAGGTCGTCGAACGCCCCGCGTCGGCGGTCAAGGAACTCGTCGAGAACGCGCTCGACGCCGGCGCCACCCGGATCGAGGTGGCCTATGCCGATGGCGGCAAAACCCTGATCCGCGTCACCGATGACGGCTGCGGTATGACCCCCGAGGACCTGCCGCTCGCCCTGTCGCGGCACGCCACCTCCAAGACCTCCGGCGGCGACCTGCTCAACATCCTCAGCTTCGGTTTCCGCGGCGAGGCGCTCCCCTCGCTCGGGGCGGTGGGCCGGCTGCGCATCCAGTCCCGCGCACGCGGCTTCGATGCCGCCGAGATCACCGTCGCGGGGGGCGAGATCGGCGCGGTGAAACCCGCCGCGCTCGGGCGCGGCACCATCGTCACCCTGCGCGATCTCTTCTACGCCACGCCCGCACGGCTCAAGTTCATGCGCTCCGACCGGGCCGAGGTTCAGGCGATCTCGGACGTGGTCAAGCGCCTCGCGATGGCCGAGCCCTCGGTGGGCTTCGTCCTGCGCGACGTCTCGGGCGGCGGCGAGGGCCGCGTGACCTTCCGCGCCGACCCCGAGCAGGGCGAGCTTTTCGACGCGTTGAGCGCCCGCCTCGCCCGCATTCTCGGCGCGGATTTCACCGAGAACGCCGTGCAGATCGACGCCACGCGCGACAGCCTTCGCATGACCGGGTTTGCCGCCTTGCCCACCTATTCGCGCGGCGCGGCCGTCTCGCAATATCTCTTCGTCAATGGCCGCCCGGTCCGCGACCGGATGCTGACGGGCGCCCTGCGCGCGGCCTATCACGACCTTCTGTCGCGCGATCGTCACGCGGCGGCGGCGCTCTTTCTCACCTGCGATCCGACGCTCGTGGACGTCAACGTGCACCCCGCGAAATCCGAGGTCAGGTTCCGCGATCCGGGGCAGGCGCGCGGCCTCATCGTCTCGGGGCTGCGGCACGCGCTGGCCGAGCACGGGCACCGCGCTGCCTCGACAGTGGCCCACGCCGCCCTGGGCGCCTTCCGCCCCGAACCGCAGGGCGCGCGCATCTACCAGATGGACCGGCCCGGCCCGGCCGCCCGCGCCACCGCCTACCGGGCGCAGGTACCGGGCTTCGCCGATCTGCAATCGGCCTATTCCGCACGGATCGACGCCCCCGAGGAGGTCCCGCGAGGAACCAGCGGCGCCGACCCCGACGCCCCTCTCGGCGCGGCGCGCGCGCAATTGCACGAGAATTACATCGTCGCCCAGACCGCCGACGGCATGGTCATCGTCGATGCCCACGCCGCGCATGAACGTCTCGTTTACGAGAAATTAAAGACCCAGATGGCAGAACGGGGCGTGGCCTCGCAGGCGCTCCTGATCCCCGAGATCGTGGACCTGCCCGACACCGACCGCGATCGCCTGCTCGATGCCGCGGCCGAGCTTGAAAAACTCGGGCTCGTGATCGAGGCCTTCGGCGGCGGCGCCGTCGCGGTGCGCGAAACGCCCGCCCTTCTGGGGCAGGTGGACGCGCGCGCGCTCTTGCGCGACGTTCTGGACGAATTGACCGACCAGGGCAGCGCCGACACCATACGCGACCGCATGGACGCGATCCTCTCGCGTGTCGCCTGCCACGGCTCCGTGCGCACCGGTCGCCGCCTCTCGGCGCCCGAGATGAACGCCCTCCTGCGCGAGATGGAGGCGACGCCGCATTCCGGCCAGTGCAACCACGGCCGTCCCACCTACGTGAAACTCAGCCTTGCCGACATCGAACGGCTTTTCGGACGCACATGATCACCATCGGCGACACGACCCTCGACCTGGGCGACCCGCTCACCCTTGCCGCGCTCATCGGGGGCGTGCTTCTGCTGCTTATCGTCCTGCTCCTGCTGATGGCGATCCGTGCGGCCTCCCGCTCGGCCCGCATGGCCGAACCGCTCGCCCAGCAGATCGGCGGCCTTTCCCAGCGCGTCCAAGGGCTTAGCGACGGTCAGCACCAACTTGCCGGCGGCCTCAACCACGTCTCCGAGGCGCAGGCCGCCGCGCAATCCAACCTTCTGCAACTGATGGAAAAGCGCCTCTCCCAGGTCTCCGAGCGGATGAACGAGAACCTGCACGGCTCGGCCCGCCGCACGGCCCAGTCACTCGGCGAGTTGCAGCAACGCCTCGCCACCATCGACAAGGCGCAGGAGAATATCACCAAGCTCTCGGGCGACGTGCTCACCCTTCAGGACATCCTGTCGAACAAGCAGACCCGCGGCGCCTTCGGAGAGATCCAGCTCACCGACATCGTCGGCAAGGCGCTGCCTTCGGACAGCTTCACGCTTCAGCATACGCTCTCGAATGGCAAGCGCGCCGACTGCCTCATCCACCTGCCCAATCCACCCGGCCCCATCTGCATCGACAGCAAGTTCCCCCTCGAGGCCTACGAGGCGCTGCGCCGCGCCTCGACCGATTGGGAGGTCAACGAGGCCGCGAAATTCCTGCGCACATCGGTCAAGAAACACATCCGCGACATTTCCGAGAAATACATCCTCGACGGCGAAACGGCCGATGGCGCGCTCATGTTCCTGCCGTCCGAGGCCGTCTATGCCGAGCTTCACGCCAACTTCCCCGAGCTCGTGCGCGAGGGGTTCGCCGCGCGGGTCTGGATCGTGTCGCCCACCACCTGCATGGCCACGCTCAACACGATGCGCGCCATCCTCAAGGACGCCCGCATGCGCGAGCAGGCCGGCGCGATCCGGCGCGAGCTTGGCCTGCTCTTCGCCGATGTCGACCGTCTTTCGACCCGCGTCGAGAATCTCGACCGCCATTTTCACCAGGCGTCCAAGGACATTTCCGACATCAAGATTTCCGCCGACAAGGCCGGCCGCCGCGCCAGGCGCCTCGATAATTTCGACTTCGAGGAGCTTGCCCCCGAAACCGAGCCGTCGGTCGTCAAGCTGGGCACCAAGGACACCTGACGGGGCTTGAGCTTCGGACGATGCTCCGTCACCCCGTCTCGAGGCAATGCCGCCGGAACGCGCGCTTGAGCATGTCCAGCTCCTCGCGCAGGAGCGTCACTTCCGCGCGTATGTCATAGCTCAGCGCATCCCCCGAAAGCAGCGCGAAGCTCGCCAGCGTGTCACCCGATTTCGCGTCGTTGATCAGGAATGTCTGCACCCCGTCCGAGATCAACTCGACCGGAATGGGCACGCGCACGACCCAGTGCCGGGCGGCGCGATCCTCGACGACCTCGACCCCGCGCACGGGCTCTCCCAGATGCGTGACCGCGATCTCGGGTTGCGTGTTGCCCTCGGCCTCGGTGGTCAGCACCCCTTCCCAGACCCCTTCGAACAACCGCGTTTTCGTGAGTGTCAGATCGCTCATGCCAAGCTCCTAGAATTCCGCGCGCGGTCGCCTGCTGAAGGTCAGGTCGCGCAGGACGACCTGGCTCATCTGCGGGTTCTCGAAAATGATGTCGACCCAGGCCCGCTCGATCCGCTTCTCGTTGAGGTTCGAGTAGGCGAGGTCGAACTCGACCATGATCTCGTCCTCGTGAAGCGGCAGTTCGCGCACGATCTGCTCGGTGTTGGGTCCGTGCTTGATGTTGAGCCGCGCGAAGATCTCGAGCGGCTTTTCCATCTCCACGATCGTGCTCATACGCAAGAGATGCCCCTTGGTCAGACCGTCCACCGCCTCGTGCGGCAGGTCGAGCACCAGCGAAAGGAACGAGCCGTCGAAGGCAAAGACGTCCATCCGCAAGCCATAGGGCGCAAGGTCCGCCTCCCGGTGATTGCGCAACTGTCGCAGCGAGAGCTCGGATCGTGCACAATCGTGAAACAATGTGAGTTCGGCGCCGAGCTTGGACTTGCTTTCGACCGCCGACCGCCCCGGCACGGGCAGCGGCCTGCGCCACAGGTCTGGCCGCCACGCCCAATCGGTGCCGTGCGGCTTGGGAAAGGCGTTCGACCCCATGAGCGGAAGCGCCAGGCGACTATCGGCCACGGCGAGCACTTCGTTCATCGAATACAGGTACTTGCGCGCCAGCGCCCGAGTTTCGCGAAGCTCGTCCAGGTCCATCTCGGGCGCGCGCCGCGCCGCCTTGGCCCAACGCCGGATGCCGCGAAGGTGGCGCACGTCCTTACCGATCAAATTCCGAATTCGCATCTGGTCGGGCCTCTTGGTGGTCACGTCCGTTCTAACTTGCCCGAGGGGCTCCTTCCAGAGGATTAACTCTCGTTCGGAAACAATCGTGAAAAGAAGCCCCTGCTTCCGGTGCTGCTGTCCCGCGTCGACGTCGAGAGGGTCGCGTCCGCTTCCGGCACCTCGCTCCCGTCGGACTGCGCCACGGCACGGCGCACGGGGCTTCGCGCGCGCAGCCGCTCGGCCAGTTCGATCATCAGCGCCTGCCCCGCCGCACCGCGTGCCACCCGGCTGCCCTTCGGCGCATAGAGCGCCAGGCCCGTGAGATGCCCGTTGATCAGCATCGCCGCGCGCCAGTGTGCCGCGTCACCGCCGGGAATGCCGACCTCGCCGCCGGTAGCCAGATGCACGATCGCCACGCCGTCCCCGTCGATCCGCTCGAACACGCGGGCCGGGCGCAGCGTCGCGGCCAGTTCATCGGCGCTCGGCTGAACGGCCGCCCCGTCGCGCGGCAGGACCGAGACGGTCATCACCGCCGGGTCGACGGCCATGTCGGGGGCGCCGCTGAGGCTTTCGCAACTCGCGATCAGAAGGACATGCCCGCCCCGGCGCTTGGCAAGGCTGCCGCGCTCGATGCAATAGCCCGGCGGCCCGGAGACGACCACCTCACCGCCGAAAAGCGATGCCTCGCGAAGCGGCGGTGCGTCGCTCTCGCCGAAGGCCGAGAGCGCTCCGCCACCCAGATCACCGCATCCGCCAAGCGCAAGGGCCGCCCCGAGCCACGCGAACCGTCGCACGCGCTCAGAGGTCCATGTAGACATGCCGCTCGGCCTCGGCGCCCGGATGGGTCACCGCGCCCTTGTAGGTCTCGCCCACCAGCTTGGCGAACTTCCAGAGCGCGCCGCTGGCATAGATCGTCTCGCGCGGGCCTTTCCAGGCGGCGCGGCGCCGGGCGAGTTCCTCGTCGCTCAGATCGACGCTGAGGTCGCCCTTCACCGCGTCGATGGTGATCATGTCGCCCGTTTCGATCAATGCGATGGGACCGCCCTGCGCGGCTTCCGGCCCCACGTGGCCCACGCAGAAGCCCCGTGTCGCACCCGAGAAACGGCCATCGGTGATGAGCGCCACCTTCTTGCCCATCCCCTGGCCACTGAGCGCGGCGGTGGTGGCCAGCATCTCGCGCATGCCGGGGCCGCCCGCGGGGCCCTCGTTGCGGATGACGATCACCTCGCCCTCTTCGTATTTGCGCGCCTTCACGGCCTCGAACGCGTCTTCCTCGCATTCGAAGACGCGCGCGGGGCCGGTGAAGACCTGGTTCTCGGCCGGGATGCCCGCCACCTTCACGATGGCGCCTTGCGGGGCGAGATTGCCCTTGAGGCCCACGACGCCGCCGGTCTTGGTGATCGGGGTCTCGATCGGATAGATCACCTTCCCGTCTGCCTCGCGCTCGATCCGGTCAAGCTCCTCGCCGATGGCCCGGCCCGTCGCGGTCATGCAATCCTCGTGGATCAGACCCGCCTTGCGCAGTTCCTTCATGACGACCGGGATGCCGCCCGCATCGTAGAGATCCTTCGCCACGTATTGCCCACCCGGTTTCAGGTCGACGAAATAGGGCGTGTCGCGGAAGATCTCGCACACGTCGTCCAGGAAGAAGTCGATTCCCGCCTCGTGCGCGATGGCCGGAAGGTGCAGCCCGGCGTTGGTCGATCCGCCGGTGCAGGCGACGACCCGCGCGGCGTTCTGCAGGCTCTTGAGCGTCACCACGTCGCGCGCGCGGATGTTCTTCTCCAGAAGGTCCATGACGGCGCGGCCCGACGCTTCGGCATATTGATCGCGGCTCTCGTAGGGGGCGGGCATGCCCGAGCTGTTCATCAGCGCAAGACCGATCGCCTCGCTCACGCAGGCCATGGTGTTCGCCGTGAACTGACCGCCACACGCCCCGGCCGACGGGCAGGCCACACGCTCCAGCGCATCGAGCGCCTTGTCGCTCATCTGGTTGTTCTGGTGCCAGCCGACGGCCTCGAACATGTCCTGCACGGTCAGGTCGCGGGTGCGGAACTCCTCGGGGATCTCGTCGATCTGCGGCGCCTTGCCCGGCAGGATCGACCCGCCGTAGATGAAGACCGACGGCACGTTGAGCCGCACCATCGCCATCATCATCCCCGGCAGCGACTTGTCGCAGCCCGCAAGCCCCACGAGCGCATCGTAGCAGTGCCCGCGCATGGTCAGTTCCACGGTGTCCGCGATCGCCTCGCGGCTGGCGAGCGACGACCGCATCCCCTCGTGACCCATCGCGATGCCGTCGGTGACGGTGATCGTCGTGAACTCGCGCGGGGACCCGTGCGCCTCCTTCACACCGCCCTTCACGGCCTGTGCCTGGCGGTTGAGCGCGATGTTGCACGGCGCCGCCTCGTTCCAGCAGGTCGCCACGCCGACAAGCGGCTGGTGGATCTCCTGCTCGGTCATGCCCATCGCGTAGTAATAGGACCGATGCGGCGCGCGCGCCGGACCTTCGGTCACATGACGGCTGGGCAACTTGGCTTTGTCGAATTTGCTCATGGCTGGCCTCCCGGGGAATGTCTGCCGCAGGAATAGGCGCTCGCGCCGGGTGACACAAGCGCAGGCAGGCCGCACGGGACACGAAAAACCCCCGGGGCCGCAAGGCGCCGGGGGCGGGATCCGCGGGGCGCGGGCACGTCGCCCGCCACGCCGGTCAGTGCAGCTTCTTGTCCACCGTCTCGATCGACTCGTCGATCAGCGCATTGGCCTGCTGAGCGGTCATCTGCTTGGCCATGACATCCTTCGCGGCCGCGACGGCCACCGCGACGGCGCGGTTGCGCACCTCGTTGACGGCGTTCGTTTCGGCCGAGGCGATCTGCTCCTCCGCGGCCTGAAGGCGGCGCTGGATCGAGACCTTGATGTCGCTCTTGGCCCTCTCCGCGGCCGTGGCGGCCTCGGACTTGGCGTGCTGGACGATCCGGTCGGCCTGGTCCTGGACTTCCTTATGCTTGCGCTCGTAGCTCGCCAGCAGCGACTGCGCCTCCTCGCGAAGCGACCGGGCCTCGTCGAGCTCGGACTTGATCCCCTCGGCCCGCTTGTCGAGCATCCCGCCAAGCTGGCCGGGCACCTTGAGGTAAAGCAGCAGCGCGATGAACAGGAGGAACGCGATCAGCACCACGAAATTCGTGTTGCCGAGCGAGAAGAACGGGCCGCTCGCGGCAAGCGCGGGGCTCGCTGCGAAAAGTGCGATGAGGGTTGCCGTGATACGCATGATCCTTACCCTTTCATCCGTGCATTGACCGCGGCGGTGACGGTGCGGGCATCGGCCTTGCCGCCCATGGCCGCGACCAGTTCCTTCGCGGTGTCCTTGGCGACCTCCTTGATGGCCTCCATCGCGCCTTCGCGGATCTCGGCGATCTTCTTCTCGCCTTCCGCGGTCTTGGCAGAGATCTCGGCGTCGGCCTTCGCCATCGCGTCGTCGATATCGGCCTGGATCTCGGCCTTGGCCTCGGCGATGATCGCCTGCGCCTCGGTCCGCGCGTCGCTCAGGGCCTTCTCGTAGGCCTCCTCGGCCTCGGCGGCCTTGGTCTTGAAATCCTCGGCCGCGGCCAGGTCGTTGGTGATCGTGCCCTGCCGCTCCGCGAGGATCGACGCGATGCGCGGCAACGCGATGCGCGACAAGATGAAAAAGAGCACGACAAGCGTGACCAGCAGCCAGAAGATCTGGTTGCCCATCCACTCGGGACAAAGCTGGGGCAGGCCGATGGCGCCGCCAGCGGAGTCGACGCATTGCCCGGCTTCTTCCAGTTCCAGCGGGCTTGTCTCAGTTGCCATGTCGGCATCCTCCCTCGGGAAGCGTTCCGTTTACAGGGGGGAAGGGCGGCACGCGCCGCCCCTCGCCCCATCCGCAAGGATCGTGTGCTTCGAGGCTCAGACGGCGAACATCAGCAGAAGCGCGACGAGGAACGAGAAGATCCCCAGCGCTTCGGCGAAGGCAATGCCGATGAACATCGTCGCGGTCTGGCCTGCGGCGGCCGACGGGTTGCGCAGGGCACCGGCCAGGTAGTTGCCGACCACGTTGCCCACACCGACGGCTGCGCCGCCCATGCCGACCGAAGCCAGACCTGCACCGATCAGTGCGCCCATTTGTGCGATATCGCCTTCCATGATGTATCTCCTTACGTTGGAATTGCGGTAATTTCGGGTGTTCTCGGGGTGGGGTTCAGCCCACCGTCAATGCGCCGGATGCAGGGCATCCTTCAGGTAGACGCAGGTGAGGATCGTGAAGACATAGGCCTGGATGAACGCCACCAGCACCTCGAGCGCGTAGATCGCCGTGATCGCGAGGATCGACAGCGGCGTGACGAGGATGCCGATGCCCACCGAGATCGTGATGAGCGGCGCGAAGGCCGCGAAGACCTTGATGACCGCGTGACCGGCCATCATGTTGCCGGCAAGACGGATCGAGTGGCTGACCGGCCGCACGAAGTAGGAAATCACCTCGATCAGCGCGAGGATCGGGCGCAGCACGAGCGGCGCCGAACCGATCCAGAAAAGCCCGAGGAAGCCCGCGCCGTTCTTGACGAAGCCGATCACCGTGACCGACACGAAGACCAGGAGGGCCAGCACCGCCGTCACCCCGATATGCGAGGTCGAGGTGAACGCACCGGGCAGAAGCCCCAGGAAGTTCGAGAAGACCACGAAGACGAAGATCGTCATGATATAGGGGAAATACGGCAGCGCGTCCTTGCCCGCCACGTCCTCGACCATCTTGCGGATGAAGCCGTAGCACAGTTCGGCGATGGACTGGATGCGCGTCGGGATGACCGAGCGGCCCGAGGTGCCGAGGATCAGGAGCGCGACCGCCGCCAGCACCGTCATCACCATCCAGAAGCTCAGGTTGGTGAAGGTGAAGGTGCCCACGGGTCCGTCGCCGAAGAAAGGCTTCAGGATGAACTGGTCCATCGGATGAAAGCTGAGGCTCTCGCCCCCTTCAGCACCTTGCGCTTCAGTCGCCATGCGTCTGCGTCCCTTTGCCTTCGCCCGCGTCGTCGGGCGCCATCTTCTCGGCCTCTTCGGCCACCTGTTTGCGCTGGATTTCCTCCGCGCTGCGGATCATCGTCTTGATCCCGGCGGCAAGGCCCAGCAACGTGAACAGCACCAGGAAAAGGGGCAATGTCCCCAACAGGCGGTCAAGCCCGTACCCGATGCCGAAACCGATCAGAAGACCGGCCACAAGCTCGATCACCATGCGCCAGGCCAGTTGCGCCTGCGAATAGTGCTCTTCGGTGTGGGACTTCTCCGCCTTCGGCGTCTTCAGGGCGGCGATCCGGGCTTCCAGCGCGGCCAGACGCTCCTTCTCATCGCCTTGCGACACGATACGTGAACCCCCACATCGGTTGGCGCCATTGCTATGCGGGGGTGGGTTCGGAGTCAAGCGCGCCGCACCGGCCCGCGCACGAGCCGCAATAGTCTGTTTTATCTCGATATTCCTGGCAAGATGACGATCCGCGCGTCGCGCGCCGCCGGTCAGATCGCGCGCGCCGCCGGCCCGGGGCATATTCAACCGGATGGTTGAGGTTCCGGGCCCGCCCCCGCCACCGCGCGCTTGCTTTTCGCCGCGGCTCGGGATGCAATGCGCCCATGACAGGTTCCAGTTTCGCCCATCGCCTCGCCGTGCGCAGCGCGCTGCCCCGCCACTCCGTCGGGATGCAGGATAGCGTCGATATCGGCTTTCTCGGCCCGCTCACCGGCCCGGTCCAGAGCTGGGGGCTGCCGGGCCTGAACGGCTGCCGGATCTGGGAGGACTGGATCAACAAGGCAGGCGGGCTGCTCATCGAGGGGCACCGGTTCCCGATCCGCATCCACGCCTTCGATTGCGGCTATGATCCCGACCGCGCGATGGAGGGCGCCCGCAGGCTTGTCGAGCAGAACAAGGTCAAGCTTCTGATGATGCTGGGCGGCGACACGCTGACCCCGGTGCGCGGGTTCCTGACCCGTCACAAGGTGCTCACATCGACGCTCCTGCCGTCGGACCTGTCGCCCGACACCCCCTATCTCATCGCCCCGAGCGAGCTTCACCCCATCTTCAACGTCACCGGCGTCGACTGGCTTGCCCGGACGCGGCCGGAGTTGAAGACCGTCGCGATCTGCAGCCAGACCGACGCGCTCGGCCTGCCCTCGCTCGCCACCTACCGCGCCGCGTTCAAGGCGGCGGGCATCGAGATCGTGGACGAGGTGCTTTACGATCCGTCCGAGACGGACCCGCGCGGTTTTCTCACGCCCATCCTCGCCCGGCGGCCGGACATCCTGTGCTGGTGCACGAGCTATGCGCCCATGGTGGACGCGATGACCGAGTTTGCCCATGCGCAGGGCTTCGAGGGGCAGATCGTGTCCTGCACCATCGACAACTACCCCCGGCTGATCCAGCGCACCTCGCCCGAGTTCATGGAAGGGGCGGTGTTCCAGTTTCCCGATTTCGACGACCCTCTCCTGCGCGAGAAGGCCTTCTTCTTCAACCGTCCCCACGTGTTCTTCGAGGAATACAACCGTCGCTTCCCCGGCACCTGGAGCGCGGTCAGCTGGGAGTATGTGGCCATTCTCGAGATCTGGCAGGCCGCGGTCGAGAAGGCCGGAAGCACGCGTCCCCCGTCCGTGCTGGCCGCGATGAAGCAGCTCGGGCAGGTCGTCCACGCCTTCGGTCCCGCCGACTGGTGGGGGGCCGAGATGTTCGGCATCGACAACGCGCTCGTGGGCGACTGGCCGGTGGTGACGATCCGCGAGGGCAAGGCGCGGATCGCCGAATTCGGCTCGATCCGCGGCTGGCTCGACCGCAACGGCGTTCTCCTGCGCGAGGAGATGTCGGAACTGGGCCAACTCTGGGAACAGCGGGTGCGCCAGACCATAGAGGAAGAGGAGGACGTGGACTGAGCCGCCTCAATCGTCCTGTAGCAGCAGCCGGTTTTCTTCCATCAGGTTCAGCTTCACGAATTCCACCGCCGCCTCCACGTCCCGCGAGGCGATAGCGTTGAAAAGCGTGTTGTAGCGCCTCTGCGCGTCCTGGATGCGATTGGGTGTCAGGTGCCGGCGCAGAAGCGCGCTGCGAAAGCTCTGGTGGCTCGCCTCGATCGCAAGCTCGTAGCACGAGGCCAGAAGCGGGTTCTCGGTGCCGCGCGCGATCTTGAGCAGCATCTCTTCCTCGAGCTGCACGAACTCCGCCACGTCGGTGCGCACCGCCTCGAGCCGGCTGAGCGTCTTGTCGAGATCCTCGATGGCGCGCGGCGGCATGTTGATCACCGCGAGGCGCACGATCTCGGGCTCGAGGATGCCGCGCACCACGAGGTGATCGAGCGGGCTGGTCTCCGACGCGATGGAACCGACCGAGGGGCTTTGCGGCGTGTCCGAGCGATAGGTCACGAAGCTGCCCGACCCCGCGCGGCGGCGGATCACGCCCCGCGCCTCGAGCACGTCGAGCGCCTCGCGCACCGTGTTGCGCGCGACCCCCAGTTCGGAGGCCAGCGTGCGCTCGGACGGAAGGCGCGTGTCCACCGGGTATTCCTCGGACTTGATCCGCGCGAAAAGCGTGTCGATCACCACCCGCGCGGTCGCGCCGATGGACTGGTCCGGGTCGATCGGCATCGTCTCGTCGGTGGGGGATGCGGCCATGATCCTGCCTGTCTCGTCACTCTGCCTTCCCTGTTTATCATCGAATTACGGCGCTTTCGAGCCTTTTGGAGAGTTGACGCGGCGCGGCCTTCGGGGCTTATGGAAACGCATGGCCAACACCCTCGACACCGTCTTCGCGGCGCTCGCCGATCCGACCCGGCGGCAAATCCTCACGATGCTGCTCGAGGACGACATGGCCGTGACCGACGTGGCCCACCCGTTCGACATGAGCCTCGCGGCCATATCCAAGCACCTGGGCATCCTCACCCGCGCCGGCCTCATCACGCAGGAACGGCGGGGCCGCGTGAAATGGTGCAAGCTCGATCCCGACGCGCTGCGCGATGCCTCGATCTGGATGCAGAGCTTCGGCCAGTTCGAGGCCGTGAACCTCGACGCGTTCGAGCGCTTCCTGCGCGCGGAGCTCGACCATGACGACTGAGACGGGCGCCGCCGCTCCCCTCGATCCCGGCACGCTGCCCCCGCCGCGGACCGAGCTCATCCGCGACGCGACCGTGATGCCGATGGGGCCGGGGCGCGACATGCCGCATGGCGTGTTCCGCGCGGACGGCAGCTTCTGCGACGCATCGCGCACGCTCATCTCGAAGAACCGCTTCACCGGCATTCCGCCCGCTCCGGGCGAGGCCGGGACTTTGCCACTTCGCGGCCGCTACCTCTTTGCGGGGGTGGGACGGCACCATTTCGGGCATTTCCTGATGGAGGGGCTGGGCCGGCTCTGGGCGCTGGAGCAGACAGGCGAGGCGATCGAGGGCATTCTCATCGTCCCCATGCACGACAAGGACATCGAAAGCGTGCTGCGCCGCCGTTTCCTGCCTTTCTACTCCTGGCTCTGCGACGCCCGCCCGCTCTGGCTCATCGACCGTCCCGCGCGCGTCGACGAGGTGAGCGTGCCGACCCAGGGGTTCGGACATGGCGACTGGAGCGTCGGCACGCCCGAGTTCCGCCGCTTCATCTGCGACCGCATCGCGGCGCGCATCACGCCCGAGGGCCCGCGCCGCATCTTCGTGTCGCGCACGCAGCTCAAGTCGGCCGAGCAGCGGATGTATGGCGAGGAACGGCTCGAAAGGGCGCTCATCAAGCGCGGCTACGTGGCCTTCCATCCCGAGCAGTATTCCATCGCCGAACAGCTTCAGGTCTACATGGCCGCCGAGCGCATCGTGGGTGTCGACGGCTCCGCCTTTCACCTGGCGCCCTTCGCGATGCGTCCCGGCGCCCGCGTGGGCCTGATCCAGCGTCGGCACCGGCGCGCGCCCTTCGATGCGCTCTGTGCCCAGATCCGCGCCTTCGCCGAGGTCGATCTCGTTACGCTCGACGCGCTCACCTCCCCCGAGGATCTCCGCGAAGGGGCGGCGCCCGTCGACATCAGGCGGCTGGTGCGGCGGCTCGGAGATGCCGGATTCTTCTGAGGTCAGGCGCGCGGGGCCCGCAACCGCGCGCGCGCCTCGTCGTCGCGCAGCAGAAGCGCGAGCGCCACGACCGTGAGCACGACCCCCACGGCGATGAGCGCGGGCGGCACCCCCTGTCCCAGCGCCGCCTGCCAGACGATCACCCAGCTCGGGGTGAGATAGGTATAGGCCATGACCTTGGCGCTCGGCAGGCGCAGCGTCGCATATTGCACCATCACGAAGGTGAGGGCGGTGGCGAAAAGGGCGGTATAGAGGATCGTGACCCACACGATCCCGGGCAGGGCGGACCACTCCGTCGCCACGATCTCGCGCCAGCCCACGAGCGTGATGAGCGCCGCGGCCGCCACCATCGCGCCCAGCGAGAAGACAACCGCCGGCTCCCCCCGGTTCAGCTTGCGCACCAGCGGCGTGTAGGCCGCGTGCGCCACGCAGCCCCAGAAATAGATCGTCTCGCCGCGGCCCACCTCGAAACGCGCGAATGCATTCCAGTCGGCACGGAAGATCACCCAGAGCGCGCCCACCGCCCCGATGGTGAGCGCCAGCGCCATGCGCGGCGTGGTGATCTGGCGCAGCAACAGAAATCCGAACCCCGCCGAGAGGATCGGGGTGAGCGTGAAGACCGCCGCGGCAGAGACCGGTGGCGCGGTCTTGAGCCCCTCGAACATCAGCACGAAGTAGAGACCCATCGAGGCGCCCAGCACCAGGTAGCGCCACGGCGCGCGCAACGCCTCTCGCGAGATGCCGACCGTGGCAAGCGCCGCCGCCCCCACGAGGCACGAGGCAAGGATGAACCGCACCGAGTTGAGCGCGACCGGCGCGATATGCGGCGCCGCCATCGAGCCCAGCGCGAAGCTGCCCGCGATCAGACCCGAGAAGACGAGCATCGCCAGATGTCCGCGCGCCGCCTCGCTCATGTGGTCTCCCACGCCGTGGCGGCCTCCTTGAGGAAGGCGAGGAAGGTCTGCACCTTCGTCGTCCGGTGCAGGTCCATATGTGTGACGAGCCATAGCTGCGACGCCCAGTCGTCCTGCGGCGGATGCAGTTCGACCAATCCTCCCAGTTCGCGCGCCTGAAGCCGCGTCATGAACCCGATGCCCAGCCCCTCCTCGATCGCGCGGCGTTGCGCGTGCACGTCCCCGCTGCGAAACACGACCCTTTCGGGCGGCACATGCGCCTGCATCCAGCGAAAGAAGGGAGCACGCGACTTGGTGTCTTCGGGGCCGACGAAGTCATGCGTGGTCAGATCCTCCGCCGCGCGCGGATCGCCACGCCGCGCGATATAGGCCTCGCTCGCGTAAAGCGTGGTCTCCAGCCGGACGAGCGGTTGCACCACGTTGTCGGGCTGATCCGGCACCGCGCCTGCCCGGATCGCCACATGCGCCTCGCCGTATTCCAGCCGGAAGAGCCGGTCGCCGGCCAGGAACCGCAAGACCACCTGCGGATAGGTCTCGCGGAACGCGGCCAGCACGGGGATCAGGAGATAGCTCAGCCCGCCCAGGGAGGTGACGACAAGCTCTCCCGCGACACCGTCACCCAGCCCCTTGATGCGCCCGGCAAGCTGTCCGAACTGGTCGTCCGTCGCCTGCGCCACCTGCAAGAGGTCGTTGCCCGCCTCGGTGGGCGTGTAACCGCGTGCATGCCTCTGGAACAGCTTCGCCCCAAGCCGTCCCTCGAGCGCGTCGATATGCCGGATCACCGTCGCATGATGCACGCCCAGCACCTCGGCGGCGCCGCTGACCGTCCCGATCCGCGCCACGTGGTAGGCCGTGCGCACCTCGTCCCAGTTCTCCATCCCGCCCCCTGTGCGGCTTCAAACGATATGACCGAAACCGTAGCGACCTGCGTGTTTCCGCACAACGGGTGGCCACCACGCCGGCAGGATTTCCCGGCTCCCGTGTGACGCGCTAGAGCTCCAGCCACGTCACCTCGACGCCCCATCTCTCGAGCACCGCCAGCAAATCGTCGGGTGCAAGGCCCACCGTCCGGTCATTGACCAGAGGGTGCACATGGATGAGCCGCCCCCGCGACAGCGCCGCGTCCATGAAAAGGCGCACGCCCGTCTTGGCCCCTGTCACCATGGCAAGCGGGCTCACCGCGCCGGGCCGAACCCCCAAATGCTCCATCAGCCGCGCGGCCGAGCCGAAGGACAGCCCCGGCGCACCCATAGCCTGCCCCAGTGCCTTCAGATCGACGTCGCGATCCTGCTCGAGAACGACGAGATGATTCCGCTTCTTACGGTCGCGCAGGTAGAAATTCTTGACGTGGTGGATGCCCGCCCCGTCCGGCAGAACGTCGCCCTGCACCGTCTTGGCGTCGTCCACGGTGCGCAGCGGAATATGCTCGTGATACTCGAACGCGACGCCCGTCGCCCCCAGCGTCTCCAGAAGCGCGTCGGACGTCACCGGCAGATCGCCCTGGTTGGCCGAACTCGCATCCCTGTCCATCCCTTCGGTCATCTCGCGCGTGCTCCCGCTTGCCTCGTCGCCCGAGATATCGCCCCCATGCCGCGCGGAGGCAATGGACAATCCCGCGCGACTTGCGCCATGATCGCGCGCATGGAACTCGCACTTTACCAGATGACCGCCGAACCCGAACCGCGCTCGCGCCCGCAGCGCATCATCGACGCCATGGCGCGCGCGCGCTCCTTCGGTGCCGACCTCATGGTCGCGCCCGAACTCGCCCTGTCGGGCTACGGCGAAGGCGATCGCCTGCGCGACCTCGCGCAATCGGCCTCGGGCGCATGGGTGCAGGAAATGCGCGAAGCCGCCGAAGGCATCGGGATCAGCCTCGTCGCGGGCTTTCCCGAGCGCCGCCGCGACGGCCTGAGCATCTCGGCCATGGCGGTCTTCGCGGACGGGCGCGAGCCTGTGATCTACCGCAAGGGCTTTCTCTACCGTCCCTACGAGAAGGACATCTTCACCCCTGCCGGCCCCAACACCGTCACCTTCGAGCTGAACGGGCTGCGCGTCGGGATGCTCATCTGTTTCGACGTGGAGTTTCCCGAATGCGTCCGCGCGCTGGCCCTGGCGGGTGCCGATCTCGTCGTCGTGCCCACGGCGCTGCCCGCGCAGCAGGGCAGCGACTTCATCGCGCAAAGCCTGATCCGCGTGCGCGCACATGAAAACCAGGTTTTCGTCGCCTATTGCGATCATGCCGACGCCGACGACCGCTTCGCCTACCAGGGCATGTCGTCGATCGTGGCACCCGACGCCTCGGTCCTCGCCTCCGCGCCCGAAACCGGCGAGGCGCTCATCACCGCCACGATCGACCCCGCGGCCTACGCCGAATCGCGCGAGATCAATCCCTATATCGAGGAATGGCGCGCCGCCACACGGGTTGACTCGGACGCCGCCCCGGCGTAAACGCCGCCCCGTATCCGGAAGTCGCCGACGCTTCCGGTCCCTTGGCACCCTGCCGGGATCGCCCCCCACCAGCGAGTTTCGCCCGTGGGGGCCTTTGTGATTTGAGCCGCCCTTCTTATCTCGAAGGGCAATGACGCAACCGGCAAGGAGGCCGCGGAATGTTTGAAAATCTGTCCGAACGCCTCTCCGGCGTCTTTGACCGGCTGACGAAACAGGGCGCGCTCTCCGAGGAGGACGTCAAGACCGCCCTGCGCGAGGTGCGCGTCGCCCTGCTCGAGGCCGACGTCTCGCTGCCCGTGGCGCGCGATTTCGTCAAGGCCGTGCAGGAAAAGGCCACCGGGCAGGCGGTCACCAAGTCCGTCACGCCCGGCCAGCAGGTCGTCAAGATCGTCCATGACGAGCTTGTCCATGTCCTCACCGGCGACGAGGATCCCGGCAAGCTCAAGATCGACAACCCGCCCGCGCCCATCCTCATGGTGGGTCTGCAGGGCTCGGGCAAGACGACGACCACCGCCAAGCTCGCCAAGCGCCTCAAGGAGCGCGAGGGCAAGCGCGTGCTGATGGCATCGCTCGACGTGAACCGCCCGGCGGCCATGGAACAGCTGGCCATCCTCGGAACCCAGATCGGCGTCGACACGCTGCCCATCGTCAAGGGCGAGGACCCGGTGCAGATCGCCAAGCGCGCCAGGACGCAGGCCAGCCTCGGTGGCTACGACGTCTACATGCTCGACACCGCCGGCCGGCTGCATATCGACGCCGAGCTCATCGCGCAGGCGGCGGCCGTGCGCGACGTGGCCAACCCGCGCGAGACGCTGCTGGTGGTCGATGGCCTCACCGGTCAGGACGCCGTCAACGTCGCGACCGAGTTCGACGACAAGATCGGCGTGACCGGCGTGGTCCTCACCCGCATGGACGGCGACGGGCGCGGCGGTGCGGCCCTCTCGATGCGCGCCGTGACGGGCAAGCCGATCCGCTTCGTGGGTCTGGGCGAGAAGATGGACGCGATCGAGACCTTCGAGCCCGAGCGCATCGCGGGCCGCATCCTCGGCATGGGCGATATCGTCAGCCTCGTGGAAAAGGCGCAACAGACCATCGAGGCCGAGCAGGCCGAGAAGATGATGCGCCGCTTCCAGAAGGGTCAGTTCAACATGAACGACCTCAAGATGCAGCTCGAGCAGATGCAGAAGATGGGCGGCATGGAATCGATGATGGGCATGATGCCCGGCATGGGCAAGATGGCCAAACAGGTGCAGGAGGCCGGCATCGACGACCGGATGCTCACCCACCAGATCGCGCTGATCCAGTCGATGACCAGGAAGGAACGCGCCAACCCCAAGCTCCTGCAGGCCAGCCGCAAGAAACGCATCGCGCGCGGTGCGGGACTCGAGGTTTCCGAGCTCAACAAGCTTCTCAAGATGCAGCGCCAGATGGGCGACATGATGAAGAAGATGGGCAAGATGGGGAAAGGCGGCATGCTGAAACAGGCCATGAAGGGCATGTTCGGCAAGGGCGGCCCCAGCCCCGAGGACATGGCCGGCATGGACCCGAAGGCCATCGAACAGGCCGCGAAGCAGATGGGCAAGGGCCTCCCCGGCGGGATGCCCGGTCTTGGCGGCGCCGGCCTGCCCCCCGGTCTCTCGGGCCTCGGCAAGAAGAAGTGACGCAATGGTGGACCGCGCATCATACCCCGCCCCTGGCGCAACTTGCGCGCGGAGGAACGAGTATTTGAGGCAAGATGAAGCAGCGCGTGCCCGCTTGCGCGTCCGGCGGAGCATGTCGTCATGACCGCGCTTCCCGATATCCGGCTCGAGACCGGGCGTCTCCTTCTCCGTCTTCCCGAGGCGGCGGATTTCGACGCCTATTGCGCCTTCGCCCTCGACAGGGAACGTGCGGCGGGCTTCGGGCTCGAGACGAACCGCGCGCAGGCATGGCGCTGGTTCGCCTGCAACCTCGGCCATTGGGCGCTCCACGGCTACGGCTATTTCACGATCGTCTGGAAGGAGACCGGGGCTCCTTGCGGGATCACCGGCATCTGGAACCCCGAGGGCTGGCCCGAACCGGAAATCGGCTGGGTCGTCTACGAAGGCTACGAGGGCCTCGGCATCGCCCGCGAGGGGGCGGAGCGCGCCCGCCGCTGGGCCTACGAAACCCTCGGCTTCACCACGCTGACCTCCAACATCGTCCCCGGCAACGATCGCTCGGTCGCGCTGGCCGAACGTCTGGGTGCCTCCTACGAACGCACCTACGAGAACGTCCACATGGGCACCGAGATGCTCTACCGGCACCCCTCGCCTTCCGAGCTGGGCCTCGAGGTCGATGCCGATGGAAGCCCCGAGGCCTACGCATGACCCACGCCACCCGCCCCCTGCCCGAGAATGCGCCCACGGTCGACACCCCCGACCTGATCCTGCGCGGCTATCGCGAAAGCGATTTCGAGGCGATCGCCGCCTTCGGCGCGTCCGAACGGGCGCGTTTCGTGGGCGGGCCGATGAACCGGTGGGACAGCTGGCGCGCGCTTCTCGCGGGGATCGGCCACTGGACCCTCCGGGGTTACGGCATGTGGATCGTGGAGCACCGCGCGAGCGGCGAAGTCGCGGGCCGCGTGGGCATCATCTTCAACGACGGCTGGGACGAGCCCGAGCTTGGCTGGCACATTTTCGAGGGCTTCGAGGGGCGCGGTTTCGCCCACCAGGCCTGCCTCGCGGCACGCGCCCACGCGGCGAAGGCATGGGGTCTCGACGGTGTCATCTCCTACATCGCCGCCGATAACGACCGCTCGCTCCGCCTCGCCCGGCGCCTCGGCTGCGTCCACGAACGCGACGGCACGCTGCTCGGCGAACCCTGCCAGATCTGGCGCCACCCCCGGGAGGCGATGCAATGAGTCCCGCAACCGCTTTGAAAGGCGCATCTCATGTCTGACGCGTCCAAACTCGCCGCCGAACTGCTCAAGAGCCATCGCGACAGCATCGACCGTCTCGATGCGGTGCTCGTCTTCACCCTGGCCGAGCGGTTCAAGCACACGCAGGCCGTTGGCGTGCTCAAGGCACAGCACGACCTGCCCCCCTCCGATCCGCTGCGCGAAAGCCAGCAGATCGAGCGGCTCGAGCGCCTGGCGCGCGAGGCCGATCTCGACCCCGAATTCGCCCGGAATTTCCTGAATTTCATCATCGGCGAAGTGATCCAGCACCACAAGAAACACCAATCCTAGGAGGGGGTCCGCCCCCGTCCGACCCAGCCATTCAAAGGAGAAACGACAATGGCCATGAAAATCCGTCTCGCCCGTGGCGGCAGCAAGAAACGCCCCCATTACTCGATCGTCGCCGCCGATTCGCGCATGCCGCGCGACGGCCGCTTCATCGAGAAGCTGGGCACCTACAACCCGCTCCTGCCCAAGGACAGCGAGGACCGCGTCAAGATGAACATGGAGCGCGTGCAATACTGGCTCGACCAGGGCGCGCAACCCAGCGATCGCATCTCGCGCTTCCTCGAAGCGGCGGGCCATATCGAGAAGAAGGAACGCGCCAACCTCAAGAAGGGCGAGCCGGGCCAGAAGGCCAAGGAACGTGCCGAGGAGAAGGCCGAGAAGGCCAAGGCCGCAGCCGAAGCCGCCAACGCCCCCGCCGAGGAACCGGCGGCCGAGGCCGAGGCCGAGGCGGCGACCGAAGAGTAACCGGGCAACGGGCGGCGGATCATGCCGCACTTCTCGGAAGACTTCCGGGCCGATCTCGACCGGCTCATGCGGTGGCGGCGCGACGTGCGCCGCTTCCGCACCGATCCGGTCGACGAGCCATGCCTCGATACCTGCCTCGCCGCCTTTCTCACCGCCCCGTCGGTGGGCCTGAGCGAGCCGTGGCGCATCCTGCGCGTCTCCTCCCCTGCGGCGCGTGGCGCCGCGCTTGAGAATTTCCGCACCGAGAACGACCGCGCGCTGGCAGGCTACGAGGGACGCCGTGCCGCGCTCTACGCCGGGCTGAAACTCTCGGGCATGCAGGAGTCGCCGGTGCAACTCGCCGTCTTCTGCGACGAGGCGACCGGGAAGGGCGCCGGTCTCGGCGCAGCCACCATGCCCGAGATGCGCCGCTATTCCGTGGTGGGCGCGATCACGCAGTTCTGGCTTGTCGCGCGCGCCCACGGGCTCGGCGTCGGCTGGGTGTCGATCCTCGACCCCGACCGCCTTGCGCGCGATCTCGACGCGCCCGGAGACTGGCGCCTCGTGGCCTATCTCTGCGTCGGCTGGCCCGAGGAGGAAAGCGAGACGCCGGAACTCGAAACCGCCGGCTGGGAGGATCGCCGCGCGTCCCTCCCGATCGAGGAGCGTTGACCATGCCCGCTCGCTTGCGCCTTGCCATTTTCACGCTGCCGGCGTTCCCTGCGGGAATGATGATGGAAACCGACCAGGTAACGGCGGCCGGCCGCGGAGGCGACCGCGGCCCCAGGGGGCTGTCATGACCGATCTCATCTGCATCGGCGCCATCGCGGGCGCCTTCGGCGTGCGCGGCGAGGTGCGGCTCAAGAGCTTCACCGCCACCCCCGACGACATCGCGACCTATGGCCCGCTCACCACGCAGGACGGCGCGCGCGATTTCCGCGTGACGCTCACGGGCCAGACCACCAACGCGCTCACCGCGCGCCTCTCCGGCGTCTCCACCAGGGAGGAGGCCGACGCGCTGCGCGGCACGCAGCTTTTCGTCGCGCGCGACCGCCTCCCCTCGCTGCCCGACGACGAGTATTACCACGCCGACCTGATCGGCCTCGAGGTCGTCGATACCGGCGGCACGACGCTGGGACGGGTCAAGGCCGTGCTGAACCACGGCGCCTCGGACATCCTCGAGATCCACGGCCCCGGACTCAAGTCGAGTGTCCTGCTGCCCTTCACCCGTGCGGCCGTGCCCACCGTCGATCTCGGCGCGGGCCGCATCGTGGCCGATCCGCCCGAAGGGCTCTTCGACTGAGGGGCGGCAGCCCTCGCGGGAACCAAGCGTGACCTCACGATGTTGTGAGTGCAGGATGCCGATCCGGCAGCCGTGAGGACAACAGTGAACGAGGACTAATTACATGCTTGAGTGGATTCTCATACTTCTCGCCATCGCGGCCATCGCGGCCATGCTCGGCTTCGGTCGTCTGTCGGGCGTCGCGCTTTCGGGCGCCAAGATCCTGATCGTGATCGCCCTGATCCTGTTCCTGCTGGTGGTGCTGGGCGTCATATCATTGGCCTGACGGGTCCGGCGGCCCCCGAAGATAGGAGTTTGCATGCTCGCGTCGATGACCTAAGACGCGGGCATGTCCGCATCTGACGACACCCCCAGCCGCGCGGCGGGCCGGAAGGCCGTTTCCGTCTCGACAAGGCCGCGCGAACTCATGGCCGACCGTCCCCGCCTGGCCGGGGCATGGACCGCGCGCGTCATCACCCTTCTGCCCGAGGCGTTTCCCGGCGTGTTGGGACACAGCCTGACGGGCCGCGCGCTCGACCAGGGGCTCTGGGCGCTCGAGACGACCGACCTGCGCAGCCATGGCGAGGGCAGACACCGCAATGTCGACGACACGCCCGCCGGCGGCGGCGCCGGGATGGTCCTGCGCCCCGACGTGATGGGCCGCGCCATCGACGAGGCCATGGCAGGCACGCCGCCCGACTGGCCGCTCGTCTATCTCAGCCCGCGCGGCACGCCGTTCACGCAGGCCATGGCCGAGGATTTCGCCGCGCGCCCCGGCCTCACCCTTATCTGCGGCCGCTTCGAGGGGCTCGACCAGCGCGTCATCGACCACTACGGCATCCGCGAGGTCTCGATCGGGGATTTCGTGCTGACCGGCGGCGAGATCGCGGCGCAGGCGATGATCGACGCCATCGTCCGACTGCGGCCCGGAGTGCTCGGCAACGCGGCCTCGACCGAGGACGAGAGCTTTTCGGACGGGTTGCTGGAACATCCCCAATACACCCGCCCGGCCGAATGGCGCGGGCACACGATCCCCGAGGTGCTGACCTCGGGCGATCACGCGCGCATCGCCCGCTGGCGGCGCGACAGGGCCGAGGAGATCACGCGCGACCGCCGCCCGGACCTCTGGGCCGCGCGCGGCGACCGCGACACCCGGAGCTGACGCCCGCGCCCTCCTCGACGCTTGATCCGCGCGCCGATCCCGCCTATACGTCCGCTCGTTCGGAATCGCCTCGGCGGCTCCGGGCCTGTTTCCGTTGGGCACATTCCGGTCGGCCGCTTCTGCCGATCCCGCATCGCCCCGCGAAACAGCTTCGACAGATAACGACGATCCGATCTCGGGCGGGCACCGCGGTGAACCCGGACGAAGACCACGAGCTCTCGGAACGCGACACACCTTTGCGGACACCAACCGCAAGCAACCCAGGAGAAGATCAGATGAACCTGATCGCAGAAATCGAGGCCGAACAGATCGCCTCGCTCGGGAAGGACATTCCCGATTTCAAGGCCGGCGACACCGTGCGCGTCGGCTACAAGGTGACCGAAGGCACCCGCACCCGCGTGCAGGCCTTCGAGGGCGTCTGCATCAGCCGCAAGAACGGCGAGGGCATCGCCGGGTCGTTCACCGTCCGCAAGATTTCCTTCGGCGAAGGCGTGGAACGGGTATTCCCGCTCTACTCGACCAATATCGAAAGCATCGAGGTCGTGCGTCGGGGCCGCGTCCGCCGGGCCAAGCTCTACTACCTGCGCTCGCGCCGCGGCAAATCGGCCCGTATCGCCGAGGACGCGAACTACAAGCCCAAGGATGACGGCAAGAAGCCTGTGCAAGGATCCTCGACATGAAAAAAGACATCCACCCCGATTACCACCTCATCGAAGTCAAGATGACGGATGGCACGACCTTCAAGATGCGCTCCACTTGGGGCAAGGAAGGCGACACGCTCTCGCTCGACATCGACCCCACCGTGCACCCCGCGTGGACGGGCGGCTCCTCGCGCCTGATGGACGCCGGCGGCCGCGTGTCGAAGTTCAAGAAGAAATACGAAGGTCTCGGCTTCTGAGCCACGGACCGACCCGACGCAGGAAAGCGCCCGCCCGAAAGACGGCGGGCGTTTTCACGTTTGACCCCATGCGATCCCTCGCAATCCGGCGTGGGATGCCTACCTTCGAATCCTGACCCATGCCGATTCCGGGCCGCGCTGCCGGACGCCCCGGACGCGCGGCGCCCATGACCCAAGGTATCCGATTTGCGCCTGCCCTTTTCGCTTCCCGACGTCTCCGACCGCCCGACGAGCCTTCGCCCGCCGCCGCGCACCGACACCGCGCTGGGCGCGGCGATGCGCCGCGAAGGTGAAGGTCATGACGCGGCGCATTCCGGTGTCCGGGTGCTGCAATCCGGGCGCGACGCGCTTGCAGCGCGGCTCGCGCTGATCGAGGCAGCCGAGGTCGCGGTCGATGCGCAATACTACATCTGGCACGATGACGTGTCGGGGATGCTCATGTTCGACGCGCTGGAACGCGCCGCCAGGCGCGGGGTGCGCGTGCGGCTGCTGCTCGATGACAACGGGATCGACGGGCTCGACCCGTTTCTCGCCGCGCTGAACGAGTGCGAGAATTTCGAGGTCAGGATCTTCAACCCTTCCCCGATCCGCCGGCTTAAGATCCTCGGATTCGCGCTCAATTTCTTCCGCATGAACCACAGGATGCACAACAAGGCGCTCATCGTCGACGGCGCGGCCACGATCATCGGGGGCCGCAACGTGGGCGACGAGTATTTCCAGGTTCACCAGGACATCTTCTACATCGACACCGACGCCATCGCCACGGGCCCGGTCGTGACCGAGACGGCGAAGATCTTCGACGAATACTGGAACAGCGCGCCCGTCATCGAACTCGAGCGTGTCGTGGGCGATGTCGCCGATCGCCCCGCCTACGAGGCCCATCTGAACGAGATCCGCGCCCGGGACGAGGCATGCGAGCTTCGGGCCGAGGCCGACAGTTTCGCCCATGAGATCACCCATGGCGACCTCGCCTTCGAATGGACCACCGTTTCGGTCATCGCCGACGATCCGCGCAAGGGCCTCGGCAACGCCAAGAGGGATCAGCTTCTCATTCACCGCATGGGCGAGATGCTGACCCGCTCGACGCATTCGCTCGACGTGGCCTCGGCCTATTTCGTGCCGGGCAAGACCGGGGCGCGGTATCTCACCGAACTCGCGCGCAAGGACTGCAAGGTGCGCGTGCTGACCAACGCGCTCGATACCACCGATGTCTTCCTCGTCCATGCCGGCTACAGCCGCTACCGCAGGACTCTGCTCAAGGCCGGCGTCGAACTCTACGAGCTGAAGCTGCGCGCCGCGGCCGAGAGGACACCCGACCAGCAGGTGCTGCCCCTCGGCCTGTCCGGCGGCAGCCTTCACGCCAAGACCTTCGTGATGGACGAGCGCGAGGTCTTCATCGGCTCCTTCAACTTCGATCCCCGCTCGGCGCGGCTCAATTGCGAGATGGGGTTCCTGATCGACAGCCCGGAAATCGCCGCCACGGTGACGCAGAGTTTCGAGAGCCTTCTGCCGCGCATCACCTACCAGCCCCGGCTGACGCCCGAGAACAACATGGTCTGGATCGAGGAGCGCGAGGACGGCAAGGACATCATCTACCAGCGTGAACCGGGCGCGAACCTGTTTCAGCAGATCGCATTCGCGATCATCCAGCGCCTGCCCATCGAATGGCTTCTCTGACCATGCCCGAACCCCCGTCCTCCTCGCGCCTGCGCATCGCAAGCTACAACATCCGCAAGGCGGTAGGCCTCGACTGGCGGCGCGATCCGGGGCGCATTCTCGACGTGCTGGCCGAGATCGACGCCGATGTCGTCGCCCTGCAGGAGGCCGACAAGCGCCTCGCACCGCGCCCCGGCGTGCTGCCCATCGACCGGCTCCGCGACGAGCTCGGGTATGACTTCGCCGATCTCGCCCCCAACGATCAAAGCCACGGATGGCACGGCAACGCGCTGCTCTACCGCAAGGGCCTGCTCAGGCCCGCACACACGCGTCGCCTGATCCTCCCCGCGTTCGAACCGCGCGGCGCCGTCGCCGTCGGCTTCGATGCGCCGCGCTTCGATCTCCTGGGCGTGCATCTCGGCCTGACCGCGGGGACGCGCGCCCGACAGCTGAAGGCGCTGCGCGCCGACATGGCCGATCAGGACCACCCGGTGATCGTCGCGGGCGATTTCAACATGTGGCGCGGCGCCGACAGCTTCGAGGCGGTCTTCGGCCCCGATCTCACCCTGCTCGAACCGGGGCCGAGCTTCCACGCCGCGCGGCCCACCGCCTGCCTCGACCGGTTCATCCTGTCGCATCCCGACCTGCCCCATTCCGTTCACGTCCACCACAGCCCGCGCGCCGCGCGCGCCTCGGACCATCTTCCCATCGTGCTCGACATCGACCTGCCGCGCTGAGTTCCTGCTTCTTTCCGGTTGCCGATACTCCACGCCCACGCCTGCCGCGGGCGCGCCGCTCTGGACAGGGGCCGTGCCGGCCTCTATCTCCCTCCCATGGCCAAGCCCAAGGACAATCCCAACTACAAGGTGATCGCCGAGAACCGGCGTGCGCGCTACGATTACGCGATCGAGGACGATCTCGAATGCGGCATCATCCTCGAGGGCTCCGAGGTGAAATCCCTGCGCGAGAACTCCGCCAACATCGCCGAGAGCTATGCCGCCGTCGAGGACGGGGAGCTTTGGCTCGTCAACTCCTACATCGCGCCCTACGAACAGGCCAAGACCTTCGGCCATGACGAGAAGCGGCGCCGCAAGCTCCTGGTGTCGAAACGCGAACTCGCGCGCCTCTGGAACGAGACGCAGCGCAAGGGGATGACCCTCGTGCCGCTCGTGCTCTACTTCAACCATCGCGGCATCGCCAAGATCAAGATCGGCATCGCCAAGGGCAAGAAGACGGTGGACAAGCGCGCCACCGAGGCCAAGCGCGACTGGAACCGCCAGAAACAGCGGCTCCTCAAGGATTTCGGCTGAGGCGGCGCGGATGTACCTGATGCTCTGCCTGATCTCCGGGGCCGTCGGGGGCGTGTCGCTGGGGCGGTTGCGGGCACCCATGGGCCGGCTGCCCGCCACGCTGCTGGGGCTCGCGGGCGGCGGCGCGGCATACGGGTGTCTCGCGCTTCTCGGCGCCGGGGGCACGCGCACCGGCGCGGTGGACACGGGCGTCACGCTGACCCAGGTGGGCGCCGGGGTCGCGGGCGGCGCGATCCTCGTCGCACTTCTCGGCTGGGCGCGGCGCCGCGCCGGGCGCTGAGGCACCCGCGGCCTTGCACCCCGTCCGACGCTTGTGTAGCCCTTGGCGCGTTGCGACCCCCATGAGGCATTCCGACCATGGCACAGGACGATCCCACCACGCTTGTCTCGACCGCATGGCTGGCCCGGCACATGAAGGATCCCGACCTGCGCGTTCTCGACGGAAGCTGGTATCTGCCCGCCGCCGGCCGCGATCCGCGCGCCGAATACGAGGCCGCGCATATCCCCGGTGCGCGGTTCTTCGACATCGACGAGATCTCCGATCACCGCTCGGACCTGCCGCACATGGCCCCGCCGGTCGAGAAATTCATGTCGCGCGTCCGCGCGCTCGGCGTGGGCGACGGGCACAAGGTGGTGGTCTATGACGGCATGGGCCTCTTCTCGGCCGCGCGCGTCTGGTGGCTCTTCCGCCTGATGGGCCACGACGACATCGCGGTGCTCGACGGCGGCTTGCCCAAGTGGCAGGCCGAGGGCCGCCCGGTTGAATCCACGCCTCCCGTGATCCGCGACCGTCACATGACCGTGCGCCGCCGCCCCGAGTTGGTGCGCAACGTGACCGAGGTGGCGCAGGCGTCGAAGCTGGGCGATCACACGATCCTCGACGCGCGCGCCGCCGCGCGTTTCCGCGGCGACGCGCCCGAGCCGCGCGAGGGGCTGCGCGCGGGCCATATCCCCGGCGCGCGATCCGTGCCCTATACCGACCTTCTGAACGACGACGGCACCATGAAGGAGCCCGACGCCCTGCGCGCCGTCTTCGACGCGGCGGGGGCCGATCTGTCGAAACCCGTCATCACGACCTGCGGGTCGGGCGTGACGGCGGCGGTCATCAACCTCGCGCTCGCGCGGCTGGGCAAGACCGATCACGCGCTTTACGACGGGTCATGGACCGAATGGGGCGCGTTCCCGACCGTGCCCGTCGCGACCGGCGACGCCTAGACCGGGAACCCGGCCGATCTAGGCAACGCAGCCCTTCCTGATCTGCGATTGCTGCAGGACCTGCTTGTGGCCCTTCAACTGCGCGATCTGGTCCGCGACATTGTCACCCGACAGGGTCGAGACCGGCAGGCCCAGAAGGATCACCCCCGCGGTGTCGTTGCTGCGCGCCTTGCGCTGCGCGGCCGAGGCCGACCCCAGCGCCGCATCGACGCGCGCCGCCTCCGCGGCAAGCTGGCGGCACGAGAAACCGTTGTAGGTCGTGGGCGAGATGTAGGCGGGCGCGATCGCCTCGGGCTTCTTCGCGCAGGCGCCGGCCGCCGCGAGGGCCGCCAGCATCAGGAAATGGGAACGTCTCATGTTGTCTCCGAACTTGAACAGGATGAACTCGCGGCGCATCCACGCCGCAGGGGCGGTCCTAGCCATCGGATCGGAAAGAACGGATTAAGACACGGTGACGAATTGCACGCGGATTTCGTAAAATGCCCGCGGCCTCAGCCGGATTGCTTCACGCCATACCGCGCGAGGAACATCTCGACCACGCCGGTCACGACCCGGTCGATGGCCGCATCGTCGCAGGCGCATTGCAACCCGCAGATGCACTTCACGAAAAGATCGCTCTTGCAGAGTTCGCCGAACTGGCTGGCGGCGAGGTCCATGTCGTCGATCTCCAGATCGCCGCGTGCCACGTAGGCATCGAGGATCGTGCCCAGCTTCTCGCGCAGCATCCCCGGACCCGACGCGTAGAACCGCTCTCCCAGCTCGGGAAAACGCTGCGACTCGGTCACGCAGGTGCGGAACATCTGCAAGCCGAATTCCGACAGGAAGAACCGCACGACCAGCTCGGCGGCCTCGCGCAGGGCGTCCTCGACCGACTTGCACTCGGGATCGAAATCCTTCAGCGCGGCCTCGGCCTGCCGGTTGCACTCGATCCGCGCGATCTCCGAGAAGAGAAGCCGCTTGTCGGGGAAATAGGAATAGAGGGTCGCCTTCGACACTCCGGCCTCGCGCGCGATGTCATCGACGCTCGCCCGCTCGAACCCGTCTCGCAGGAAGATCGTGCGCGCGCCTTCGAGCACCTGGTCGAACTTGCGCCCCTTCTTGATATCGGCGCTCATTTCCATACCCGCACCCTTCCAGTCGTTACCGGCCATACCTTAGCCACGCCGGCCCGCACGGGGCAAGCCAAGGTTGCGGGGCGACGGTCGGGAGGAGCGGCCCCCGTCGCCCCGCCACGCGAAACGCGGAGGCGGGGATCACTTCCGCAGATCGTCCGCATCGCGTGTCACCGGCTGGGGGGCCGGATCCGGATAGGTCAGCGTCGGAGTGAGACCGCTCAGGTCGGGCGATAGGGCCGCCACGGGCGCCGCGACGGCACCAAGGCCGAGGCTGATCGCGATCGCGGTAAGGGTGATCTTCAGGGGGTAGGTGCTGATTCTGCGTGTCATTTTCTCATTCCTTGACTGAACTCTTCGGTTCACTTTGCAATCTAAACCAACAAGTTCACTTTGCAAGAACAAAATGAACTGAACTGTTCACTTTTATTTCTGGCACCCGCATTCCTGCGAGCGCCCATCCTCTGCGTGCCTTGTCGATTGACCCCGCCTGCCCGCGTGCTACGAACCCGCCATGCTGGCCGTCTTTCTTCAGACCATCCCCTTCTTCCTCATCATCGGCCTCGGATACGGCGCCGGGCGCACCGGCTTCTTTCCCGAACCGGCGACGGCATGGCTCACGAAATTCGTGTTCTACTTCGCGCTCTCGGCGATGCTCTTCCGCTTCTCGGCCAATCTCTCCATCGCCGAGGTGTTCGATATCTGGTTCGTCGCCGCCTATCTCTGCGCCACCGGCGTCGTCTATCTCGCGGCGACCGGCATCGCGATGCTGCGGCGCCAGACGGTCGAGGTGGCGGCGGTCGAGGCGCAATGCGCCGTGATCGGCAACGTGGGCTTCCTCGGCATCCCCATGCTGACCCTCCTGATGGGCGAGGATGCGATCGTCTCGATCATGCTCGTCCTCGCGGTCGATCTCATCGTCTTCGGCTCGCTCATCGTGATCCTCGTCACCGGCTCGCGCGACGGGCGGATGAATGTCCGCGTGCTCGGCACGGTGGGCATGGGGCTTCTGAAGAACCCGATGATCGTCTCGATCGTGCTCGGGCTGCTCTGGTCGGGCCTCGCGCTGCCGATCCCGCAGGTGATGAACGATTTCCTCTCGCTCCTGGGCGGGGCGGCGACGCCGGGCGCGCTCTTCGCCATCGGCGCCTCGCTCGCGTCGAAATCCGCCGAGCGTCCGGTCATCGCGGGCTATCTCTCGGCCTGCAAGCTCGTGCTGCATCCCGCCGCCGTGGCGGTCGCGGCGCTGCTCGTCTTCCCGGTGGCCCCCTACCCGGCCGCCGTCATGATCGCCGCCGCGGCGCTGCCGGTCGCGGGCAACGTCTATATCCTCGCCCAGCACTACGGCGTCGCGCCCCAGCGCGTCTCGGCCTCGATCCTCATCTCCACCACTCTCGCCGTCGTCACCGTGTCGCTGGTGATCGGCTGGGTTTCGGCGCTTTACTGATTTCCGGCTTTCGACCGGGGCGCGAAATGCGCTAAGCCTGTGGGCGACCTGACAAGGAGTTGAGGTGAGCCATGGAAACGAAATCGGAAAACGCCTGTTTCGGCGGGGTGCAGGGCGTCTACACCCACGCCTCCAAGTCCACGAATTGCGACATGACCTTCGGCCTCTTCCTGCCCGCCGAGGCGCGCGACGGCCCGGTGCCGCTTCTTTGGTATCTCTCGGGCCTCACCTGCACGCATGAAAACGCCATGACCAAGGCCGGCGCCCAGGGCTGGGCCGCCGAGCAGGGCATCGCGCTCGTATTCCCCGACACCTCGCCGCGCGGCGAGGACGTGGCCGACGACGAGGCGTTCGACATGGGCCAGGGCGCGGGTTTCTATGTCAACGCGACGCAGGACCCATGGGCCAGCCATTTCAGGATGTGGGACTACGTGGCCGAGGAACTGCCCGCGCTGCTGGGCGACAATTTCGCCGTCGATCTCGACCGGCAGTCGATCACCGGCCACTCGATGGGCGGCCACGGCGCGCTGACCCTCGCGATGGGGCTCAAGGGGCGCTTCCGCTCGGTCTCGGCCTTCTCGCCCATCTGTCACCCGACCGAGAGCGACTGGGGCCGGAAGCAGCTTGGCGGCTACCTGGGCGACGACACCTCGAAATGGGCCGCGCATGACGCCACGCTCCTGATGCGCGAATCGGGGTTCGACGGCCCGGTCCTCACCGACACCGGCACCGAGGATCAGTTCTCGGACCTGCTCAACACGGCCGATCTCTTCGCCGCCGTGGCCGAGCGCCGGCAACAGGCCACGTTGCGCCTGCAACCGGGCTATGACCACAGCTATTTCTTCGTCTCGACCTTCATGGAGGACCACGTGAGCTTCCACGCCGAAGCGCTCTACGGCTGAAGCCGGACCCAAGCCCCGAGACCGCGCCGCACCATGTCGAACAGCACGCATTACGATCTTGTCATCATCGGCTCCGGCCCCTCGGGCCGGGCCGCCGCGATCCAGGCGGGCAAGCTCAAGCGGCGCGTGCTCGTGGTGGACCGCAAGGACCGCCTGGGCGGCGTATCCGTGCACACCGGCACGATCCCCTCCAAGACCCTGCGCGAGACCGTGCTCAACCTATCGGGCTGGCGCGAGCGCAGCTTCTACGGCCGCTCCTACCGGGTGAAGGACGACATCGACGCCGCCGACCTCCAGGCGCGGCTTCACAAGACGCTCGACTACGAGGTCGACGTGCTCGAGCACCAGTTCAACCGCAACCATGTCGATACGCTCATGGGCCTCGCGCGCTTTACCGGCCCGAACGAGATCGAGGTGGCGACCGAGGCGGGCGACACGACGACGCTCACCGCCGAGCGCTTCCTGATCGCCACGGGAACCCGGACCCATCGCCCCGATTACGTGCCCTTCAACGGCACCACCGTGCTCGACAGCGACGAGTTCCTCGAGCTGGCCCAGATCCCGCGCAGCCTGACCGTGGTGGGCGCGGGCGTGATCGGGGTGGAATACGCCACCATGTTCTCGGCCCTCGACGTGCGCGTCACCCTGATCGAGCCGCGCGACACCTTCCTCGACTTCATCGACCGGACCATCATCCAGGAATTCACCCACCAGATCCGCGAGAACGGCGTCGACCTGCGCCTCGGCTCGGCGATCGAGAAGATCGAGGACACCGGCACCCATGTCGAGGTGACGATGGCCAACGGCCGTCATGTCCGGTCCGAGATGCTGCTCTTCGCCGCCGGCCGCATGGGCGCGACCGAGCGGCTCGACGTGAAGGCCGCGGGGCTCGAACCCGACCGCCGCGGGCGGCTCGAGGTGGATCGCAAGACCTACCAGACAAGCGTGCCGCATATCTACGCCACCGGCGACGTGATCGGGCACCCCTCGCTCGCCTCCACCGCGCTTCAGCAGGGCCGCGTCGCCGCCTGCCACGCGCTCGACACGCCCACCCTGCCCGAAAGCCCGTGGTTTCCCTACGGCATCTATTCGGTTCCCGAGATCTCGACCTGCGGCATGTCCGAGGAAGAGATGCAGGAGCGCGGAATCCCCTACGAGGTCGGCATCGCGCGCTTCCGCGAAACCTCGCGCGGGCACATCATGGGGCTCGAGGACGGAATGCTGAAGATGCTGTTTTCGCTCAAGACGCGCCGGGTGCTCGGCGTGCAGATCGTGGGCGAGGGCGCCACCGAGCTCATCCACATCGCGCAGGCGGTCCTGAACCTCAAGGGCACGGTCGATTACTTCGTGCAGAACACCTTCAACTACCCCACACTCGCCGAGGCCTACAAGATCGCCGGCCTCGACGCCTTCAACCGCATGCCGATCCCCGAGGAGTACAGGGTGGGCAATAAAAAGGGATGATCTGAGATTTCTTCGGAAGAAGAAAATCTCCTATGAGAATCCGCACGACTTACCTGCCCGCCACCGAACGGATTGCCCCATGCCCATCTATGTCGACGCAGATGCCTGCCCCGTGAAGTCCGAGGTCGAGCGCGTCGGCACCCGCCACGGCACGCGGATCTACATCGTCTCGAACGGCGGCCTTCGCCCCTCGCGGAACCCGCTCGTCGAGACCGTCATCGTGCCCGACGGCCCGGACGTCGCCGACATGTGGATCGCCGAGCGGGCGGGTCCGGGCGACGTCGTGGTGACGGGCGACATCCCCCTCGCGGCGAAATGCGTCGAGGCGGGCGCCCGCGTGCTCAAGCACAACGGCGAGGCGCTCACGCAGGCCAATATCGGCAACGCGCTCGCGACCCGCGACCTGATGAGCGACCTGCGCGCCGCCGATCCCTTCCGCCAGGGCGGCGGTCGCGCCTTTTCGAAGGCCGACCGGTCGCGTTTTCTCGACGCGTTGGAACGCGCCCTCCGACAGGCAGCGCGGGACTGACACCGGCCCTCCCGCCCTTCCCCGCCCCGGGCTTGGCCCGGGGCCTCCTGCCATATCCTCGCGACGCGACCCGCGGCACGGGAGAAAGGGCGACCTCTCGCCTTTACATTCCGCGTCCGCTCCCTTTTCCTTGCCCCGTCGCAACCCCCCGGAGTCGCGCGGATGACGACCACGACCCTGCCCCGCTCCAACCTTCTCGGCGCGCTCTGCGTGGCCGTGGCGGCATTGTGCTTTTCGCTCAACGACATGGGGATCAAGTTCCTGTCCTCGGACTACGCCCTGCACCAGGTGGTCTTCATCCGCTCGCTGGTGGGGGCGGCGACGCTCTTCGCACTGGTCATGCCCTTCGCTGGCGGGTTCCGGCTCGTCCGCACGCGGCGGCTGCGGTGGCACCTGGCGCGCGGGCTTTGCGTGGTCTTCGCCAACTCCTTCCTCTTCCTGGGGCTCGCGGTGCTGCCCATCGCCGACGCGGTGGCGATCTTCTTCATCTCGCCGCTCGTCATCACGCTCATGTCGGTCATCTTTCTGGGAGAGACGGTCGGGCCGCGCCGCTGGGCCGCCATCGCGGTGGGCTTCGTGGGCGTCCTCGTGATCGTCCGCCCCGGCACCTCGGCCTTCCAGGTGGCGGCGCTCTTCCCGATGATCTCGGCGGTGCTTTACGGGACGATGCACATCATCGCCCGCCGCATCGGCAGCACCGAGAGCGCGGCCACCATGACCTTCTACATCCTCGTGTCGTTCATGGTGGTCTCGGTCCTCGTCTGGGCCGTCGCGGGCGACGGGCGCTATGCCACCTCCGATCACCCCTCGGCGCAGTTCCTGCTGCGCGCGTGGCGGCCCGTGGACCGCGACGACATCGCGATCTTCGTGATGCTCGGCACCTCGGGCGTGCTGGGCGGGCTCCTCATCAGCCAGGCCTACCGCATCGCCGAGGCCGCCTTCGCCGCGCCGTTCGAATATGTCTCGATGCCCATGGCGATCATCTGGGGAATCACCGTCTTCGGCACCTTTCCCGTGCCCTCCGCCTGGATCGGCATCGTGCTGATCGTGGGCTCGGGGCTTTTCCTGATCTGGGCCGAGTCGCGGCGCGCGAAACCGCCCGTGCCGCGCTCGGGGGTCTATAAATGACCGTCCGCGCCGTCATATTCGACATCGGCAACGTGCTGATCCGCTGGCACCCCGAAGGCTGGTTCGACGCGCGCATCGGCCCCGCCCGCCGCGCGTCGCTGTTCGGGGCCGTCGACATCCACGCCATGATGCAGCGCATCGACGCGGGCGCCCCCTTCGGCGCCACGATCGAGGAGACGGCCATCGCACATCCCGGCTGGACCGCCGAGATCCGCGCCATCCGCGACCACTGGACCGAGATCGCGCAGCCGGCCATCGACGGCTCCGTGCGCCTCCTGCACGCGCTGCGCCGCGCCGGCGTCCCGGTCTTCGCGCTGTCGAATTTCGGCGCCGAGAACTTCCCCCTTTCCGAGGCGCAATTCCCCTTCCTGCGCGATTTCGACCGCCGCTACATCTCGGGGCGGATGGGGCTGGCGAAACCCGACCCGGCGATCTTCGCCGCGGTCGAGGCCGATTGCGGACTGCCCCCCGAAACCCTTCTCTTCACCGACGATCGCGCCGACAACATAGCGGCGGCCCGCGCGCGCGGCTGGCGGACACATCTCTTCACCACCCCCGACGCGCTGGCCGCCTGCCTCACCTCCCACGACCTGATCACCGAGGAGCAGATCACATGAGCTTCACCCATATCCCCTTCGCCGAAGGCGAGGCCAATCTCGACTGGATGGACCTCATCCGTGCGCTCGAGGCGGGCCACCGCCTCCCCAAGGCCGAAATCGGCGACACCTTCCTCTACCGCGATCCCGACACGCTGCTCTCGCGCGCGGCGTGGATCGACGGGATGGGTCTCGCCGTCAAATCCGCCACGATCTTTCCCGGCAACCCCAAGGCTGACAAGCCGATGGTGAACGGCGCGGTCTGCCTCTATTCCGACGAGGACGGCACGCTCGAGGCGCTCATCGACTTCCATCTCGTGACCAAGTGGAAGACCGCCGGCGACAGCCTCTACGCCGCCACCCGCCTCGCCCGGCCCGACAGCCGGCGCATCCTGATCGTGGGCGCGGGCACGGTGGGCCGCAACCTCTTCTCCGCCTATTCCGCCGCCTTCCCCGATGCCCGCTTCACCGTCTGGAACCGCACCCGCGCCAATGCCGAGGCGATGGCCGGGGACTGCCGGGGCCTTGAGGTCGCGGACGATCTCGAGGCGGCCGTGAAGGAGGCCGATATCGTCACCTCCGCCACCATGTCGACCGACCCCATCCTCAAGGGCGCCTGGTTCCGGCCCGGTCAGCATATCGACCTCATCGGCGCCTATCGTCCCGACATGCGCGAGGCGGATGACGAGGCGCTCACCCGCGCGCGCGTGTTCGTGGACAGCTACGACACGACGGTGGGCCACATCGGCGAGATCAAGATCCCGCTCGAGGCGGGCAAGATCGCCCGCGACGATATCCTCGCCGACTACTACGAACCCGAGAGCTTCGCCCGCCAGAGCGATGACGAGATCACGCTCTTCAAGAACGGCGGCGGCGCGCATCTCGACCTGATGACCTCGCGCTACATCCTCGACGCGTGGCAGGGGGCGGCGTGATCTGGTGGGCCCTGGGGGGCGTCGCGGCGCTTCTCTACGCCCCCTTCCTGCGCGACCTCGCGCGCAAGCCCATGACCGACCGGGTCCGCGCCGCCGCGCCGGGCGATATCCTCACGCTGCCGCGCGGCAAGACGCATTACCGGTGGCACGGGCCCGAGGGCGGACAGGTCATCGTCTGCATCCACGGGCTGACCACCGCCTCCTATGTCTGGGGGCCCATCGCGGAGGAACTGGCCGCGCGCGGCTACCGGGTGCTCACCTATGACCATTACGGGCGCGGCTATTCCGACAGGCCGCGTGGCGACCAGGACCCGGCCTTCTTCCGCGACCATCTCGATCACCTGCTGGACGCGCTCGCGGTCGAGAAACCCGTGGTCCTTCTCGGCTACTCGCTCGGCGGCGCCGTCGCCGCCGACTACGCGGCCCACCGCCCGGCCCGCGTTCGCGAACTGGCCCTTCTCGCGCCGGCGGGGCTCGGCCACGATCTCGGCCCCGCCGCCCGCCTCGTGGCGAACCACCGCCGGCTCGGGCAATGGCTCATGCACCTCACCTACCCGCGCTCCTTCCGCGCCGCGACCCGAGCGGAACGCGACCTCGAGCAGAGCTCGATCCCCGGCATCGTCGATCTGCAACTGCGCGAGCTCGATTACCGCGGCTTCGTGCCCGCCGTCTGGTCGTCGCTCCACCACACGCTCGACCACGATCTCGACACGGAGCACCGTGCGGTGGCCGAGGCCCGCATCCCCACCCTCGCGATCTGGGCCGCCGAGGACGACATCATCCCCGTCGCCGGCGCCGACCGCCTCGCATCGCTCAACCCCGCGGCGCGCAACGTCATCATTCCCGGGGCGGGCCATGCGCTTGCCTACACGCATACCGACAGGGTGCTCGGCGCGCTCGACCGGCTCGAAACCCGGCCCTGATCCTTCTTCTTGCCGAAAAATATCCCGGGAGCGCGAGGGCAGCGCCCTCGCTCCGCCCCCCGTCACGCCTCATGCCGGTTCCGCCAAAGCTCCCGGGCGAACCGCGCGCGCACGCCCATATCGAGAAACGGGCGCGGCGGCAGGGGCGAAGGGGTGCCCAGGCTCTCCATGTCGGCGATGAGCGGGTTGTCCTCTCCTGATGCCATGTCGGCGGCAAGGATGCCGCCGAAGGTCCCCTTCGTCACGCCCACCGCGTTCTGGCAGGTGGCGGCCCAGATGTTCGGCGCCACCCGCCCGAAGCCCGGCGCCGCGTTGCGCGACAGGCAGACGAAACCCGACCAGGTATGCGCCATCTCGACCGCGTCCAACCCCGGAAACCGCGCGTCGAAAAGCCGCTTGTGCCGCCGCGCGACGGCCCGCCGCCCGGCTTCCGGGAACCGTTGCGACGGGCAATAGCTCAGGCCCTGCCGGATCAGGATGCGGTGATCGTTGGTATGACGCATCGTGATCCCCGCAAACGCGTTGGCGGGCGTGAGACCCCAGGGGCGCGTCACGCCGTATCTCGCGCGCTCCGCCTCGGTCAGCGGGCGGGTCAGGCTCGCATGGGCGACGAGGTGCAGGAACCGGCCCCGGAAGGCGCCGAACCGCTCGGCAAACCCGTTCGCGGCAAGGATCATCTTCGGCGCGCGCAGCGAGCCGTCGGGCGTCGTGAGCGTGACGCCGTTCGAGTTCTCGAACGCGGTCACGGGCGAATTCTCGTAGAGCGTGACGTTCTTCGGCAGGCTGTCCGCCAAGCCCCGGCACAGCGCCGCGGGGTTCATCAGCCGCCCGCCCGGCGTGCGGATCGCGGCGGTGAAATGCGGGCTCCCGAGCGCGGCCCGCAGCGCGCCGCCCTCGATCCACTCATAGGGCTCGCCCAGCGCCTCCAGCTCCCGCGCGAAAGGCTCCAGCACCTCGCGCCGCCCGCGCTCCGAGACGGCGGTGTGGTATTTTCCATCCGCCGACCAGTCACAGGCGATGCCCTCCGCCTCGATCACGCGGTCGAGCTCTCCGATGGCGAACCGCGCCCGCCGCATGAACCGATGCGAGCCGTCAAGCTCGTCGAGCGACGACCCCACGTTGTGCGGCAGGTCGATGGCGAAGCCCGAATTGCGGCCCGAGGCGTTCTCCCCGGCCTCCCCCGCCTCGATCAGGGCGATCCGCGCGGCCGGATGCAACTCGGCCAGCCGCCGCGCCGCGCCCAGCCCGGCATAGCCCGCACCCACGACCACCCAGTCGGCCCGCACCTCGCCCGCCAGGGGCGGATTGGGGCTGCGCGGGGGCAGGATCGCGCTCCACCCGTTCGCGCGATCGTCTCCCGGCAGTCGCGTGATCCGCATCTTCGGCCCTCCCTGCTTGACAGGAACCATACATCCCTGCATGTTTCCGGACAACCCTGTACGGAGCCGCCCCGTGACCGCCCCCCGCCCCATGCGCAAGACCCGCGAGGACTGGCTCGATGCCGCCATCGGGCTGCTCAAGGCCGAGGGTATCGAGGCGGTGCAGATCACCGCGCTCTCCCGCGCGCTCGGCATCACGCGGGGCAGCTTCTACTGGCATTTCGAGGATCGCGCCGACCTGCTTGCGGCGGTGCTCGACACCTGGCGGGCGCGCAATACCGGCGTGATGCTCGATGCCCTTGCCGGGGCGCGCGGGCTCGATGACGGGCTGCTCGCACTCTTCGCGGTCTGGGTGGACCATACCCGCTTCGACCCCGCGCTCGACCAGGCGGTGCGCGACTGGGCCCGCCGCGCGCCCGACGTGGCGGCCAGCCTCCGCGCCGAGGACGACGCGCGGATCGCCGCGATCGCCGCGTTCCTCGACCGTCACGGCTTCGACCGCCCCGAGGCGTTCATCCGTGCCCGCGTCATCTATCTCACGCAAGTCAGCTACCACGCGCTCGGCATCACCGAGAGCGTGCCCGAGCGACTGAGCTATCTCGACCCCTATTTCCGCTGCTTCATCGGCCGCCCCCCCGACGCCGAGGCCGCGCGGGCCTATTTCGCCGGCTATCTCGCCACGCTCGGGCGCGATGCCCCATGACCGACCACAAGACCCTCATCGCCAGCCTGCCCGCCGACACGCTCGCCCGGCTGGGCCAGCGCAGCGACCGGGCGGGGCTCTTGCATCTCGCGGGCCATGTCGGGCTGATCGCGGGCCTGGCGCTCTGGGTCGCGCAGGGCTGGTGGCTTTGGCCGCTGGCGCTGCTCCCGCTGGGGATCGCGATCTGCTTTCTCTTCACGCTCGAGCATGAATGCACCCACAAGACGCCGTTTCGGACGCCCTGGCTCAACGAATGGGTGGGCCATGCGGCGGGGCTCCTGATCCTGCAACCGTTCGAGTGGTTTCGCTACTTCCACCTCGCCCATCACCGTCACACCAACGATCCCGACCGCGACCCCGAGCTCCTCTCGGGCGCCAAGCCCGAGACGCGGGGCGAATTCATCCGGCACGTCTCGGGCCTGCCCTACTGGTGGGCCATGGCGCGGCAGACATGGCGCAACGCGCTGGGCCGCGATCCGGGGGATCATGTGCCCGCCCGCGCGCGGCCCCGTCTCCGGCGCGAGGCGCGCGTGATGCTGGCGCTCCATGCGCTGGCCGCAAGCAGCCTCGCCGTCACGCCGCTTCTCTTCTGGATCTGGCTGCTCCCGGCCCTTCTGGGCCAGCCCTTCCTGCGGCTCTACCTGCTGGCCGAGCATGGCCGCTGCCCCCGCGTGGCGAACATGCTGGAGAACACGCGCACCACCTACACCAACCGCATCGTCCGGTTTCTCGCGTGGAACATGCCCTACCACACCGAGCATCACACCCTCCCCGCGATACCCTTCCATCAGCTCCCGCGTCTCAACGCGCTCATGCGGGACCGCCTGCGCATGACCTCCGCGGGCTACACGCGGTTCACCCGCGCCTATCTGGACGATCTGCGGAACCGGAATGGCTGAAATCCGCTTTTGTGCTACACATCCCTGGCAGGAAGCCTATTGTCAGGGATGGAAACGCGAAACTTGTGAAGGCACGAAAGGTTGATCATGAAACACCTAATCGCACCGACGCTTGCCGCATTGGCATTCGCGCTCCCGGCACATGCCGAGGGCGATGCCGACAAGGGCGAGAAAACGTTCAACAGATGCAAGTCCTGCCACGCGATCGCCGACGGCGATGAAGACATCGTCAAGGGCGGCAGGACCGGCCCCAATCTGTATGGTATCATCGGGAGCACCGCGGGCACCGTCGAAGATTTCAGCGGCTACGGCGATTCGCTCGTCGCCGCGGGCGAGGCGGGCCTCGTCTGGGACGAGGAGAACCTGGCGGAATACGTCAAGGATCCCCGCGGCTTCCTCAAGGACTACCTCGACGACGATGGCGCCAAGAGCAAGATGACATTCAAGCTCAACAAAGGTGGTGAGGATGTTGCGGCCTATCTCGCGACGTTCAGCGCGGACGAAGATGGCGACTCCGATTCCGAGGAAGGCGCCAGCGAGGACGCCGAAGGTTCCGACGCGTCCTGAGCATCGGACACCCACAGGAAAAGCGGCCGCGATCACCCGCGGCCGTTTTGCTTGGCGGACATGCGTCCGTCAGGGCGCCCGCCAGATCGCTCCCGACCGCACCGCGTTCGACTTCCGAACACGAAAAAACGGCCGCGATCGCTCGCGGCCGTCTCGTATCCCAAGGAAACGACGCTTAGCCGCGCATTTCCTTGCTGTTCATGATGTCGTCGAGATTCGCCTCGGGATCGGCTTCGCACATCTCGCGCATCTTCACGACCACGTCTGAGCCGCGTGCCATCTGGGCGCGCTCTTCCTCGCCGCCGGCCACGTTGTCGGCCGATTCCGTGTCAACGGTCGCCGCGTCGTCGCCGCCCATGTCGGCGTCGTCGCCACGGGCCATGTCGCGGGCTGCCATGCGGCCACCCATGTCATACATCACGCCGAGTTGCTCATCGGGGCTCATCGCGTCGAATTCGGCACAGGTCATCGCCGCTGCGGGCATCGCCATCGCTGCGGTCAGGCCGGCCACGGAAACGGTCTTGAGCATGAAGTTCTTCATTTCTACCTCCAGGTTATTCAGAAGGGCGCACTTGGCTGTCCGCCTTCCAGTTGAGAATTCATGGAGGCCCAACCACCGCCCGCGCCGGTAGTTCCCGAATTTCTGGACCGATGCCGGATTTTTTTGCATCCGACAATCGCGAGGCGGCGCCCCGACCCGTGATTTCACACATGCGGGCTCAGAGCGTCGCCCGGTGCGGTATTTATTTGATCTGCGTCAATTTCGAACATTGCCCCGCTCGGCCCGGCGGACTAAAACATCCCATGATCAGGGGCGCCTTCCGCGTGCCCGCGCCACCAATGTCAGCAGGAGGCACCAAATGGCAGACGCAGCCATTCAAGGCCACGACCACCACGACGATCGCGGGTTCTTCACCCGCTGGTTCATGTCCACCAACCACAAGGATATCGGTATCCTCTACCTGGTCGTATCGGCCTTCGTAGGGCTGATATCGGTCCTGTTCACCGTCTACATGCGGCTCGAGCTGATGGAACCGGGTGTCCAGTACATGTGTCTCGAGGGCGCGCGCTTCATCGCGGACAGCTCGGCGCCCTGTACCCCGAACGGCCACCTGTGGAACGTGATGATCACCTACCACGGCATCCTGATGATGTTCTTCGTGGTGATTCCGGCGCTCTTCGGCGGTTTCGGCAACTATTTCATGCCGTTGCAGATCGGTGCGCCGGACATGGCGTTCCCGCGCATGAACAACCTCAGCTTCTGGCTCTATGTCGCGGGCACGTCGCTCGGCGTCGCGTCGCTCCTGTCGCCCGGCGGCAACGGTCAGCTCGGCTCGGGCGTGGGCTGGGTGCTCTACGCGCCGCTCTCGACCTCCGAGGCGGGCATGTCCATGGACCTCGCGATCTTTGCCGTCCACGTCTCGGGCGCAAGCTCGATCCTGGGCTCGATCAACATGATCACGACCTTCCTCAACATGCGCGCACCGGGCATGACGCTCTTCAAGGTGCCGCTCTTCTCGTGGTCGATCTTCGTCACCGCATGGATGATCCTGCTCTGCCTGCCGGTGCTCGCCGGCGCGATCACGATGCTGCTGACGGACCGCAACTTCGGAACGACCTTCTTCGATCCGGCGGGCGGCGGTGATCCGGTGCTCTACCAGCACATCCTGTGGTTCTTCGGCCACCCCGAGGTTTACATCATCATCCTTCCCGGCTTCGGCATCATCAGCCACGTCATCGCGACCTTCTCGCGCAAGCCGATCTTCGGCTACCTGCCGATGGTCTGGGCGCTGATCGCGATCGGGGTCTTGGGCTTCGTGGTCTGGGCGCACCACATGTATACCGTGGGCATGTCGCTCACCCAGCAGAGCTACTTCATGCTGGCGACGATGGTCATCGCGGTGCCGACGGGGGTCAAGGTCTTCTCGTGGATCGCGACCATGTGGGGCGGGTCGATCGAATTCCGTACGCCGATGCTCTGGGCGTTCGGGTTCCTCTTCCTCTTCACCGTGGGCGGCGTCACGGGCGTCGTGTTGGCCCAGGCGGGCGTCGACCGGGCCTATCACGACACCTATTACGTGGTGGCGCATTTCCACTACGTGATGTCGCTCGGGGCGATCTTCGCCATCTTCGCGGGGGTCTACTTCTACTTCCCCAAGATGACCGGCAAGATGTATCCCGAATGGGCGGGCAAGCTGCACTTCTGGGCGATGTTCATCGGTGCGAACCTCACCTTCTTCCCGCAGCACTTCCTCGGCCGCCAGGGCATGCCGCGCCGCTACATCGACTACCCGGATGCCTTCGCGTTCTGGAACTACTGGTCGTCCATCGGCGCCTTCATCTCCTTCGCGAGCTTCGTGTTCTTCTTCGGCATCATCGCCTACGCACTCCTGCGCGGCACCCGGGTGACCGAGGCGAACCCGTGGAACGAGTATGCCGACACCCTGGAATGGACCCTGCCCTCGCCGCCGCCCGAACACACGTTCGAGCAGCTTCCCAAGCGCGAGGATTGGGACAAGTCCCACGCGCACTGATCGCAGGGCACTACCCGAACTTGAAAGGCCCCGGTTCCCGACCGGGGCCTTTTTCGTGGCTGGCCGACCGTGCGCCGCATTCACGATTGCCGCGACTCACCTTCCACCGACGCGATACCGACGTGGATACCGACATGGATACCGACGTGGGGTCCGGCCCGTTAACCTTCGGAAAATCCGTGGCTGCGGTCATACCCGTTCACCTGCGGCGGCGCCCATCCTTCGAGCGCGCCGGCCTCCGGCTCGAACACCTCGACCAGGAGCGGATGGCACACCGCCACATCGCTCGAATGCTGGGCCGAGCAATCGCCGCCGGGACAGGCGCTCAGCGCCCCCAGAAGGTCGATTTCCGCAAGGAATTCAAGGTAATCGTCGGGCCGCACGGGGCTTGCCTTCATGAAATACTGGCCCGTGTCCGCGGTGAACCCGGTGCACATGAAGACATTCAGCACGTCATGCACCGCCCGTTCCGCCGCCTCCCGGTCGAGCCCCGTCGCCCCGGCGAGCGCGCGGGTCAGGTTCGAGTGACAGCAATGGTGATACTGCGACCCTGCCAGCAGGTTTCCCGTATAAGGATCGCAGCGCGTCCCGATCACGTCATGCACCGACCCACCGAACGCATCCCGCCCGTACCAATCAAGCGTATCCTCGACGATCGTGGCCATCGGCCGCAGATAGGGGAAGGACGACCACATCCGCTCGCCTGTGGTGAGATGCGTGCCATGCAGCGCGCGCGTCTTGCCGGAATAGAACCGCTCGTCGAGATTGTCCGCATGCCACAGGTTCAGGTCCCCGACTTGCGGGCCCTCGACGCTCGTGATGCGAAAGAACTGCCCCGCCTCGACCCTGAAAGTGCAGGCGTCGCGCGGGGCGGCGACGGCCTCGGCCACCTTGCGCGCGCCCGCCCGTGCCCTGCGATAGAGCGCGAGCGGCACCTCGGGCAGCGTCTCGTTCGGATAGCAGATGACCGGCGCGACGGCGCGGCGCGCGGCGGCGTCGGGGGGCGGGGTGGGCATGGCGCGGCGCTCCTCTCCTCGGGATCACCGCGTCACTCTTCCGCCCTCACCGGCGCTTGTAAAGGCTCAACCGGCCTTGCGGCTGCGACCCCGGCCGCGGCCCGGACGGCGCCCACGGCCCTTGCCCGGCGCGCCACCCGGCCGGCCCTTGTTGGCCGCCAGCTGCACCCCTTCCCAGGGCCGCCCGCTCGCCACCGGCACGTCCATCTTGAGCACCTTCTGGATGTCGCGCAGAAGCTCCGCCTCGTCCGGCGCACAGAACGCCACCGCGCGGCCCTCGGCCCCCGCCCGCGCGGTGCGCCCGATCCGGTGGACATAGCTGTCGGGCACGTTGGGCAGGTCGTAGTTGTAGACATGCCGCACGTCCGGGATGTCGATCCCCCGCGCCGCCACGTCCGTCGCCACCAGGACGCGCGCCTGCCCGTCCTTGAACTCCTGAAGCGCACGATCCCTCTGCCCCTGGCTCTTGTTGCCGTGGATCGAGGTGGCCGCGAATCCCGCGCTCTCGAGGTTGCGCTTCAGCCGCTCGGCCCCGTGCTTCGTGCGCGAGAAGACCAGCGCAAGCTCCTCGCGGTGCTCGTCCAGCAGCTCCTTGAGAAGCCCCGTCTTTTCCGCCTGCGCGACGAAATGCACCGACTGGGTGATCTTGTCCGCCGCCTTGCCGGGGGGCGAGACGTCGACCCGCACGGGCGAGGTGAGATAGGCCTGCGCGATCTCGTTCATCTGCTTGGGCATGGTGGCCGAGAAAAGCATCGTCTGCCGCTCCGCGGGCAGGGCCGCGGCGATCTTGCGCAGCGCGTGGATGAAGCCGAGGTCGAGCATCTGGTCCGCCTCGTCGAGAACGAGGAACCGCGTGTTGCCCAGCTCGATCGCGCGCCGCTCCATCAGGTCGATGAGCCGCCCCGGCGTCGCGACAAGGATGTCGGTCCCGCGTTCCAGCCGCTTGACCTGCATGTTGAGCGACTTGCCGCCCACCACGATATTCAGCCGCAGGTGGCTCTTGCCCAGGTATGTCTGGAGGTTCTCGAAGATCTGGTTGGCCAGTTCCCGCGTCGGGGCCAGCACCAGCCCGCGCACGCCGCGCGGTCCCGGCTTGACCTGCTCGCTCAGCATGATCTGCGCCAGCGGCAGGCCGAAAGCCGCCGTCTTGCCGGTGCCGGTCTGCGCCAGCCCCATCAGGTCGCGCCCGTTCAGGGCCTCCGGGATCGCCCGCATCTGGATCGGCGTCGGATCGGTGATGCCGCTCTCGGTCAGCCGGTCGACAAGCCGGTCACTCAGACCCAGCATCTTGAAATCGCTCATGAATTATTCCTATTCCGGCCTCGGCCGGTTCTGGCCCGCTTGGGGCGACGTCAGGTATGGGAGAGGCCCCGACGGGGCATCCCATTGGCATCCTGCGTGATCTGGACCCCGGTGAAACACGCCATCGTCTGCGCCCATGCTCTTTCGTGCTGGCGTCCCCGCTCACGCGGCGGGGGACAATGGCCTTCCCCGCCACATGGGCCTTCGCGCGGCGCAAGTCAACGACAATCTCGGATTACGCCCCGTCCCGTGGCCGCAGGCACCGTTCGGGCGGGTCGAGGCCTTCGGACACCGCGCCGCAATAGGCGCAGCGCCATTCGCCCGCATCGCGGTCCTTGCGCCAGCGGCAATACCGCATGTCGCGCCGCGCAAAGATCAGCATCAGCACGAAAGCGATGACAAGACCCGCAACGATGATCATCCGCGCCTCCCGGTAATGGCTTGTTAACGCGCTTGGGGCAGGATGTTTCCCGTAACACGAGGCACACCCCCGATCCCAGCCCGCATGTCGTTTCCCGGCTGGACGACGCTTCCCGCGCCGCTCTACAGTCCGCCGCATGGCCCGGCTGACACCCTCCTCCTCCGCACCCGCGGGGCTCACACCGCTCGACATCCTGCTCGGGGTGACGGTGGCGCTCGTCTGGGGGATGGGGTTCGTCTTCGCCAAGGCGGCGATCGCGCATTTCCCGCCCATCCTGCTGATGGCGTTCCGCTTTTCGGTGACGGCCCTCGCCCTCGTGTGGTTCGTGCGCATCCCCCGTGGCCAGCTTCTCGCGCTCTTCGCCATCGCCTTCGTCGCGGCGGGGTTCCAGTACGGGCTGACCTTCACAGGCCTCAAGCAGCTCGACGCCGGGGCGGCCGCCCTCATCGTGCAGCTCGAGGTGCCGTTCCTCGTCATCATCGGCGCGCTCTTTCTGGGCGAGGCTCCCGGCTGGCGCAAATGGATCGGCATCGCGCTGGCTTTCGTGGGCGTGTGGTACATCTCCGGCGCACCGCGCATCGCGAGCGAATGGCCCTCGGTCCTCATGGTGATCGGCGGCGCCTTCTTCTGGGCGGTCGGACAGGCGATGATCCGGCGGCTCGAGCGGATCGACGGCCTCACCGTCACCGCGTGGATCGCCGTCATGGCGACGCCACAGCTTTTCCTGGGTTCTCTCCTCGTGGAACGCGACCAGGTCGCCGCCATCGCGAATGCGGGGCCGGTGGTCTGGCTTGCCGTGCTCTATCTCGGGCTCGTCATGACGGCCTTCGGCTACGGGCTCTGGAACACGCTTCTGCGCCGCAACCCGGTCAGCCAGGTGGCGCCCTTCCTTCTCCTCCTGCCGCTCTTCGCGCTCGTGGGAGGGGTGGTGTTCCTGGGCGAGGATCCGGGCCCGCAAACGCTCATCGGGGGCGCGCTGGTGATCGGCGGGGTGGGGTTCATCCTTTTCAGCCGCGACTGAACACCCCAACGCCTCAATGCAGAACCACGTGCCCCGCGAGGCCGAGCAGGAAGCCCGCGACCCCGCCCAGCGGCGGCCCCCAATGCCGTTCGAGCCGCACCTGCGGCGCAAGATCCTGGAAAAGCAGGTAGACGATCCCGCCTGCCGAGAACATCATGATGACGCCCAGCACCGCGGGCGATCCGCTGAGGAAAAGAAGGCCCGCGAGTGCCGCCAACGGCCCCACGGGCACCATGAGACAGAAGAGCGCGAAGAGCCGCCAGCGCCCGGCCTCGCCGCTTCCCCCGGCCATCTCGCGATAGGCGTTGAACCCCTCGGGCAGGTTCTGAAGGGCAATCATCAGCGCAAGCAGCACCGCGGTCGAACCCTGGTCCGCCAGCATCGCGCCCAGCGCCATCGCCTCGGGAAGGTAGTCGAGCATCATGGCGGTGAACTGCGCGGCCTTGCCACCTGACCGGGCCAGCGCGCGGTCCACCACCATCAGCGTGAGGCCACCCAGCGCAAAGCTCAGAAGCGCGATGCCGCCATGCGCCCGGTCGATCCCCTCGGGGATCAGCACCAGAGCCACCGCCGAGAGAAGTGCACCCGCGCCGAAGGCCACGATCCCGTGGCGGAACTCGTCCTCGTGCCAGCGGGGCAGCAGCCGCCCGATCATCGCCGCGCCCGCCCCCGCCGGAATGGCCAGGCCGGCCACCGTGGCCAGGATCAGCGCGTGGAGGAAATGCTCGGGCACGCCCCGCTCAGATCGCGCGTTCGACCATCATCTTCTTGATCTCGGCAATGGCCTTCGCGGGGTTGAGGTTCTTGGGGCAGGTCTTGGTGCAATTCATGATCGTGTGGCACCGGTAGAGCTTGAACGGATCTTCCAGGTCGTCGAGCCGCTCGCCCGTCGCCTCGTCCCGGCTGTCGACGATCCAGCGATAGGCATGCAACAGCGCGGCCGGCCCGAGATACTTGTCGCCGTTCCACCAGTAGCTCGGACAGGCGGTCGAGCAGGAGGCGCACATCACGCATTCGTAAAGCCCGTCAAGCTTCTCGCGGTCCTCGATCGACTGCTTCCACTCCTTCGCCGGCCGGTTCGTCTTGGTCTCGAGCCAAGGCATGATCGAGGCATGTTGCGCATAGAAATGCGTCAAGTCGGGGATCAAATCCTTGACCACGGGCATATGGGGCAACGGATAGATCTTCACGTCGCCCTTCACCTCGTCGAGCCCGTAGATACAGGCCAGCGTGTTGATCCCCCCGATATTCATCGCGCACGAGCCGCAGATACCCTCGCGGCAGGAGCGGCGGAAGGTGAGCGTCGGGTCGATCTCGTTCTTGATCTTGATGAGTGCGTCCAGGACCATCGGCCCGCACTTGTCCATGTCGAGGAAATAGGTGTCGAGACGCGGGTTGTCGCCGCTGTCGGGATCGTAGCGATAGATCTGGAACTTGCGGACATTCGTGGCACCCTCGGGCTCGGGCCACGTCTTGCCCCGCGTGATGCGCGAGTTCTTGGGTAGGGTAAGCTGAACCATTCCTGGACCTCCGTCTCAACCGGCAAGCAAGGTGATGCTCTGCTCGGCAATGCAGTTCACGGCCTCGCGGCGGCTGGCGATGGCCAGCACCTCCTCGACCGTCGATTGGGTGACGCCGGTGACCGACGCGCTCGCGATGTTGAGGATTTCAGCCGCGCTCGCGGCGTCGATGATGCAATCCGTGACCGGCGCGGCGTTCACGCCCGGAAACCGCTGGGCGACCACGCTGTTCACCACCGTCTTGGCCCTGTCGCGCGCCACCGCGTCCGCCGCGTCGTTCGCGGCGGTGCAGCCGGCCAGCGCCGCGGCCGCGAGGATCACCGCAAGCCTTCTCATGTCGCACCCTCCGCAAGGCAGGCATTGGCCTTGTCCATCTGGTCGTCCGACACGGCCCCGCCCGAGACGATGCGCACGATGGGCCTGCCCTCGTCGAAGAACGTTTCGGTCTCGTAATCCCCGCGCACCCCTGCACGCGCCGCGCAAAGCTCGAGCCGCTCGGGCGGCCCGCCAAGCCTGGGCGGCTCCTGCGCCGGAACGGGCGCCGAAGAGCCCCCGCTCGCCTCGCAGGCGGCGAGCGGCAGGACCGCGAGCGCGGGCCATATGGCACGCGACAGCGGCATCAGAACGTGCGTTCCTTGGGCGCGATCTTCTTGAGACTGATGCCGCCCTCGTCCTCGGTGGTCAGCGGCTCCTCGATGATCGGGCGATAGCTCAGCTCCACATCGGTGCCGTCCACGCGGGCGATGGTATGAACGCGCCAGTTCTCGTCGTCGCGCTTCTCGTAATCCTCGTGCGCATGGGCACCCCGGCTCTCGTGACGCGCCTCGGCGCCGTGGATGGTGGCCAACGCGTTCGGCATGAGGTTGGTCAGCTCCAGCGTCTCCATCAGGTCGCTGTTCCAGATCATGCCACGATCCGTGACCTTGAGGTCCGAGAGCTTCCCGGCGATCTCGGTCATCCGCTCGACCCCCTGCTTGAGCGTCTTCGACGTGCGGAAGACGGCCGCGTCCTCCTGCATCGTGCGCTGCATCTCGTCGCGAAGCTCCGCGGTGGGCGTGTCCCCGTCCGCGTGACGGATTCGGTCGAACCGGTCCAGCGCCTTGTCGACCTGCTCCTTGTTCGTGCCCGGAACCGCGCTGTCGTGGTCCACCACCTTGCCCGCGCGAATGGCCGCGGCACGGCCAAAGACGACGAGGTCGATGAGCGAGTTCGAGCCCAGACGGTTCGCGCCATGCACGCTGGCGCAGCCCGCCTCGCCCACGGCCATGAGGCCCGGCACCACCGCGTGCGGATCGTCCTCGGTCGGATTCACCACCTCGCCCCAGTAATTCGTGGGGATGCCGCCCATGTTGTAATGCACCGTCGGGATGACCGGAATCGGCTCCTTGGTCACGTCCACGCCGGCAAAGATCTTGGCGCTTTCCGAGATCCCCGGCAGCCGCAGGTTCAGCGCCTCGGGCGGCAGGTGGCTGAGGTTGAGGTGGATATGATCGCCCTTCTCGCCCACGCCGCGCCCCTCGCGGATCTCCATCGTCATCGAGCGGCTGACATAGTCGCGCGGCGCCAGGTCCTTGTATTGCGGGGCATAGCGTTCCATGAACCGCTCGCCCTCGGAATTGGTGAGATAGCCGCCCTCGCCCCGCGCGCCCTCGGTGATCAGGCACCCAGAGCCATAGATGCCGGTCGGATGGAACTGCACGAACTCCATGTCCTGCAAGGGCAGGCCCGCACGGGCCACCATCCCGCCGCCATCCCCGGTGCAGGTATGCGCCGACGTCGCGCTGAAATACGCCCGGCCATAGCCGCCGGTGGCCAGAACGACCATCTTGGCGTTGAAGACATGCATCGTGCCGTCCTCGAGCTTCCAGCACACGACCCCGGTGCAGGCCCCGTCGGTCATGATCAGGTCGATGGCGAAATACTCGATATAGAACTCGGCCTTCTGCTTGAGGCTCTGGCCATAGAGCGTGTGCAGGATCGCGTGGCCCGTCCTGTCGGCCGCGGCACAGGTGCGCTGCACGGCCGGGCCTTCTCCGAACTCGGTCGTGTGCCCGCCGAAGGGGCGCTGGTAGATCTTGCCTTCCTCGGTGCGCGAGAACGGCACGCCGTAATGCTCGAGCTCATAGACCGCCTTGGGCGCCTCGCGCGCGAGATACTCCATCGCGTCCGTGTCACCCAGCCAGTCCGACCCCTTCACGGTGTCGTACATGTGCCACTGCCAGTGATCCGGCCCCATGTTGCTGAGGCTCGCCGCGATGCCGCCCTGCGCGGCCACGGTGTGCGACCGCGTGGGAAACACCTTGGTCACGCAGGCCGTGCGCAACCCCTGCTCGGCCATGCCCAGCGTCGCCCGAAGACCGGCGCCGCCGGCTCCGACGACCACGACATCGTAATCATGCGTCTCGTATTCGTAAGCAGCCATCTCGACCCCTTCAAAGCGCGATTTTAGCGAGAGCGAACAGGCCCGAAGCCGTCAGCCCGTAAGAGAGTACGGCAACGCTGATGATGAGGATCTTGCGCGTGGTGCCGCGCGAGTAGTCATCGATCATCGTTTGTGCGCCACGCCGGAAATGCTGCATCCCGGCAAAGATCACGAGCGCCGTCAGGATCGCGATCGCAGGGTGGGCGAAGGTCGCCAGAACCTCCTCGCGGTCGCCTCCCAGCGCGCGACCGAAGATGACGACGAAGACCGGCACGATCAGCGCGAGGCCCACCGCGCTCACGGTCATATGCCAATGGTCTTCGGTCCCGGTGCCCGAGGCGCCCTTGCCCTCGGCCCGCTTGCGGGCGGTCAGATATCGCATCTCTCGCCTCCCCTTCAGATGATCAGAAGTGTGAGCACGGTCAGGACGACCGAGCCGATGACACAGACCCAGCCCAGCATCTCGGCGGTCCGAAGCTCGAGTCCCTTGCCCGCATCCCAGTAGAGATGCCGCAGCCCCGCCAGGTAGTGATACCACACCGCCCAGAGCGACAGCACGAAGACCAGGTCGCCGAACCACGAGGTGACGACCGCGTCGGCCGTGGCGAAATACTCGGGTCCGGCCGCCGCCGCCAGGAGCCACCAGACCCCCAGCAGGAACGCCACGATAAGCGCGTTGCCCGTGATCCGCGTCAGGATCGAACTGACCGACGTGATCTGCGGGCGATAGATACTCAGGTGGGGTGAAAGCGGGCGGTCGCCCCGGTTCACATCTGCCATGGTGTCGCGTCCTTCATGTCTGCGGCGGCGTCGCGGGGCGCGCGCGTCCGCGCCCGGCGTCACCGCCTTCACGAGTCGTTTTAACGCGCCGGGGCGCAAAGCACAGGGGAAAAGACGAATAACCCCCGCGAAAAACCGTCTCACCCGGGAATATGTGATCACCCTAAATTTTCAGTGATCACATAACGCTCTTCCGCGACGCCCCACACCGGCCTAGATCGGCACGAGCGCCCAGTAGTCGAGGTCGAGCAACACGTCCGCGAGGTATTTTCCGTCACCGCCCCGCAGTGCGCCGGGCGCACCGCCCTTCGTCGCCACCAGCCGCAGCCGCAGCGCGCCGATGCCCGGCACATCCGTCTCGGCCTTGTCCAGCACCTCCGACCAGGCGCGCACCGTATCGCCGGCGAAACACGGATTGGCATGTGCCCCGGCATTGAGGCCCACGATCATCTGCGCGTTGGCCAGCCCGTTGAAACTGAGCGCGCGCGCCATCGAGATCACGTGCCCGCCATAGATGAGCCGCCGCCCGTCCGGTCGCGCCGACGCATCGAAATGCACCTTGGCGGTGTTCTGCCACAGGCGCGTCGCCATCATGTGCTCGGCTTCCTCGATGGTCACGCCATCCACGTGGTCGATCGTTTCGCCCGGCTCATAGTCGCCCCAGCGATGCGGCTCGCCGGCGAGTTCGAAATCGTAACCCGAGAAGTCCAGCCCCTCGGGCACCATCAGGTCGCCCGCCTCGAGCGCGGGCTTCAGGTCGGGGATCACCGGCTCGGGCGCGGCGCTTCCCTGCTCCCGCTTGCGCACCATCACCCAGCGCACGTACTCGAGAACCGCCTCGCCATGCTGGTTGGTTCCCGTCGTGCGGACCCAGACCACGCCCGACTTTCCGTTCGAGTTCTGCTTCAGCCCGATCACCTCGGAGCTCGAGCGCAGCGTATCTCCCGGCCAAACGGGCCGAAGCCACCGCCCCTCGGCATAGCCCAGGTTGGCCAGCGCATTGAGCGAGATGTCGGGCACCGTCTTGCCGAAGACCGTATGGAACGCCGCAAGGTCGTCCATCGGGCTCGCGCGCAATCCGCAAGCCTGCGCGAAGGCATCCGACGAGTAGATCGCGTGCCGCGCCGGGTAGAGCGCGTGATAGAGCGCGCGCTCGCCCGCGCCGATCGTGCGCGGCACCGCATGGCCGATCGTCTCGCCGACCGCGTAATCCTCGAAGAACCGGCCCGGGTTGGTCTTGGCCATGCTCACTGCGCCCCGAGCTTCGTGTCGGGCGAATAGGTGCCGGGCGCATCCTTCACTACCGCCTGGCCGCACCGCATCACGCCGTTGGCACTATCGAAGGCATAGGTGGGATCGCCGTAAAGCTCCCAGCCCTTGTTCAGCGCATCCGTCACCTTGTGACAGAAAGCCGAGGTATCGTCCTCGGTCAGCAAACGATAGAGTTTCATGCTCTCTCTCCTCAATGCGGGAAGGGCCACACGCCCAGCCATGCGTGAATCGCGGCGATGACCGCGAAGGCCACCACCGTCATGACGACAAGGATGATGTCGCGGCTCGCCGGTCCGGGCTCGGGCCGGTCCCAGGGGCCGGCGCGGTTGATCACGATCACCTCCGCCACGGCCCAGGCGAGGAGTCCGCCGAAAAGCAGGATCGACACCGCGTCGCCGTTGACCAGCAGGTGCGCCACCGCCCAGACCTTCACCGCCGTGAGTTGCGGATGCCGCATCTTCCCGCGCAGCCGCCCCTTGGTCTCGCTCATCGCGAAGAGGAACACGGCCCCCACCATCAGCAGGTTGTTGAGATGCACGGTCCAGGCGGGCGGGGTCCAGACCGGGATGAACTCCGCCATGCGGTAGCCCACGATCATCAGGACGAGGCCCAAGCCCACCCCCAGCGCAACGATCCCGCGACCGGCATTGCCCATCGCCGCCCGCCGCTCGGGCGCGATCCGCTTGAAGAAATGCGCCAGCGCCCAGAGCGCCAGCCCGAGAAGAACAAGTGCAAACCCCATCGCTCAGGCCTCCGCCATTTCGGCCACCGCATCCGCGCGGGCCAGCACGCGCCGGGCGGCGACGACATGCAGGTTCTCGACGATCTGTCCGTCCACCACGGCGATCCCCTGCCCCGAGGCCATGCTGTCCTCGTAGGCGGCGATCTGCCGGCGCGCGAGGTCGATCTCCGAGTTCGTCGGCGCAAAGGCCACGTTGGCGCCCTCGATCTGCGCCGGATGGATCAGCGTCTTGCCGTCGAAGCCCAGGTCCCGCCCCTGCTCGCACTCGGCCTTGAGGCCCTCGCCGTCGCGGAAGCGGTTATAGACCCCGTCCACCGCCACGATCCGCGCCGCCCGCGCGGCCATCACGATGGTCTGGAGCGCGGTCATGAGAGGCATCCGGTCCGCGCGGTATCGCGCGCCCAGATCCTTGATCAGGTCGTTCGTTCCGGTGACGAGCCCTGCCACCCGCGCATGCGCCGCGATCTCGCGCGCGTTGAAGACGCTGGCCGGCGTTTCCATCATCACCCAGATCGGCAGGTCGCGCGGCAGGAGATCGGCAAGGCTGTCCACGTCCGGCGCGGCGTTCACCTTGGGAAGCAGGATCGCGTCCGCCCCCGCGTCGCGCAACACCCGCACATCCTCGAGACCCCACTCGGTCGTCAGCGCGTTGATCCGCACGATCTTGGCGCGCTTGCCGTACCCGCCTTCGGCCAGCGCGCGCTTGAGCGTCTCGCGCGCCTCGGCCTTCGCGTCGGGCGCCACCGCGTCCTCGAGGTCGAAGATGATCGCATCGGCGGCAAGCGTCCGCGCCTTCTCGAGCGCGCGTTCCTTCGAGCCGGGGATGTAAAGCACGGAGCGATAAGGATGGGTCGTCATGTCCATGGCGGCACCTTTCCGGCGGGGCTTGGAATTTTCTTGCGCAGGGATGCCACTTTTCGCGGGAAACCTTCAAGGGGTTTCCCGCCGCGACGCAACGCAACCGGCGGACACGGGCGCAAATGTCCGCGTCGTTAACCCTGTTTTCAGGGTTCCTCGGCCACTCTCTCATCACGAACAAGGCAGGGACCCAATCAGAAGGAAAGGGTGATGTCATGAAACGGATGATGATGGGCGCGGCCGTGGTCGCCATTCTCGGCGGGCCGCTCGATGCCCAGGGCCGCAATTGCGCACCGCGCGACGTGGTGGTCGAACGCCTCGCCTCGAAATACGGCGAATCGCGGCAGTCGATGGGCCTCGGCGCCAACAACGCGGTGATCGAGGTTTTCGCGTCCCAAAGCTCCGGCACCTGGACGATCACCGCCACCAACGTGCGCGGCGTGACCTGCCTCGTCGCCAGCGGCCAGGCGTTCGAACAGATGGCGGAGGGCCTCCCGATCCCGGGCCAGGACGCCTGAGCAAAGGCACCGGGGCCGCCGCTCTGCTCTCCCGCGCCGCGGCCCCGTCCCGCCGATCAGAATCGCCCCGCCTGACCCGGCAGCGGCCGGGGCCCGAGTCCGCCGCACCGCTCGCGGCGTCCGGCAAGGCGTCCGAGGACCGCCAGCCCCGCCCCGAACGGGCATCCCCTCCGAAAACCGTGTGACCGTGCGGATTTACCGGCGCGGACAGGCATCCGCGCCGGCCCGTCACGCGGGATGCCGCGGCGCGGCGCCCTTGCACGGCTCCGCGCAAAGGTCTACGCCATTCACGGAAATTCACACTCATGCGGAGATCACCCATGGCCAGACCCAAGATCGCCCTTATCGGGGCAGGACAGATCGGCGGCACGCTCGCCCATCTCGCGGCCCTCAAGGAACTGGGCGACGTCGTCCTCTTCGACATCGCCGAAGGCGTGCCCGAGGGCAAGGCGCTCGACATCGCCGAATCCGGCCCTGCCGAGGGGTTCGACGCGACCCTCAAGGGCACGCAGGACTATGCCGACATCGCCGGCGCCGACGTCTGCATCGTGACCGCGGGCGTGCCGCGCAAACCGGGGATGAGCCGCGACGACCTTCTGGGCATCAACCTCAAGGTCATGAAATCCGTGGGCGAGGGCATCCGCGACAACGCGCCCGACGCCTTCGTCATCTGCATCACCAACCCCCTCGACGCGATGGTCTGGGCGCTGCGCGAATATTCGGGCCTTCCGCACAACATGGTCTGCGGCATGGCCGGCGTTCTCGACAGCGCCCGCTTCCGCCACTTCCTCAGCCTCGAGTTCGGCGTGTCGATGCGCGACGTCACCGCCTTCGTGCTCGGCGGCCATGGCGACACGATGGTGCCGCTGGCACGGTATTCGACCGTCGCCGGCATCCCGCTCCCCGATCTCGTCAAGATGGGCTGGACCACGCAAGAGAAGCTCGACGCGATCATTCAACGCACGCGCGACGGCGGCGCCGAGATCGTGGGCCTCCTGAAGACCGGCAGCGCCTTCTACGCGCCCGCCACCTCGGCCATCGAGATGGCCGAAGCCTATCTCAAGGACCAGAAGCGCGTACTGCCCTGCGCGGCTTACGTGGACGGCGCGCTCGGCCTCGAAGGGATGTATGTCGGCGTGCCCACCGTGATCGGCGAGGGCGGCATCGAGCGGGTCATCGAAATCCAGATGAACGATGACGAACAGGCGATGTTCAAGAAATCGGTCGATGCGGTCAAGGGGCTGGTCGAGGCGTGCAAGGGCATCGACGAGGGCCTCGCGTCCTGAGGCAACCACCCGTCCGAAACAGCGATGAACACGCGCCCCATCGGGCGCGTGTTTGTCTCAGATCACTGTGCGGCCTCGGTCTCGTCCTGCGCGTCGTCCTCGGATTCGGGCGCGTTTGACCCCTCCGACGCGCCGCTCTCGTCCTGCGCGTCGCCCTCCGACTCCTGCGATGCGCCATTACCGGAATTCGACCGGCCCTGAGCCGCCGCTTCCCCCGCATCCCCGCCTTCACCCCCGGCGGACAACTCCTCGATCCGCTTCTCGATCTCCAGCAGTCGGTTCGACCGGGTTTCGACATTCTGGGTCAGGTTGGTGAGCAGCGCCTGCAACTCGGCGCGTTGTTCTTCCGCCGCGGCCACGTCTTGCGTCAGGGCCTCGCGCCGCTCGGCAAGCTGGCTCACCTCGGCCGCCAACGTCTCGCGCTCTTCCCCGAGCGTCCTCGCGCGCTCCTCGAGCGTCGCGACCTCGTCGGCGAGCTTGGCCCGCTCCTCGCTTGCGGTCTGCAAATTCTTCTCGTTCCGGGCAAGCTCCTCGCTCAACGCCGCCGCCTCCTCGTTGAGCTTGGCGAGCGTCTCGCGCAATTGCGCCTCTTCCGCGCGCGCCTCCTCGAGACGGGCACCCACGTCCTCCAGCTCGGCGCGCTGTTCGGCCAGCGCGGCCTCGGCCTTCTTGCTGCGCTCCTCGAACCCCGCGATCTCCTCGCGCAACGGCTGCGCATCGGCCTCGAGCGCGCTCAGCGTCTCTTCCTGCTGCGCGATCTTCTGCGCCAGGGCCTCGCTCTCCTCGGTGCGCTGCGCCAGCGTGTCCTCCGCCTCGCGCAACTCGTCCAGCCTCGGCTCGAGCTCGGCGATCTCGGCCCTGACGCTGTCGAGCGTTCCCGCCGCCTCGCGCTGCGCCTGCAATTGCGTCTCGGCGCGGTTGCGCGCCGTCTCGGCCTGCTCGACGCGACCGCCAAGCTCCATCTCCGTCTTCGAAAGGCTCGTGCCGAAATATATCGCGGTCCCCCAACCGATCACCGCGACCGTGCCCAGCAAGAGCACCTTCGCGCTCATCCAGCTTGTCCCGTCGTTTGCCATTCTCTCCGTCCCCCTTCAGCATGTCTTCCTGACAGCCCCGGCCGCGAGCCGGGTCCAATGTCCGAACCGCTCAAACCCCACATGGTTCCCGCGACGGCCGCGCGCAGCGCCCGAGCCCGACGCGGGGACGCCCGCGAACCGCGATCGGATGCCGCAAATGGTCCCTGCGAAACCTCCCCCACGTCAACGCCTCAAGCAGCAGTGTTCCGGGCTTCCGCGCACGGAAAAACCGCGATACGTCGCCTTGTGATCACGGCAAATTACCATGTGATCACGATACCGGGAAATATCGCTCAAATTAGCGTCATCGCCCAGAATCCCCTTTAACTTCGCCGCAAGCTGCACACTATGCCAAGCCAATTCGGACCAACACGGGATAAGTTCATGAACATCCACGAGTATCAGGCGAAGGCGCTGCTGCGCTCCTATGGCGCGCCGGTTTCGGACGGTCGCGTCGTCCTGCGCGCCGAAGAGGCCAAGCGCGCGGCGAGCGAGATGGACGGACCTCTCTGGGTGGTCAAGGCCCAGATCCACGCCGGCGGCCGCGGCAAGGGCAAGTTCAAGGAACCGGGCGCCGGAGACGAGGGCGGCGTGCGCCTCGCCCGCTCGGTCGAGGAAGCCGCCGAGGAAACCAAGAAGATGCTGGGCCGCACCCTCGTGACCAAGCAGACCGGCGAAGCCGGCAAGCAGGTGAACCGCGTCTATATCGAGGACGGATCGGGCATCGAAAGCGAATTCTACCTCGCCCTTCTCGTCGATCGTCAGACCAGCCGCGTGAGCTTCGTCGCCTCGACCGAGGGCGGCATGGACATCGAGGAGGTGGCCGAGAAGACCCCCGACAAGATCCTGTCCTTCAGCGTCGATCCCGCGACCGGCTACCAACCGTTCCACGGCCGCCGCATCGCCTTCAACCTCGGGCTTTCGGGCAAGCAGGTGAAGCAATGCGTTTCGCTGATGGGCACGCTCTACAGGATGTTCCTCGAGAAAGACATGGAGATGCTCGAGATCAACCCGCTCATCGTCACCGACGAGGGCGATCTCAAGTGCCTCGACGCCAAGATGGGCTTCGACGGCAATGCCATCTACCGCCACTCCGACATCGCCGAGCTGCGCGACACGACCGAGGAAGACCCCAAGGAGCTGGAGGCGTCGAAATACGACCTCAACTACATCGCGCTCGACGGCGAGATCGGCTGCATGGTCAACGGCGCGGGCCTTGCCATGGCGACGATGGACATCATCAAGCTCTACGGCGCCGAGCCCGCCAATTTCCTCGACGTGGGCGGCGGCGCGACCAAGGAGAAAGTGACCGAGGCGTTCAAGATCATCACCTCGGACCCGCAGGTGAAGGGCATCCTCGTCAACATCTTCGGCGGCATCATGCGCTGCGACGTCATCGCCGAGGGCGTGGTCGCGGCGGTCAAGGAGGTGGGCCTCAAGGTGCCGCTGGTCGTGCGGCTGGAAGGCACGAATGTCGAGCAGGGCAAGGAGATCATCAACAATTCAGACGTGGACGTGATCGCCGCCGACGACCTCAAGGACGGCGCGCAGAAGATCGTGAAGGCGGTGAAGGGGTGATGTCGATGCCCCGATCACTTCGCGACGTGGCATTGGGAGCTTGCGCTTTCCTCTACGCCACTGCCGGTCCGGCGCTCGCCGAAAACGCCCTAATCGAGGACGTCTGGCAAGCCTTTGAGGAGCATTGCGGCCCCGTGATGCGGACTAAAGGCGTAGATCCCGACGCGTTCGACAACCTGCCGTCCGAGCACAGGATCTCGAAAAGCACCGACGGCCGCCGGATCCAGGTGGATCACCAGACACAGGACATGAAATGGTCCGTCTCTGCCGCGCAAAGTGACCTGGCCGCAACGCGCTACATCTACTGCATGGTTGGATATCATAACTTGCAGCCGCTGGAGGACTTCGACGGTATCGTAGCCGCCTTGCGGGAGCGTCTCGAAAAGAGCAATGCCTCCGACATCGCAGGAGGCGAGGACGAATTTCTCAGGATCACTCCACTTTATGCAACACCCGGAAGCGGTCTCGACCAGACAGTGCACATGGATGCGATCGGCGTATTGTCCGAACCCGATTTTGTCGCACAGTTTCAAGTTTATTCCTACGGCATCAGCATTGGAACGCTGGCCGTTTTGCCCCTGCGCGAGGTTCAATGACATGATGACCAGTCGCGACTTCCAAGCACTTGACCTATAAACGAACTTTGCCCGCTTAGCGGCCAAAACAGAATAGTTAGGAGCCCAAAAACATGGCCATCCTCATCGACGAAAACACCCGCGTGATCTGCCAGGGCCTCACCGGCTCGCAGGGCACCTTCCACTCCGAACAGGCCATCGCCTATGGCACCAAGATGGTCGGCGGCGTAACCCCCGGCAAGGGCGGGCAGACGCATCTCGATCTTCCGGTCTTCGACAGCGTGCACGAGGCCAAGGACGCGACCGAGGCTGATGCCTCCGTGATCTACGTCCCGCCGCCCTTCGCCGCCGACTCGATCCTCGAGGCGATCGACGCCGAGATGGAGCTGATCGTCTGCATCACCGAGGGCATCCCCGTGCTCGACATGATGCGCGTCAAGCGCGCGCTCGAAGGGTCGAAAAGCACCCTGATCGGCCCCAACTGCCCGGGCGTCATCACCCCCGACGCCTGCAAGATCGGCATCATGCCCGGCCACATCCACAAGCGCGGCTCCTGCGGCGTGGTCTCGCGCTCGGGCACGCTCACCTACGAGGCGGTCAAGCAGACGACCGACGTCGGCCTGGGGCAGTCCACCTGCGTCGGCATCGGCGGCGACCCGATCAAGGGGACCGAGCATATCGACGTGCTCGAATGGTTCCTCGCCGATGACGAGACCGAGTCGATCATCATGATCGGCGAGATCGGCGGACAGGCAGAGGAAGAGGCGGCACAGTTTCTCGCCGACGAGAAGAAGGCGGGCCGCTGGAAACCCACGGCCGGCTTCATCGCCGGCCGCACCGCCCCTCCGGGCCGCCGCATGGGCCACGCGGGCGCCATCGTCGCCGGCGGCAAGGGCGGCGCCGAGGACAAGATCGAAGCCATGCGCAGCGCCGGGATCGTCGTGGCCGAAAGCCCCGCCGGTCTGGGCGAGGCGGTGCTCGAGGCGATCAAGGGCTGAGATGACGGGATATGCTCACACGGCAACTGCAATGACGCGCGCAATGGCCCACGCCGCGGCTTGGCGGAGAGTCGGGCGATGACGAAACGTGCCCTCCTCTTCCCCCTTCTCGCGCTCGCCGTGGCCGCGCTGGTCTGGTGGTTCTCTGCCGAACCGGCGCAGCAAGGCAGCGTGGCCGATGACGTGGTCCGCCTTTTCGCGACGATCCCGGATGAGGACACGACAGACACCCGCATGGGCGAACTGGGCTGGACACCGCTGCCCGAGGACCGGCACGAGGAACTTGCCCGCGCCACCGCGCTTTTCCACATCGCCACGCGCCGCGCCGGTGACGCGGACTTCGACGCCGAGGCCGAGCGCACGCAGTTCCTCGCCCGCGTGAGCGATGCGCGCGACAGCCTCGCTCAACCCGGCCTGCAGGCCTTCGGCCGCACCGACACCGCTGCCATGGCGATGATCGCGCCCGTGCAGGGCCTGCCCGCCGCCACCGGCTGCGACCTGTTCCTGACCGACGCCGACGGGCGCGCGTGGTTCGACCGCCTGACCGCGCCGCACGAGACGAGCAGCACCCAGAACGGCTGGGCCGAGGCGACATATACCGAGGGCCAGTTGCCCCGTCCCGGCCTCTGGGTCGCCAACCTCGCCGTGCTGACCCCGAATGACGAATTGACCGAATTCCTTGGCGGAGTGCCCGCGCAGACGATCCTGTCGCGCAACGCCTTCCGCGGCGAGATGCCGAAATGACCGGACCGCGCGAACCCCTTCTGGCACTCGCGGCGGGGCATGCCCGGCCGGCTGCACTCCCGCACTCCTCCGCGCCGCCGGGGGACGATACCATGACACGACATCCCGGACGTGTCATCGACATGAGCATACGCCGCACTACCGTGAACCCCGTATTTCTTCCATGCTCGCAATCCCATGAGGTGAGCCAATGACCGACCAATCCCCCAACGACCAGTTCCACGCCTCGAGCTTCATGCAGGGCCACAACGCCGAGTATCTCGAGCAGCTCTACGCCCGTTACGCAAACGATCCCGACGCGGTCGACCAGTCCTGGCGCGAGTTCTTCGCGCAGATGGACGACAGCGAGATCGAGGTGAAGGCCGAGGCCGCCGGCCCCTCCTGGGCGCGCGCCGACTGGCCGCCGATGCCGATGGACGACCTGACCGGCGCGCTCACCGGCGAATACCCGCCCGAGATCGAGGCGAAGGAAGCCGCCAGGAAGATCGCCGCCAAGGCAACCGAGAAGGGCGTCGAGGTCTCCGACGAGGCGATCAAGCGCGCGGTGCTCGATTCGGTGCGCGCGCTCATGCTCATCCGCGCCTATCGCATCCGTGGTCACCTCATCGCCGATCTCGATCCGCTCGGCCTGCGCGAACAGACCTACCAGCCCGAGCTTGATCCCCGGTCCTACGGCTTCACCGAGGCCGACATGGACCGGCCGATCTTCATCGACAACGTGCTGGGCCTCCAGGTCGCCTCGATCCGCGAGATCCTCGACGTGGTGCGCTCGACCTATTGCGGCACCTTCGCGCTGCAATACATGCACATCTCCGACCCCGAGCAATCCGCCTGGCTCAAGGAGAGGATCGAGGGCTACGACAACGAGATCCGCTTCACCCGCGAAGGGCGCAAGGCCATCCTCAACAAGCTCGTTGAGGCCGAGGGATTCGAGAAATACCTGCATGTGAAATACATGGGCACCAAGCGGTTCGGCCTCGACGGGGGCGAGTCGCTCATCCCGGCGATGGAGCAGATCATCAAGCGCGGCGGCGCGCTCGGCGTGAAGGACATCATCATCGGGATGCCTCACCGCGGCCGTCTCTCGGTGCTGGCCAACGTCATGGGCAAGCCCTACCGCGCCATCTTCCACGAATTCCAGGGCGGCTCCTTCAAACCCGAGGACGTGGACGGCTCGGGCGACGTGAAATACCATCTCGGCGCCTCGTCCGACCGCGAGTTCGACGGCAATTCCGTGCACCTTTCGCTCACCGCGAATCCCTCGCATCTCGAGGCGGTGAACCCCGTGGTGCTGGGCAAGGCGCGCGCCAAGCAGGACCAGAACCACGACAAGGAGCGGACGACCGTGCTCCCGGTGCTGCTTCACGGTGACGCGGCCTTCGCCGGGCAGGGCGTCGTGGCCGAGTGTTTCGGCCTGTCGGGCCTCAAGGGGCACAAGACCGGCGGCACCATGCATATCGTGGTCAACAACCAGATCGGCTTTACCACCGCGCCGCATTTCTCGCGCTCATCGCCCTATCCCACCGACATCGCGCTGATGGTCGAAGCGCCGATCTTCCACGTCAACGGCGACGACCCCGAGGCGGTCGTGCACGCCGCGAAGGTCGCGACCGAGTTCCGGCAGAAGTTCAAGAAGGACGTGGTGATCGACATCTTCTGCTACCGCCGCTTCGGCCACAATGAGGGGGACGAACCGATGTTCACCAACCCCATCATGTACAAGAAGATCAAGCAGCAGAAATCCACCCTCTCGCTCTATACCGAGCGCCTGGTCAAGGACGGCCTGATCCCGGAGGGCGAGATCGAGGACATGAAGGCCGAGTTCCAGGCGTTCCTCGCCGACGAGTTCGAGGCCGGCAAGGATTACAAACCGAACAAGGCCGACTGGCTGGACGGCAAGTGGTCGCATCTCGACCGCAAGGACGAGGATTACCAGCGCGGCGAGACGGCGATCGACGGCGACACCTTCGACGAGATCGGCCGGGCGCTGACCACGGCGCCGGACGGCTTCCCGCTGCACAAGACCGTCCAGCGCCTGCTCGAGAACAAGGCCAGGATGTTCGAGAGCGGCGAAGGGTTCGATTGGGCCACGGCCGAGGCGCTGGCCTTCGGTTCGCTCCAGCTCGAGGGATACCCGGTGCGCCTCTCCGGCCAGGACAGCGCGCGCGGCACCTTCAGCCAGCGGCACTCGGCGCTCATCAACCAGGAGACCGAGGAACGGTATTACCCGCTGAACCACATCCGCAAGGGCCAGGCAGGATACGAGGTCATCGACTCGATGCTCTCGGAATACGCGGTGCTGGGCTTCGAATACGGCTATTCTCTGGCCGAACCCAACGCCCTCGTGCTGTGGGAGGCGCAGTTCGGCGATTTCGCCAACGGCGCGCAGATCATGTTCGACCAGTTCATCTCGTCGGGCGAATCCAAGTGGCTGCGGATGTCGGGGCTCACCTGCCTTCTGCCGCACGGCTACGAGGGGCAGGGGCCGGAACATTCCTCCGCCCGGCTCGAGCGGTTCCTCACCATGTGCGGCCAGGACAACTGGATCGTCGCCAACTGCACGACGCCGGCGAACTATTTCCACATCCTGCGCCGGCAGCTTCACCGCACCTACCGCAAGCCGCTCATCCTGATGACGCCCAAGTCGCTGCTCCGGCACCGGCTCTGCGTTTCGAAGAAGGACGAGTTCACGACCGGATCGTCCTTCCACCGCGTGCTCTGGGACGATGCGCAATACGGCAACTCCGACACCAGGCTGGTGGCGGATGACAAGATCAGGCGCGTCGTCCTCTGCTCGGGCAAGGTCTATTACGACCTGCTCGAGGAGCGCGACAACCGCGGCATCGACGACATCTACCTGATGCGCATCGAACAGTTCTATCCCTTCCCGGCCCAGGCGATGGTCAAGGAGATGGAGCGTTTCACCGATGCCGAGATCGTCTGGTGCCAGGAAGAACCCAAGAACCAGGGCGCCTGGTCCTTCATCGAGCCCAATATCGAATGGGTGCTGACCCGCATCGACGCCAAGCACCAGCGGCCCGTCTATGTCGGTCGCCCCGCCGCGGCCTCGCCCGCCACCGGCCTGGCCTCCACCCACAAGCAACAACAGGAAGCGCTGGTCGACGCCGCGCTGACCATCGAAGGGAATTAAGTCATGACCACCGAAGTCCGCGTCCCCACACTTGGCGAATCCGTGACCGAGGCCACGGTCGCCACCTGGTTCAAGAAGCCCGGCGACCCCGTTGCCGCCGATGAAATGCTCTGCGAACTCGAAACCGACAAGGTCACGGTCGAGGTGCCCGCACCCGCCGCCGGCACGATGGGCGACATCATCGCCGCCGAGGGCGAGACCGTCGGCGTCGACGCCCTGCTGGCCACCATCGAGGAAGGCGAGGGCAAGGCGGCGGGCGATGGCGGCAAGAAGACCGCCGCGGAGCCGAAACCCGAGCCGGAGCCCGAGGCCAAGCCCGAGCCCGACGAGGCCAAGACCAGGCCGGCCAAGCCCGAAACCAACGGCGACAAGGGCAATGTCGACGTGATGGTGCCCACCCTGGGCGAATCCGTCACCGAGGCGACCGTGTCCACATGGTTCAAGAAGGTGGGCGACGACGTGGCCCAGGACGAGATGCTCTGCGAGCTCGAGACCGACAAGGTCTCGGTCGAGGTGCCCTCGCCCGCCGCCGGCACGCTCGTCGACATCCTCGCGCAGGAGGGCGACACCGTTCAGGCCAACGGCAAGCTCGCGGTGCTTTCGGGCTCCGCCGACGGCACCATCTCACCCGAGATCCGCCCCGAGCCGATGGACAAGGAAGCGAATGGCGGCCAATACAGCACGCCGCCCGCCGGCCGTGACGCCGAAGATGTCGAGGATGCGCCCTCCGCCAGGAAGGCGATGGCCGAGGCCGGCCTGTCGCGCGACGAGGTCGAGGGCACGGGCCGCGATGGCCGCGTCATGAAAGAGGACGTGGCCCGGGCCAGGTCCTCCGATACCACGAGCGCGGCGCCGAAACCCTCCGCGGCCCCCGCCGGCCCGCAACGCGCGCCGAGCCCCGCCGAGGACGCCTCGCGCGAGGAACGGGTCAAGATGACCCGCCTGCGCCAGACCATCGCCCGCCGCCTCAAGGAGGCGCAGAATACCGCGGCCATGCTCACCACCTACAACGAGGTGGACATGACCGGGATCATGGCACTCCGGTCCGAGTACAAGGAGGAATTCCAGAAGAAGCACGGCGTGAAACTCGGCTTCATGTCCTTCTTCACCAAGGCCTGTTGCCATGCGCTCAAGGAGGTGCCCGAGGTCAACGCCGAGATCGACGGGGACGAGATCGTCTACAAGAACTTCGTGCACATGGGCATCGCCACGGGCACGCCGACGGGTCTCGTGGTGCCGGTCGTGCGCGACGCCGATTCCATGTCCTTCGCCGAGATCGAGAAGGCCATCGCCGAGAAGGGCGCCCGCGCCCGCGACGGCAAGCTCTCCATGGCCGAGATGCAGGGCGGCACCTTCACGATCTCGAACGGCGGCGTTTACGGCTCGCTCATGTCCTCGCCCATCCTCAACCCGCCGCAATCGGGCATCCTCGGCATGCACAAGATCCAGGAGCGTCCCATGGTCGTGAACGGCGAGATCGTCGCCCGCCCCATGATGTATCTCGCGCTCAGCTACGATCACCGCATCGTCGACGGCAAGGGGGCGGTCACGTTCCTCGTGCGCGTGAAGGAGGCGCTGGAGGACCCGCGTCGGTTGCTGATGGATTTGTGAGGGGTGAGCGAAGGCTCCGTCTATGAATGGGACGCCGACAAGGCCGAGGCGAATCTGGCCAAGCACGGCGTCCCGTTCGAGCATGTCCACGGTTTCGACTGGGCGACAGCCATTCAGCGTGAAGACAAGCGGTTCGATTACGGGGAACGGCGCATGACAGCCCTTGGCAAAATCGGCGACCGTGACCACGTATTGGTCTATACTCTCCGGAACCAGCGCATACGGGTCATCTCCCTGCGCAAGGCCAACACGCGAGAAGCAAGATGAACCAACGCTCCAAACCCCCGGCCGACTATGACGAGAACCCGCCCCTTGGCGAAGATTTCTTCGCCGAGGCGCGGCCCGCGCTCGAAGACCCTGAACTCGCGCGCGTTCTGGCAGCCAAGAGCCTGGAATACCGCGAGGCCCTCCGCTCGATCATCGAGGCGCACGAGGCCGGAGAGCCGCTCGACCGCGCCATCGCCGACGCCCGCGCGGCGCTGACGGCGGCGCAGTGAAGGATGCGTGGCATTGAGGCCCGTGTGGAATTCTTCTCGGTCTGGAAAGTAGCGGAGGGAAGGGAATGACGGAAAAGGAACTCGCTGACTTGTTGCGACAGCATTACGAAACTGCCCCTTATCGAAGGAAGCACTCGCATGTCGTTCTGTTCGGCATCAAGTATTCCGAAGCTTTGAAATCACACTCCATCGCCTCTGTCTGCGAAATGTCAGGCATTGGAAAGTGGGGGCATGACCCCCGCCCCCACCGCCCTCACACTCGCCGCCCTCCTGCAAGTGGCCCAATACGTCCTCATGGCCGTCCCCGCCTTCCTGGGCTGGACCGCGGCGATCAACATGCCCCTGATGCCCGGCACCCTGCCGCGTGCCGAAGGCCTGGTCTGGCCTGTCATGGCCCTGTGCGCCGTCACCGGTTTCAGCATCTGCGCCCTGTCGGACTCGTTGCGCGGAACGTCCTTGTTGCCAACCGCCGCACTGTCGCTCGGCCTGCTCACGGGGGCATTGGCGCTGCGGCTCACGGTGCTGCCATTGCTCGACACCGCATCGCCGCTCGCGCTGGTCGGCGTCCGCGAGGCGCTGGCGATTTGCAGCGCGGCCTATCTCGGCTTCGCCATCGCGCTCCTGCGGAGACGGCGCAGATGAACGCCACCCCAATTCCGCCCCCGAAAGGAACGCCATGTCACGGATCACCTTCGACCACTGCGTCATCCATGTCGGCGACTGGGATCGCTCCACCGCCTTCTACCGCGACGTGATGGGGGCCGAGATCGTCCCCTACGGCAAGGGCGCGATGTTCCGCTTCGGCCCGGTGCAGCTCAACACCCACGGCCCCGACCAGATCGGCAGCCCCCGCGCGAAGCGGCCCGTCATGCCGGGCGGCAGCGACCTCTGCTTCGAATGGCACGGCACGATTCCGCAGGCGCAGGCGCATCTGCGCGCGCACGGTGTCGCGGTCGAGCTTGGCCCCGTCGAACGCCTCGGCGCCAAGTCCACCGGCACCAGCCTCTATTTCCGCGACCCCGACGGCTCGCTGCTGGAGTTCATCGTCTATGAGGACTGAACGCGCGCGCCGGGCAGAGCGCAACACCCGCCCCCTGCTCCGGGGCATCGACACCACTCAGGAGGTCCCGGGTCAGGCCCGGGATGCGTAGCGCATAAATGACCCCAGAACTCACCGCCCTCACCCTCGCCGCGCTGCTGCAGGTCGTGCAATTCGTCCTCATGGCCGTTCCCGCCAATCTCGAACTGGGTCCGGGCAAGACGCTTTCCCCGCGCGATCCCGACCGCATGGAAAAGCCCATGGCCGAGCAGGTCAGCCGCGGCACCTCGCGTCTCTTCCGCGCCCTCAACAACCATTTCGAGGGGCTCATCCTCTTCTCCATCGCCTGCGTGGTGATCTCCGTCACGAACCAATCCACCCCCTTCACCACCACCTGCGCCTTTGCCTACCTCGCCGCGCGCGTGCTCTACGTTCCCGCCTACTATTTCGGCTGGGTCCCTTGGCGTTCGCTCATCTGGGCGATAGGTTTCCTCGCGACGACATTCATGCTGCTCGCCGCGCTTCTCTGACCCTTCTTCTTGCCCCAAGTATCCCGGGGTCCGGGGCAGAGCCCCGGCGACCGACCAGAAAAGGACCACCCCAATGGCACAATACGACGTCATCGTGATCGGCTCCGGCCCCGGCGGCTATGTCGCCGCCATCCGCTGCGCGCAGCTCGGCCTCAAGACCGCCTGCGTCGAGGGGCGCGAGACGCTGGGCGGCACCTGCCTCAACGTGGGCTGCATTCCCTCCAAGGCGCTCCTGCACGCGTCCCACATGCTCCACGAGGCCGAGGAGAACTTCGCCAAGATGGGGCTCAAGGGCAAATCGCCCTCGGTCGACTGGAAACAGATGCTCGCCTACAAGGACGACACCATCGGCCAGAACACCAAGGGGATCGAGTTCCTCTTCAAGAAGAACAAGATCGACTGGCTCAAGGGCTGGGGCTCCATCCCCGAGGCCGGCAAGGTCAAGGTCGGCGACGAGGTGCACGAGGCGAAGAACATCATCGTCGCCTCCGGCTCCGAGCCTTCGCCCCTCAAGGGTGTCGAGGTGGACGAGAAGGTCGTCGTCACCTCCACCGGCGCGCTGGAGCTTGGCAAGATCCCCAAGAAGATGGTCGTGATCGGCGCGGGCGTGATCGGGCTCGAGCTCGGGTCGGTCTATTCCCGCCTCGGCTCCGAGGTGACGGTCATCGAGTTCCTTGACCACATCACCCCCGGCATGGATGCCGAAGTGCAAAAGACCTTCCAGCGCACGCTCAAGAAACAGGGCCTCACCTTCATCATGGGCGCCGCGGTGCAGAAGACCGAGGCCACCAAGACCAAGGCCAAGGTCACCTACAAGCTTCGCAAGGACGACAGCGAGCACGAGCTGGATGCCGATGTCGTCCTCGTCTCGACCGGCCGCAAGCCCTATACCGACGGGCTCGGCCTCTCCGACCTGGGCGTCGAGATGACCGACAAGGGCCAGATCAAGACAGATAACCAGTGGCAGACCAACGTCAAGGGCATCTACGCCATCGGCGACGCCATCGCGGGCCCCATGCTGGCCCACAAGGCCGAGGACGAGGGCATGGCCTGCGCCGAGGTGCTGGCGGGCAAGCACGGGCACGTCAACTACGGCGTCATTCCCAGCGTGATCTACACCCACCCCGAGGTCGCGGCCGTCGGCAAGACCGAACAGGAGTTGAAGGACGAGGGACGCGAGTACAAGACGGGCAAGTTCTCGTTCATGGGCAACGGCCGGGCCAAGGCGGTCTTCGCCGGCGACGGGTTCGTCAAGATTCTCGCCGACAAGAAGACCGACCGGATCCTCGGCTGCCACATCATCGGCCCCTCGGCGGGCGATCTCATCCACGAGGTCTGCGTCGCGATGGAGTTCGGCGCCTCCGCCGAGGACCTGGCCCTGACCTGCCACGCCCATCCCACCTTCTCCGAGGCGGTGCGCGAAGCGGCGCTCGCCTGCGGCGACGGACCCATCCACGCCTGAGTGACGGGCCGGGGGCGGCGACGCTCCCGGCGCATTTTCCTCCCGAATGAGTGGCAACGCCCGGCAAGGACCGGCCGGGCGCGCGCATCGTTAGGATTTCGCCTGCGGCGCAAACACCGACGTGGATACCGACGTCGCACCGACGTGATACCGACGCGGGTTTCCGGCATTAACCTTTGGCGCGACTCACCCCTGATGGACCCGCGTCAGGTTTCGCGCTCCGCTGCCTCTCGCGCATCGAACCCCGCCTCCGCCATCAACCTGTCCGACGCCGTCTCGACCGCCTCCTCGAGCTCGGCCAGGAATATCTCGCGCGGCTTACCCGGTTGAATCGGCGGCAGGAATTCAACCACCGCCGTTCCGGGCGTCCGGTAGATCCCCTTCTTGGGCCAGAACAGGCCCACATTCGTCGCCACCGGCACGCAGGGCTGGCCAAGCTCCTGGTAGAGGATGGCCGTGCCCACCTTGTAGGGCGCCCTCACCCCCGGCGCGATGCGCGTTCCCTGCGGATAGATGATGAGCTGCCCGGCGGCCAACCGACCCCTTTCCACATCCTTAACCATTTTCTTGATAGCCTGGCTGCGCTTGCCGCGATCCACCGGCACGCAGCCCAGTTTCAGCGCGTATTGCCCGATGATCGGCGCATACATCAATTCGCGCTTCATGATGAACTTGCCCGCGGGGATCGACTTGAAGATGAGGATGATATCGAGAAAGGACTGGTGCTTGGCCGCGATCATCGCCTCGCCCTGGGGCGGCGTGCCCCGCACCTCGCAGCGGATGCCGACCATCCAGCGCGCCGACCACACGGCCCAGCGCGACCATGTCTTGCACGCGGCGATCGCGCCCCGCCGGTCCAGAAGCGCCCAGGGCAGGAACACGACCCCGATGGGAAGCATCATGCCATAGACCTGCACCACGTAGATGAGCGAGCGAAACCATTGAACCGCGTATCTCATGTCATCCCCCGCAGCGTGGTGCGCGCCGCCATCGCCGTCGCCGCGAAGGCGACGCCCGCTCCCAGGATCGGGATGAGCAACGGCCAGAGCCAATGCCACCCCTGGAAGCCGAGCCCGGTGAGAAAGCCGCCCGCCACGTCCGTCGAGGGCAGGATCAGCGTCGCGAGGCATCCCAGGACGGTGCCGACCCCCGCGCCGATGAGGCCGCGCAGCGTGAAGCGCCGCACGAAGGCCTGCGCGATGTAGCTGTCCTGCGCCCCGACGAGACGCAGCACCTGGATCACCTGCGCGTTCGCCGCAAGCGCGGCGTTCGCGGCGAGCGTGATCATCGCGGCCATCGTCCCGCCGATGAGCAGGAGCGACAGCCATCCGAGAAGGCGCAGACGCGACGCAGCCTTGATGAGCGGCTTGCGCCACCGGGTGTGATCGTCGAGCACCGCGCCCGGCGCTTCCGCCGCAAGACGCAGGCGAAGGCCCTCCGCGTCGAACCCTTCGCCGTCCTCGATGATCTCGATGAGGCGCGGAATGGGCAGGCGATCGACCGGCAGATCGGGGCCGAACCACGGCTCCAGGAGTGCGCGCTGTTCCTCGTCGCTGAGCGCGCGGGCCGAGGCGATGCCGGGTGTCGTCTCGAGGACCCTGAGCGCGGCCTCGGTCTGGGCCGCCATCTGGCCCTGCGGCGCCGAGATGCGCAGCGTCGAGGCGCGCGCCAGTTCGTCGCCCCAGCGATCCGCAAGGCGGTCCGTCGCCAGCGACAGCGCCATCGCGAACACGGCGAGGAAGGCCATCGCCGCCGCGCTGAAAAGCGTCAGCCGCGCGGTGAACCCCGTGGGCGGAACGACCCGGTCGGCCTGCCCGTCGCCGGTGATCATCTCGCGAAAGGTGCCGAGGAAAGGTGCGATCCGGTCTTTCACAGGTCCGCCCCCGCCAGTTGCAGGCGCCGGCTCGAGATCCGCAGCACACGCGCCTGCACATGCGGCTTGGCCGCGCGGATGAGCGCGAGGTCGTGGGTGGCGATCACGATGGTCTTGCCCATGCGGTTCAGCTCGACCAGAAGCCGCATCAGGCGTTGCGACATCTCCCAGTCCACGTTGCCCGTCGGCTCGTCTGCAAGGATCACGTCGGGCGACATGATCACCGCCCGCGCCAGCGCCGCGCGCTGCCGCTCTCCTCCCGAAAGCTCGGGCGGCAGGGCATCGGCGCGCGCCTTGAGGCCGACCCACCCCATCAGCTCGCGCAGGTTCGCCACCTCGTTCAGCGTATCGCGCCCCGACACGGCCAGCGGCAGCGCGATGTTGTCGCTCACGCTCAGGTGGTCGAGAAACTGGCAATCCTGGTGCACCACCCCGATGCGGCGGCGCGCGAGGGCGACATCGTCGCGGTCCATGTTGCGCACGTCCACGTCAAAAAGGCGCGCCTGTCCTGCCGTGGGTATGAGCGCACCGTAGCAGAGCTTGAGAAGCGTGGTCTTGCCCGCCCCCGATGGCCCCGTCAGGAAATGAAAGGACCCCGGCGCGAGGCGCAGGGAAATCTCGCTCAGAAGCTCGCCCCCGCCATAGCTGTAGGCCACGTTTTCCAGCTCGATCACGGCTGCCCCTTCTCTGCCCTGCCCGTTCCCTAAATGCCTCAGCGGCCCGCCCGTTGCAATCGCGCCCCGTCAATTCCGTTGCGCTTTTCGGCCAGTCGGGTAGAGCATATCTTGTAGGAAGAGGGCGGAATACCCGGGAAACGGGTTCGCCTGGAGGCTGAGACAGGTGATTGCATGCGACTGACCTGCCCCAACTGCGAGGCGCAGTACGAAGTGCCCGACGAGGTGATCCCCGAGACCGGGCGGGACGTGCAATGTTCAAGCTGTGGCGACACCTGGTTCCAGTATCATCCCGATCACATCCCCGCGCACGAACCGGACGACCTCGAAGCGGACGAACCCGACAATCCCGCGAACTGGCAGGACCTCCCCGACGAACCTTCCGAGGCCGAGGACGCCGCCGATGACAGCGATCTCGCATCCCGCGATGACGACGCCGCATCCGACCCCGAACCGGCGCCCGCCCCGCGCGAACTCGATCCCGAGGTGCGCGACATCCTTCACGAGGAAGCAAGGCGCGAGACCGCCGCACGCGCCGCCGAACGCGGCGGGCTGGAAACGCAGACCGAGCTCGGCCTCGCCGCACCGGCCGAGGATGAAAGCGCACGCCGCTCGCGCGAGGCGCAGGCGCGCGTGGCCCGCCTCCGGGGCGAGACCGCTTCCGCCGAAACCGAAACCGAGATCGAGGCCAGCCACTCGATCGACCCGACCTCGCGCCGCGACCTCCTGCCCGACATCGAGGAGATCAGCTCCTCGCTTCGGTCCGAGGATGGACGCGACGGAAACGGCCAACCCGATGCGGATTACCCCGATGCGGCCTCGGTTCCGTCCGGGTCGGGGTTCCGCCGCGGCTTCCTGCTCGTCGTCGTGCTCGCCGCGCTGGCCGCGCTCGTTTATGCCTACGCGCCCGCACTCGAGGCAGCGGTGCCCGCGCTTGCCGGCCCTCTCGACGCTTTCGTCACCCAGGTCGATCAGGCGCGCCTCTGGCTTGACGGGCAGGTGCGCGCCCTGATGCTCTGGCTCGACGGTCAAGCCTCGACCGCGTCCTGAGTGGGCGCCTTCCATGTTCCGCCCGTCCTCACCCCTTGCGCCGGTTTTCCTGACCGCGCTCGCGGCGATGGCGTGGGGGGTATGGTGGATCCCCGTGCGCTACCTGACCGGCGTGGGCATGTCGGGTGCGCAGGCGGGCATGCTGCTCAATCTCGGCGCCTCGCTCGCGGCCGTCCTCTGCCTCGTCGCGCTGCGCCAGAGCCCCGTGATCGGCCCCCGCGCGCTTCTGGGCGGCGCGTTGGTCGGGGTTGCGCTGTCCACCTACTCGGTGGCCTTCGCCCATGCGGACGTGGTGCGCGTGATCCTGCTCTTCTACCTCGCCCCCGCCTGGAGCAAGATGATCGAATGGGGCTTCATGGGCGCGCGGTGGCGCTGGGCCTCGACGCTCACGGTCGCGGCCTCGCTCGCCGGCGCGGTGCTGATCCTCGGGGGCCGCATCTCGACCGAAGAGCTGGCCGTCGGTGACGTTCTCGCCGTCGGCTCCGGCGTCGCCTGGGCCGTCGGCGCGACGCTTATCTTCACCGGGCGCAAGTCGACGGCGCTGACCCTCACCACGGTAACGATGATCTCCGCCACGGCCGTGGCCGCGCTCCTGGGGCTCGTGCTGGGCGAAGCGATCGTTCCGCGTGGCCCGGTCAGTGCCCTCACCGTCGGGGCGGTCCTGGGCGCGGTCTTTGCCCTGCCCTGCATCTTCGCGACACTCTGGAGCGCGCAACGACTGGCTCCCGCGCTTCTCACCTTTCTCTTCACGCTCGAGATCTGCGCCGGCGTCATCTCGGGCGCCATACTCCTTGATGAGCCATTCGGCCTCGTCCAGGTGGCGGGCACCTGCCTCATCGTTGGCGCCGCGCTGAGCGAGGTGGCCTTCGCGCTGCGCGAACGCCGCCGCGCGGCGAGGCGGGCCGTTTAGCGCAGGATCGGTGGTTCGTCCCGCGGCCGCCTCATCTGCGTCAGGCCAAAGATGAACCCGTCGCCGATGCGATGGGCCAAGGCCGAGAAGGATCGCGCGGTCCGGGGGTCGAGCTCCTCGGAAAGCACCTCGTCAAAAAGGCCCAGCCAGAGCGGAAAATGCTCGGGCTGCACGTCGCGCGCCTCCATGTGGATGCGCATGGGATTGCCCGAATAGCTCCGCTCGCGCAGGATCGCGTTGCGCCAGAAACGGGCGATCTTCTCCTCGTGGGCGGGCCATTCGTCATCCGCGATATGCGCCGCGAAGACGGGGCCGAGATCGGGATGCTTGCGGATGCGCGCGTAGAAGCTCGTGACGACGCGGTCGATCTCTTCTGGCGTGATCTCGAATAGAGCAAGGGGGTTGGCCATCGCATGTTCCTTCGTCGGCTGCCCCGGTGTCGACCCTGGTGCCAGCGGGAGCAATGACGCTCAATGTCGCAGCGGCGGGACGAGGCCTCCGCGAACAAGACGCGAGAGCATTCCCTCACTTCTTCTTCGTCAGGCCCTGTTCTGCCGCGAACCGGTCGATCAGATCGGCCATGGGCTTCGTGTCGTTGCATTCGAAGACCACGTAGGACATCACCAACTGCAATTTACCGGGGGAACCTGGATCGCTCAGGTCATAGCTTTGGGCGTAATCTTCATAAGCCACCCTGTAAAAGTCGTTCACCGGGTTGAGCGAAAGCCTCACGCTCTCTGATACCATATCCATTACCTGCTTGCAGGTGTGCGTCCGGAAATCGACCTCGGGGATATCGACAAGGCCCCAGCGCGGTGCATCCGGGTTGAGCTCGAGCGACTTGACGGCGCGGTCGAACACCTCCCCCACCGTGATATCCTTGTCGAACCCCTTGCTCTCGGGTGTCATGCAGACCGCTCCGAACCGGTCGGCCAGCGGGCTTCTGATCCGCGTCAGTGCCTTGTCGTCGAGTCCCGCCAAGGCCGTCTCCATCACCTGCCCAAGCGGGCTTTGCGGGACGAGGCTTAGGGCAAGACCGGCATCCTCACCCGCGTTCTCGGCCAAGTAGGTCATCGTGTCCTCGGCCAGGACCTTGCACGGCTTTTCCGCCATCTCGTCCGGCAAGGGATGTGCGACACCGACGCTCGCGATCAGGCAGCAGGCTAAAGCGAAAAACGGTCTCACGGAATCTCCATAGGCGTTTCGGCGTAGTTTTGGCGCAACCGGCATGGCGCGGCAACCGAAATGCCCGATGGACGTCACAAAACGATCGTCCTATAACGCCGCCCATGACGTATCCCATAGCGATCATCGTCCGAATTACGAGCCCGGCGGCCTGAGACCAGACGACCCGCCGGAGCCAAGGTGCATGCGATAGCGCGCCGCCCCACCCCATGATCGAAATGACAGTGGCAAAGGACGTCACACATGTGCTCAGACACGCCCGACTACAAAGACACGCTGAACCTGCCCCAGACCGATTTCCCGATGCGCGCGGGCCTGCCCAAGCGCGAGCCGGAATGGCTCGAGCGTTGGAACGATCTCGGCATCTACACGCGCCTGCGCGAGAAGGCCGAGGGCGAGGCGCGCGAACCCTTCACGCTGCATGACGGCCCCCCCTATGCCAACGGGCACCTGCATATCGGCCACGCGCTCAACAAGATCCTCAAGGACATGGTCGTGCGCTCCCAGCAGATGATGGGCCGCGACGCGCGCTACATCCCTGGCTGGGACTGTCACGGCCTGCCGATCGAATGGAAGATCGAGGAACAGTACCGCGCCAAGGGCAAGAACAAGGACGAGGTCGATATCGTCGATTTCCGTCAGGAGTGCCGCCGCTTCGCCGAAGGTTGGATCGACGTGCAGCGCGACGAGTTCAAGCGGCTGGGCGTCACGGGCAAATGGTCGAAGCCTTACCTCACGATGGATTTCCGCGCCGAGCGGATCATCGCGGAGGAGTTCCAGAAGTTCCTGATGAACGGCACGCTCTACCAGGGCTCGAAGCCGGTGATGTGGTCGCCCATCGAGAAGACTGCACTCGCCGAGGCCGAGGTCGAGTATCACGACAAGGAGAGCTTCACGATCTGGGTGAAGTTCGAAGTAATCCGTCCCGGCCCCCGAGCCGGGGCCTCCGACGGCGAGGCCCCGGGTCAAGCCCGGGGCGGGGAACTCGAGGGCGCCCATGTGGTCATCTGGACCACCACCCCCTGGACCATCCCGTCGAACAAGGCCGTCGTCTATGGCGAGGATATCGCCTATGGCCTCTACGAGGTGACGGACACGCCCGAGGAATGCTGGGCAACGGTAGGCGACCGCTTCCTGCTGGCCGACAAGCTGGCCGCTGACGTCATGGCGCGCGCGCGGCTCGAGGATAGCATGTGGAAACGCGTGCGCGACGTATCCACCGATGAGCTGTCGAGCCTCACCCTGCAACACCCCCTCGCCGGGGCCGAGGGCGGCAACGGCGAATGGGACGCCCCCCGCGATTTCCGCGCCGCCGATTTCGTGACCGACGAGGAGGGCACCGGCTTTGTCCACTGCGCCCCCTCGCACGGGATGGAGGAGTTCGAGCTGTATCGTGGCCTGGGCATGCTCGAGGAAGTCATCACCTACAACGTGACCGAGGACGGCACCTTCCGCGAAGATCTGCCGTTCTTCGGCGGCAAGGCGATCCTGCGCGCAAAGCCCAAGAAAGGCGACTGGGAGGGCGACGCCAACGCCGCCGTCATCGCCAAGCTCACCGAGGTCGGTGGCCTTCTGGCGCGTGGCAAGATCAAGCACAGCTATCCGCATAGCTGGCGCTCCAAGGCGCCGGTGATCTACCGCAACACGCCGCAATGGTTCGCCGCGATCGACCGCGAAGTGGGCGATGGGCAGGACACCTACGGCAAGACGATCCGCGAGCGCGCCCTGCGCTCGATCGACGAGCTCGTGACCTGGACACCGAGGACCGGTCGCAACCGGCTTTACTCCATGATCGAGGCGCGGCCCGACTGGGTTCTGTCGCGCCAGCGCGCATGGGGCGTGCCGCTCACCTGTTTCGTCAGGAAAGGCGCCATGCCCACCGACCCGGAGTTCCTTTTGCGTGACGGGAAGGTCAACGCCCGCATCCTCGAGGCGTTCGAGGCCGAGGGCGCGGATGCCTGGTACAAGGACGGCGCCAAGGAGCGATTCCTGGGCGAGGACTACGATCCCGACGAGTGGATCAAGGTCGACGACATCCTAGACGTGTGGTTCGACTCGGGCTCGACCCACGCCTTCGTTCTGCGTGACCGCGATGACGGGTCCGAGGACGGGCTGGCCGACCTCTACCTCGAAGGCACCGACCAGCATCGCGGGTGGTTCCATTCCTCGATGCTGCAAGCCTGCGGCACGATGGGCCGCGCGCCCTATCGCGGTGTGCTGACCCATGGTTTCACGCTCGACGGCAAGGGCAACAAGATGTCCAAGTCGCTCGGCAACACCGTCGCGCCCGACGAGGTGGTGCAGCAATACGGTGCCGACATCCTGCGGCTCTGGGTGGCGCAGTCGGACTATACCGGCGATCTGCGCATCGGCCCCGAGATCCTGAAAGGCACCGCCGACAGCTATCGCCGGCTGCGCAACACCATGCGCTTCATGCTGGGCGCGCTCGCGCATTTCCGCGAGGAGGATCGTATCGAACCCGCCGATATGCCCGAGCTGGAACGCTGGGTGCTGCACCGGCTGGCCGAGCTCGACCGGAAAGTGCGCACGGGCTATTCCGCCTATGACTTCCAGGGTGTCTTCCAGGCGCTGTTCCAGTTCTGCACCGTGGACCTTTCGGCCTTCTACTTCGACGTCCGCAAGGACGTGCTCTACTGCGACGGCGACAGCACGCGCAGACGGGCGGCACGGACGGTGCTCGATCTGCTCTTCCACCGGCTGACGACCTGGCTCGCCCCCGTGCTGGTCTTCACGATGGAGGAGGTCTGGCTCGAACGCTTCCCCGGCGAGGAAAGCTCGATCCACCTGCACGACATGCCCGAGACGCCGGATGCGTGGTTCGACGAGGCGCTGGCCGCGAAATGGGCCCAGGTGCGCCGCGCGCGCCGCGCGGTGACGGCGGCGCTCGAGATCGAGCGCACGGAAAAGGTCATCGGCTCATCGCTCGAAGCGGCGCCCATCGTCCACGTGCGCGACGGCGAGACGCTGGAGGTGCTCAAATCCGTCAATTTCGAGGATGTCTGCATCACCTCCGACATCGCGCTCACGCCCGATCCGGCCCCGGCCGAGGCGTTCCGCATGCCCGAGGTCGACGGGGTTGCCGTGGTGTTCGAGAAAGCGGCGGGCAGGAAATGCCAACGCTGCTGGAAGGTGTTGCCCGACGTGGGCGCCCATGCGCATCCCGAAACCTGCAAGAGATGCTCGGACGCGTTGGGGTGAGATGAACCCGTCCCGGGCCTGACCCGGGACCTCGCGCCAGATACTCGTTCGATTGCTCCGGGGCGTGAGGCCCCGATCAAGGCCGGGGCGGGATGCTGCGGGCGGTCAGTGCGACGCGCGCTCCCAGGGTCGGACGAAATCGCCAAGCACGCCGCTGATCGCCGCGTCATCCGCGTCGCCCTCGACCTGCGCGACAAGGCCGCGCTTCTTGTCGTCGATCACGTGAACGACACGCGCATTCACGCCCGCCTTCTCGAGTGCCGCGTTATAGACCCGCGCGATCGCGCTCTTGCGCAGGTCGGGCTTGAACACCTTGCCCACGGCGGTCTTGGGCAGCTCGTCCATGATCTCGATATACTTGGGCTGCGCGGCGCGCTCGTGGATGTGCTCCTTGCAATGCGCCATCAGCTCGTCCTCGGTGACCGTCCCTCCCGAGACCAGCTCGACATAGGCCGAGGGCAGCTCTCCGGAATGTGCATCCGGCTGGCCTATGGCGCCGGCCATGGCCACCTGGTCATGCGCCATGAGCGCCTCCTCGATCTCGGCGGGGTCGATATTGTGACCGCCCCGGATGATCAGGTCCTTCGCCCTGCCCGTGATCCAGAGATAGCCATCGGCGTCGATGCGCCCGAGGTCGCCCGTCCGCAGGAACCCGTCATAGTAGTATAGGTCGACGTTCTTCGTCGCGTCCGTGTAGGTGTTCCCCGGATAGACGCCGGGGCTGGAGATGCAGATCTCGCCGACCTCGTCCACCTCGCATTCCACGGGTCCATCATTGGTCATCTTAACGATCTTCACCTTGGTGTAGGGAAACGGAACGCCGACCGAGCCGACCTTCTTCTCGCCCTCGGGCGGGTTGCACGAGACAAGACACGTGGCCTCGGTCAGGCCATATCCCTCGATCACCGTCATGTTGGTGGCGCTTTCGAACCGCCGGAACAATTCCAGCGGCATGGGCGCACTGCCGGAAAACGCGTTCTTAACGGTCGAAAGATCAGCATCGACGGGACGCTGCATGAGGGCCGAGACCGCTGTCGGAACCGTGATGACGAATGTGATCTTCCACCGCTCGCAGAGCTTCCAGAAGTTGTCGAAGACGCCCTCGCCGCGATATCCCGCCGGCGTCGGGAAGACGACCCGCGCGCCCGACTTGATCATCGCCATGAGGATCACGTGACACGCGAAGACATGGAAAAGCGGCAGCGGGCACATCACGCTATCATACTCGGTAAAAAGCAGCCTATGCCCGATCCAGCCGTTATAGATCATGCCGGAATAGCGGTGCTGCGCCACCTTGGGCATCCCCGTCGTGCCGCCGGTGTGGAAATAGGCCGCAACCCGATCTTCCTTGCTGGCCTCGAAATCGAGCGTCGGGGCCTGCTTGGCAAGCGCCTTGTTGAAGTCGCGCACGTCGCCATGGCGCTCTCCCGCGATCTTGGGACGGATGAGCGGCACGATCCAGCTCTTGGGCGGCTTGAGATAACGGTTGAGGTCGATTTCGAGCACCGTGCCCACGTCCGGCGCGTCGCGCACCGCCTCGGCCGTCTTCTGCGCGATGTCGGTCTTCGGGAAAGCCCGCAGCGTGACCACGACCTTCGCCTTGGTCTCGCGCAGGATGGCCGAGATCTGTTCGGGTTCGAGCAGCGGGTTGATGGGGTTCACGATCCCGGCCACGGCTGCACCGATCGTGGCCACGGCCGTCTCGACACAGTTCGGCAGGACAAGTGCCACGACATCGTTTTCGCCGATCCCCAGCGAGCGGAAGAGATTGGCCGCGCGAGAGACCTCGCCATGGAACTCCGACCAACTCAGCGTGACAGCGGGGTCGCTCGGGCCGGAAAGAAGTTGATAGGTGATCGCCGGGCGATCCGGGAAGGCCTGCGCGGTGGTGCTCAGCATTTCGTAGAGCGTTTCGGGCTTCTCGAGCGCCTCCCAGGTCGATTCCGCCTCGATGTCGAGCACGTCCTGGCGTGTCTGAAAACTCATCTCCGTATCCTCCCTTGCGAGCCGTGTCGCCCGCCTCTCCCCTTTTGCATGACCATGAGCGCGATTGAATCGCCACGCAAGTTTTACGCAGCGTTTTCGCAAGTTCCGCGGCCCTGTTCGACTGCGCGGGAGAGGCGCGAAATATGACTTGACTAAATTAGTCGGAAACCGCAGGAATGACCTATAAATTTTGTCAGAAATGCGAGGATCCGCTATGACCAACTCCAAACTGCGCTGCGCACTCGGCGCCGCGTTCGCACTGGCCACATTGGGCAGCGCGGCAATGGCCCAGGAGGTGAATATCTACTCGAGCCGCCACTACGATTCGGATGACAAGCTCTATGCCAAGTTCACCGAGGAAACTGGCATCACGGTCAACCGGATCGAAGGAGAAGCGGACGAGTTGATCGCGCGGCTCGAGGCGGAAGGTGACAACAGCCCGGCGGACGTGTTCATCACCGTCGACATCGGCCGCATGGGCCGTGCCGAAGAGGCGGGGCTGTTGCAGCCGGTCGAATCAGAGGTGATCGAGAACGCCGTTCCCGCGCATCTTCGCGACCCCGAGAACATGTGGTTCGGCGTCTCGCAGCGCGCCCGCATCATCTTCTATTCCAAGGACCGCGTCGAGAACCCGCCGCGCACCTACGAGGCGCTTGCGGACGAGGCCATGAAGGGAAAGATCTGTATCCGCTCGTCCAAGAACATCTACAACCAGTCGCTCCTCGCCTCGATCATCGAAGCGGACGGCGAAGACGCCGCGCGTGACTGGGCCGAGGGCATCGTCGCCAACATGGCCCGCAATCCCGAGGGCGGCGACACCGATCAGCTTCGCGGGCTCGTATCGGGCGAATGCGACGTCGCCGTCGCGAACCATTACTATTTCCTCCGCGGCTTCGACCAGGAGGTCGATGGCCTGACCGAGGGTCTCGACGGCATCGGCTGGGTCTGGCCGAACCAGAGCGATCGCGGCGCGCACCTGAACCTCGCAGCCGCTGCCATGGTCAAATCCGCCCCGAACCCGGACGCGGCCAAGACCTTCCTCGAGTTCCTGACGAGCGAATTCGCACAACAGCACTTTGCCAGCCAGAACAACGAATATCCCGCCGTGCCGGGGATCGGGCTGGACGAGGATACCGCGCGGCTGGGCTTCTTCATCGCCGACAATGACACGATGACCGCGTCTTTCGGTGACAATGCCGCGAAAGCCCAGAAGATCTTCAACGAGGTGGGCTGGCAATAAGCCACTGCAAAGCTTGACGAGAGGCCGGTGCCGGGACGTCCTTGCACCGGCCTTTTCTATCTGGATCGCAGGACCGCGCCGGGGTTCATGATGCCCGCCGGGTCGAGCGCGGCCTTGATCGCCCGCATCGCCGCAAGCTTTGTCGGATCGCCATAGCGTTCAAGATCATCCACTTTCAGGCGGCCGATGCCATGTTCTGCGCTCACCGATCCTCCCATCTCGTGCACGAGGTCATGCACCGCCCGCTTGATCCGGTCGCGGGCGGCCGGATGATCCGCGCGGCTTTGACCCGCGAGGGGAAAGACGTTGTAATGCAGGTTCCCGTCGCCGAGATGACCGAAACAGTTGATCCTGAACTCGCCGATCTCGGCGATGACGCTTTCGGCGCGCTCGATGAACCGCGCGATCTCGCCCAGCGGCAGAGAGATGTCGTGCGAACTGACCGAACCGATCCGGCGATTGGCCTCGGGGATATGCTCGCGCACATCCCACAACTCCGCCCGCTGCGCCTCGGATTGCGCGATGATCCCGTCATCGACCAAGCCGGCTTCGAACGCTGCCTCGAAGAGCGTCTCGAGCGCGCCTGAAGGCTCGAGACCCTGCGGCAACCCCACATCCATCAGCACCATCCATTCGGGCGGCCGCTCGAAGGGAAGACGGATTTCCGGCAGCGTCTCCCGCAGGAAATCGAGGCCCGCGCGATGGATGATCTCGAAGGCGCTGACACACCCGCCCATCCGCTGTTGCGCGAGCGCCAGCAAGGTGAGCGCGGCCGACGGATCGCGCACCGCAAGAAGCGCCGTGCCCTCGCCCGCCGGACGCGGCACAAGCCGCAGCGCAGCGGCGGTGATCACACCCAACGTCCCCTCGGACCCGATCAGAAGGTTGCGCAGGTCGTATCCGGTGTTGTCCTTTCTCAGCCGCTTCAGCCCATGCCAGATACGCCCGTCCGGCAGAACCGCCTCCAGCCCCAGGCACAGGTCACGCGCGTTGCCATAGCGCAGCACGTTCACGCCACCCGCGTTCGTCGCCAGAAGTCCCCCGATCCGGGCCGTGCCCTTCGCCGCGATGCTGAGCGGGTAGAGGCGATCATGGTCGCTCGCGCGATCATGTACGTCCGACAGGATCGCCCCCGCTTCGACGATCATGACGTTCTCTTCGGGATAGACCGCCCGCACCCGTGTCATCCGCTCGAGGCTGAGCAGAACGGGCGCGTCGCCGTCGGGCATGAGCTGGCCCCCGACAAGGCCGGTGCCGCCACCATAGGGCACGACGGGAATACGTGCCTCGGCGGCCTTGCCGACGATCCGTGCCACGTCCTCGACGCTGTCGGGCGCGATCACGACGCCGACCTTCCCGGTCCATCGGCCGCGCGGCTCCTCGAGATAGCGGGGCTCGGCGTCACGGAACGCGGCGGCCGGGAGATCGGCCTTCAGCGTTTCGATGAAATCGGAGGTCACGGGAGATAGTGTCATGGCGCGACCGTATCGCGTCCACCCGGGAGGGTGAAGATGAACAATTCATTGTCCCGCCGGGCGCCACCCCGATTTGACGCAGCGCACGGTCTCTCGTATAGGTTGTGTCACGCTGGATGAAGCGTGTGAGCGGTCAAGGGGTCCCCTTCGACCGCTTTTTTCGTGCCTTTGTTCCAGGGGCACCCACCAAATCACACGAGGCAATGAGCAAGCATGACAGCAGATGCGCGCGGCGCGATGCCGCACGGACTGATCATCTCGATCGTGAAGCTGCAACAGCAGCTTTGCGACATGAAACTCGAACTCGAGTCAATTCAGAACCAGTTGCGCGCCGGGACCCCCGGCGTGCTCGGCAATTCGAGCCGGCTGATCGCGGATATCCGCCAGTGGCTCAAGATCGCATTGGAAGCGGAGGCAGACCTTGAAAGACGCAGAAAGAACACCGAACCGGAAAAGATCGGCCACGACCTCGACCTCGCTGCCGCACGGCGTTCGATCAGGTGCAGACTGGATCGTCTCCGGCGGTCCAGAACGTCAGAAGACGTTTCTTGACGGGCTGAGCGAACGTGAATTGCTCGCACTGCCCTATCTCTTCGAATTCTGGGCCTTCGATCATCAATTGCCGCCCGAAGGCGATTGGAAGAACTGGGTCATCATGGGCGGCCGCGGCGCAGGCAAGACGCGCGCGGGCGCCGAGTGGGTCCGGTCCTGCGTCGAAGGCAGCCGCCCGCTTGACCCCGGACGGTGCCGCCGCCTCGCCCTCGTCGGCGAAACCGTCGAGCAGGTGCGCGAGGTCATGGTGTTCGGCGAGAGCGGGATCATCGCCTGTTCTCCACCCGACCGGAAGCCTGACTGGCAGGCGACGCGCAAGGCGTTGGTCTGGCCCAACGGCGCGGAAGCCCGGATCTTCTCGGCCCACGAACCCGAAGCCCTGCGCGGTCCCCAATTCGACGCGGCATGGCTGGACGAACTGGCCAAGTGGAAAAAGGCGCAGGACACGTGGGACATGCTGCAATTCGCCTTGCGGCTGGGGGATGATCCGCAACTCTGCATCACGACGACGCCACGCAACGTGGGTGTCCTGAAAGCCATTCTCGCGGCAAGCTCGACCGTCGTGACCCACGCTCCCACCGAGGCGAACCGCGCCAACCTGGCCGACAGTTTCCTCGAGGAAGTGCGGGCGCGCTATGCCGGCACGCGGCTGGGACGGCAGGAGCTCGACGGTCTCCTCATGGAGGACACGGAGGGCGCCCTCTGGACACGCGGCGACCTCGAGGCAGCCCGCGTGCCGCAGCCGCCGGAGCTCGATCGGATCGTCGTGGCGGTCGACCCACCCGTCACGGGACATTCGGGCTCGGACGAATGCGGCATCATCGTTGCCGGCGTGCGCCGGACGGGCCAGGTGCAGGATTGGCGCGGCTACGTGCTGGCCGACCGGTCGGTCAGCGGCGAGGGGCCCGCGGGCTGGGCCAATGCCGCCGTGCGCGCGATGGAGGAGTTCGGCGCCGACAGGCTGGTGGCCGAGGTGAACCAGGGCGGTGACCTGGTCGAGACGGTGATCCGCCAGGTCGATCCGCTCATCCCCTTCAAGGCGGTTCACGCGACACGGGGTAAGTCTACCCGTGCCGAACCCGTGGCGGCGCTCTACGAACAGGGCCGCATCCACCATGCCCTCGGTCTCGACCGGCTCGAAGATCAGATGTGCGCGATGACCAGCCGGGGGTTCGAGGGCCGCGGCAGCCCGGATCGCGTGGATGCCCTGGTCTGGGCGATCCATGATCTCATCATCGAGCCTTCCGCGAAATGGCGCCGGCCGCGGGTGCGCGCGGTCTGATTCAGTTTTCTTAAACTTTTTCGGGTGGACTGCCTTTCGAACCGGACGGGCATCCACCCGATTTCATTCAGGAGTAGCAGCGCATGATTCTCGACCTATTTCGCCAGACCGCCGCCGAGAAGGTCACGCCGGAAGCGAAGGCGAGCGCGACCGGGCCGGTCGTGGCGTGGCACAGCGCCGGAAAGGTCGCGTGGAGTCCGCGCGACACCGTCAGCCTTACCCGCAACGCCTTCAGCGGCAATCCCGTGGGGTTTCGTTGTGTCAAGATGATCGCCGAGGCCGCAGCCGCCCTGCCGCTCGTGCTTCAGGACAACGCGCAGCGTTATGTCGATCACCCGCTTCTTTCGCTCATGCGCCGGCCCAACACAGCCCAGGGTCGGGCCGAGTTTCTCGAGGCGCTTTACGGGCAAACCCTCCTGACCGGCAACGGGTATGTCGAGGCCGTGGGCGACGAGGCCGCCCTCCCGCTCGAGCTTTATGTTCTGCGCTCCGACCGGATGAGCGTCATTCCCGGCAGCGACGGTTGGCCCATGGGCTACGAATACAACGTGAATGGCCGCAAGCATCGGTTCGACACCCGCGACGGCCATCCCGTCATCTGCCATTTCAAGACCTTTCACCCCCAGGACGATCACTACGGCCTGTCACCGCTGCAATCGGCGGCCCAGGCCATCGACGTGCACAACAGCGCCAGCCGTTGGTCGAAGGCGCTTCTCGACAACGCGGCCCGTCCGTCGGGTGCGATCGTCTATCGCGGCTCCGATGGTCAGGGCAGCCTCAGCGCCGACCAGTACGACCGGCTCGTCAGCGAGATGGAAAGCCACCACCAGGGTGCGCGCAATGCCGGCCGCCCCATGCTTCTCGAGGGCGGGCTCGACTGGAAGCCCATGGGGTTCAGTCCGTCGGACATGGAGTTCCAGAAGACCAAGGAAAGTGCCGCGCGCGAGATCGCGCTCGCTTTCGGGGTGCCGCCCATGCTTCTCGGGATCCCCGGCGATGCCACCTACGCCAACTACCAGGAAGCCAACCGCGCCTTCTACCGTCTCACCGTTCTGCCCTTGGCCGCGCGGATGAGTGCCGCGCTCTCGCACTGGCTCGTGGGTTTCACCGGCGACGCGCTCGAGCTCAAGCCCGATCTCGACCAGGTGCCGGCCCTCGCGCTTGAGCGTGACGCGCAATGGGCGCGGGTGTCCCAGGCCGACTTCCTGTCGCGCGCCGAGAAACGTGCCCTGCTGGGGCTTCCCGCCGATGAGGAGGAGGACGCGTGACCGATACCGGGCGACCCCTTGGTGAACGGCCGCCCTACGTGCCCTTCGAAAGCACGCAGGCGATGTTCCGTCACATGGAAAAACGCATCTCCGCGGTCGAGGCGCATCTCTCCGCAATCGAAACCGACCGCGCGGTGAGCGAGGAAAAGCGCAAGTTCATGGAAGCGCGGTTCAACGAGATCGACCGCCGCCTCGACAAGATCGACGGGCATATCTCGCGTCTCGTCTGGCTCATCATCGCGGCAATTCTGGGAGGGTTCATGTCTTTCGTCATGCAGGGAAGTTTTCTGAATGGGTAGTCTCAGGTTCCTTGCGCGCGCGCCGTGGGTGATGAGCCTCGGCCTGGCGCTGACGCCCGCGATCTTCGCCGTCGGTCCCTGGATCGAAAGCCGCGCCTTTCCCGTGACACGCGACACGGTGATCCGGCAGCCCCACACCACCGGCGCCGGCGTGAGCCTCTTCGTGAGCTTTCGGAAGGTGCGCCAGTGCGAGTTTCTTTCGCTCGCCTGGTATCGCGGCCCGGTGCGGCACATCGTTGATTTCGAACCGACGGCCGAGCAGGCCCCGCGCACGAGACCGAGCGGCGAGCAACTCGCCGGCCCTTGGCTCATCCGCGACTTGGCCTCGCTCAGCGGAAGCCGTGCCATCGCCTATCACCGCTGTCATCCGCTCTGGATCACGGTCACCGAATTCTACAACGCATGACCCCCGGCGGGACGTCAAAAGGAGCTTTGAAATGTCACACGAAACCGGACTCGAGAGGAAATTCTGCACCTTCGGAGACAGCCTCGGCGTCGCCGAGGGCACCAGGATCGAGGGATATGCCAGCTTCTTCGGCTGCGAGGACCAGGGCGGCGACATCGTCGAACCGGGGGCCTATGCCCGTTCGCTCAAGGCGCTCTTCGACAGTGGACGGCAGGTCAAGATGCTCTGGCAGCACGATCCGGCGCAACCCATCGGCGTCTGGGACGAGGTGCGCGAGGACGCGCGCGGGCTCTACGTCAAGGGGCGGCTTCTCGACAGCGTGGCCCGCGCCCGCGAGGCCGCGGCATTGATCGCCGCCAACGCCATCGACGGGCTCAGCATCGGCTATCGCACCGTCCGGGCGACGAAGAATGACAAGGGCCGCCGGCTCTTGAAGGAACTGGAGCTTTGGGAGGTGTCGCTCGTGACGTTCCCGATGCTTCCCAGTGCGCGGATCGGCGCCAAGGGCGATACGCTCGACGCCACGGACCTGCGTGAATTGGCGGCGGCCATCACGGACGCACGCCGCGAGTTGGCGCGAGACTAGCGCCAGGGACCACCCCAGACAGCAACAGGAACAAGCGATGAGCAAACCCGAGGGAACCTCTCGGACCGGAGAAGACGTGTCTCCGGTGGCCGAGGTGAAGTCCGCGATGGCGGGATTCATGACCGACTTGAAGGGCTTCCAGTCCGAAATCGAAACCAGACTTCAGCAGCAGGAACAGAAGATGACAATGATCGAACGCAAGACCTTCGCCCCCTCGCGCCCGGCCCTCGCCTCCTCGGCGGAAACGGAAGCGCCGCACCAGAAGGCGTTCAATGCCTATCTCCGTTCCGGAGACGACGACGCGCTGCGTGGCCTTCAGCTCGAGGGCAAGGCCATGTCGAGTTCGGTCGCCGCGGATGGCGGCTACCTCGTCGATCCCCAGACGGCGGCGACGATCAAGTCGACCCTGTCGTCCACCGCGTCGATCCGCGCGATCGCCAATGTGGTGAGCGTCGAGGCCACGTCCTTCGACGTGCTGATCGACCATACCGATGTCGGCCATGGCTGGGCCACCGAAACCTCGACCGTCACCGAGACGGGCACGCCGTCGATTGACCGGATCACCATTCCCCTGCACGAGTTGAGCGCGCTCCCAAAGGCGTCGCAACGCCTGCTCGATGACAGCGCCTTCGACGTCGAGGGCTGGCTCGCGACCCGGATCGCGGACAAGTTCGCGCGCGCCGAAGCATCGGCCTTCATCGGCGGCGATGGCGTCGACAAGCCCACGGGTTTCCTCACCAAGACGGCGGTCGATGATGACGTCTGGACCTGGGGCAATCTCGGCTACGTGCCCACCGGCGCCGATGGCGATTTCGGCGGCCCTGACGCCATCGTCGACCTGGTCTACGCGCTGGGCGCCGAGTATCGCGCCAACGCCACCTTCGTCATGAACTCGAAAACCGCCGGCGCGGTGCGCAAGATGAAGGATGCCGATGGCCGGTTCCTGTGGTCCGACGGCCTCGCGGCGGGCGAGCCCGCGCGCCTCATGGGCTACCGCGTCCTGATCGCCGAGGACATGCCCGACATCGCCAGCGGCGCGATGGCCATCGCCTTCGGCGACTTCTCGGCGGGCTACACCGTCGCCGAACGCCCCGACCTGCGCGTGTTGCGCGATCCGTTCAGCGCCAAGCCCCACGTCCTTTTCTATGCCACGAAACGCGTGGGCGGCGACGTGAGCGATTACGCGGCGATCAAGCTTCTGAAATTCGCCGCTTCCTGAGCGTAGGCGTCCCGGCGGTGGGGGTTCGCCCCCACCCAGGGCACGCATGCCGCGCACCCGCAGAGGAACGGCGCGGGCGACATGTGCCTAAACCCCGGAAGGGTCCGGGAATTTTCGGAGTAGATCCATGATTCTTATCGAAGAAACCGCTGTCCCGCAGGCCGCCCTGCCTGTCGAACAGTTCAAGGCGCATCTTCGCCTTGGCACGGGGTTTTCGGACGACGATGTGCAGGACGCCGTGTTGGAGAGCTTTCTTCGAGCCGCGCTTGCGACGATCGAGGCACGGACCGGCAAGATCCTGATCGAGCGCGAGTTCTCGTGGGAGCTGACGCGCTGGCGCGGTGTCACGGAGCAGGCCCTGCCTGTTGCGCCCGTCGTCCTCGTCCTCGGTCTCGCCATACGCAACCGGATGGACGACGTGACGCTGATCGACCCGGCGAGCTACAGGCTCGTCCCGGATTCTCAGCGCCCGATGCTGCGCGCGATGGGGACGAGCCTGCCCACCATTCCGCGTGGCGGCACCGCCGATATCCGCTTCATCGCGGGTTTCGGCGCCGACTGGGGCGCGCTTCCCGCCGACCTGGGGCAGGCCGTGCTGCTTCTGGCCGCACATTTCTACGAGAACCGCAGCGAAACGGCGATGGCCGAGGGCAATATCCCCTTCGGCGTCTCGAGCCTCATCGAGCGCTACCGCACCGTGCGCATCCTCGGCGGGAGGGGGCGCTGATGGCTCGGGTTCATCTCAATCGCCTCCTCACGCTCGAGTCGCCCCGCCGCGTCGCGGATGGCGCGGGCGGCTATGCCGAAACCTGGCAGGAGATCGGACAGCTCTGGGGCGATATCTCCGCCCGCACGGGCCGCGAGGCCGTCATCGGCGAGACCCCCCGCTCGACCACCGGCTATCGCATCACGGTGCGGGCCGCCCCACACGGGGCCCCGTCCCGGCCGAGGCCGCATCAGCGCTTCCGCGACGGCGCGCGCCTCTACCGGATCGAGGCAGTGACCGACCGCGATCCGCACGCGCGCTTTCTCACCTGCTATTGCGAAGAGGAGGTCGCGGTATGAGCTACGGCGTTTCATCGGCCCTGCAATCGGCCATCTATACCCGCCTGACCAGCGACCCCGCCCTCGCGGCACTGGTCGGCACGGCGATCTACGACGCGCTGCCCGCGGGTGCCCTGCCGTCCCTCTATGTCGCCCTCGGCCCCGAGGACGTGCGCCCCGCGCATGACAAGACGGGCGGCGGCGCGTGGCATCGGCTCAGGCTCTCGGTAGTGACCGACGGCGCGGGCTTCCAGGCGGCCAAGGAGGTCGCAGGCGCGATCAGCGACGCGCTCGCCGATGCGCCCCTGCCGCTCAGCCGGGGTCGTGTGGCGGCGATCAATTTCCACAGGGCGCGCGCACGCCGCGAAGGCAGCGGCGATATCCGCCGCATCGACCTCGTCTTTCGCGCGCGCACCGAAGACATTCACTGACCCTCAAAATCGGAGTAACACGCATGGCTGTTCAAAATGGCAAGGACCTCTTGATCAAGGTCGACCTGACGGGCGACGGGAACTTTCAGTCCGTGGCCGGCCTTCGCGCCACCCGCATCAGTTTCAACGCCGAAAGCGTCGACGTGACAAGCCTCGAGAGCCAGGGCGGCTGGCGCGAGCTTCTGTCGGGCGCCGGCGTCAAATCGGCCTCGATCAGCGGCTCGGGCATCTTCCGCGACGAAGGCTCGGACGAGCGCGTGCGCCAGATCTTCTTTGACGGAGAAACGCCCGATTTCCAGGTCATCATCCCCGATTTCGGCATCGTCGAGGGCGCCTTCCAGGTCGCCTCGATCGAATATGCCGGCACCCATGACGGCGAGGCGACCTACGAGCTTTCGCTCGCCTCCGCCGGGCAACTCACCTTCACGGCGGCCTGACCGATGGCGAATCCCTGGGCTGGCGAAGCCACACTCGTCATCGACGGCAAGCGTCACGTTCTCAAGCTGACCCTCGGAGCCCTGGCCGAGCTCGAGGCGACGCTCTCGTCCGGCTCGCTCGTGGACCTGGTCGAGCGGTTCGAACGCGCCGAGTTCTCGACCCGTGACGTCCTCGCGCTCATCGTCGCCGGCCTGCGCGGCGGGGGGTGGAACGGGCGGGCCGACGATCTCTTCACCGCCGAGATCGAGGGCGGCCCGGTCATGGCCGCGCGCGTCGCGGCCACCCTTCTTGCCCGCGCCTTCACCCTGCCGGAGGGCCCATGACCCCGCTCGACTGGGCTGGCCTCATGCGCGCCGGGCACATCCGGCTCGGCCTGCAACCGGCCGAATTCTGGGCGCTTACCCCGGCGGAACTCTCGCTGATGCTGGGTCATGGCGGGCCCGCACCGATGGCAAGCGACCGGCTCAGGGAGCTCATGGACGCCTACCCCGATCAAACCGAAAGGTCCGAAAATGGATGACTTGGAAAGACTGGACGATCTGGAGGCCCAGATCGACCTTCTCGAAAACACGTTCGGCGGCGCCGCCGACATGGCATCGGCCTTCAGCAACGAGATGGCGCGCGTGCGCGGCGCCTTCGCGCGCACGGGTCAGGACGTCGCCACGCTCGAACGCGGGATGAGCACCGGCCTGCGCCGCGCGATCAAGGGCGCGGTGGTCGACGGAGACAGCCTCTCGACCTCGCTGCGTTCGCTTGCCAACACGATGATCAACACCGCCTTCAACGCCGCCGTGAAACCCGTCACCGACCATGTCGGCGGCCTGCTGGCCAAGGGCGTCGGCAACCTCGTGGGCGGCCTCTTCAAGTTCGAACAGGGCGGCAGCTTCGCCCAGGGCCGCGTCATGCCCTTCGCGAATGGTGGCATCGTCAACGGGCCTGTCACCTTCCCGATGCGCCGCGGCACCGGCCTCATGGGCGAGGCGGGGCCCGAGGCGATCATGCCGCTTGCCCGCGGCCCGGACGGCAAGCTCGGGGTGCGCAGCGCAGCAGGCGCGGCGCCGGTCAACGTGGTGATGAACATCTCCACCCCCGACGCCGGCAGCTTCCGCCGCAGCCAGGGCCAGATCGCCGCACAGCTCGGTCGCGCCATCGGGCGCGGACAACGCAACCGCTAGGACAGGAGGGACAGATCCATGAGCTTTCACGAGATCCGCTTTCCCGCCAATCTGAGCTTCGGCTCGGTCGGCGGACCGGAACGCCACACAGACGTGGTGACGCTGGCCAACGGCTACGAGGAGCGCAACACGCCCTGGGCACATTCGCGCCGCCGTTACGACGCGGGCATCGCCATGCGCGGCCTCGACGATATCGAGACGCTCATCGCCTTCTTCGAGGCGCGGCAGGGGCAGATCCACGGCTTCCGCTGGAAGGACTGGTCCGACTACAAGTCCGGCCCCGCGCTGGCCGAGCCCGATTACCGCGACCAGATCATCGCCATCGGCGATGACGTCACCGCGTCGTTCCAACTGGCCAAGACCTACCGCTCGGGCGATCACAGCTATCGCCGCCCGATCACCAAGCCGGTCATCGGCACGGTCAGGCTCGGCCTGTCGGGCGACGAGCAACAGGAAGGCGTCCATTTCGAGGTCGACACGACCACCGGCATCGTGACCTTCGCGCACCCGCCCAATGCCGGGCTTCAGATCACGGCGGGCTTCGAGTTCGACGTCCCGGTCCGCTTCGACACCGACCGCATCCAGACCAGCGTGGCGAGTTTCCAGGCGGGCGACGTGCCCAATGTTCCTGTGGTGGAGGTGCGGGTATGACCGGGATGAACCCCGACCTAGCCGCGCATCTGGAGGGTGGCATCACCACCACCTGTCGCTGTTGGTCGCTTACGCGGCACGATGGCGTGGTGATGGGCTTCACCGATCACGATGGTGCGCTCGCCTTCGACGGCATCACCTTCCGGGCCGATACCGGCCTCAGCGCGCTCGCCCTGCAACAATCCACCGGTCTGTCGGTCGACAACACCGACGCGCTCGGCGCGCTTTGCGATGCGGCGATCCGCGAGGACGACATCGAGGCGGGGCGCTTCGACGGGGCCGAGGTCCGCGCATGGCTCGTCAACTGGGCCGACGTGACGCAGCGCCATCTTCAGTTCCGAGGCACCATCGGCGAGCTGCGCCGCGCCGGCGGCGCGTTCGAGGCCGAGCTGCGCGGGCTGACCGACACGCTCAACCGTCCGCTGGGCCGCGTCTACCAGAAGCCGTGCTCGGCCGTCCTGGGCGACACCGCATGCCGCGTCATCCTTGACGCGCCCGGCTACAGCGCCGAGGTTGCGGTCCTCTCGGTCGAGGAGCGGCGCGTCTTCACCTTCCCACCCCTCCCGGGGTTCGAGGGCGGATGGTTTCAGCACGGCCGCCTTTCGGTCGCAACAGGCAATGCGCAGGGCCTGGCCGGTGCCGTCAAGCACGACAGCGGCGATGCGGATGCCCGCGTGATCGAGCTTTGGCACCCGCTGCGCGCGGCGATCGACGCGGGCGATCAGGTGATCCTGCGCGCCGGATGCGACAAGCGCGCGACCACCTGCCGGGCAAAATTCGACAACCTGCTCAACTTCCAGGGCTTCCCGGACATCCCCGGCGACGACTGGACACTGACCGACCCGTCGAAGGCGGGCGATCTGTCCGGGGGGAGCCGCCGCAGATGACCGACCGAAACGCACGTATCGTTGCCGCCGCGCGCGGCTGGATCGGCACGCCCTATCGCCACCAGGCGGCCACGAAAGGCGCCGGGACCGACTGTCTCGGCCTCCTCCGTGGCGTCTGGCGCGAAGTGCTGGGAACCGAGCCCGAACACCCGCCCGCCTATTCGATGGACTGGTCCGAGCCCTCGCGCTGCGAGGTGCTATGGGCCGCGGCCGAACGGCATCTCGTGCCCAAGCCGCTCGACCGCGAAGCGCCGGGCGATGTCCTGCTCTTCCGCATGCGCGACGGCTCGGTCGCCAAACATCTCGGCATCGCGGCGCGTATCGGCGCCGAGGCCAGCTTCATTCATGCCTATTCCGGCCATGCCGTCGTCGAAAGCCCGCTCAGCGCGCCCTGGCGCCGACGCATCGTGGCCCGGTTCTCATTCCCGCAGGAGGTGCTCTGATGGCGACAATCGTTCTTTCGGCAGTCGGGGCCGCGGTCGGCGGCTCGGTCGGCGGCTCCGTCCTCGGGCTCTCGGCGGCGGCCATCGGCCGTTTCGCGGGCGGCGTGATCGGCCGCTCCATCGACCAGCGTCTCCTGGGTCAGGGCTCCGAAGTGGTCGAGACGGGCCGCGCCAACCGTCTCCGCCTCACCGGCGCGGGCGAAGGCGACGCCATCGCGCAGGTCCACGGGCGCATGCGCGTCGCGGGGCAGGTGATCTGGGCCAGCGAGTTCCTCCAGGACGTCACCGTCACAGGCGGCAGCGGCGGCGGCAAGGGGCGGCCCCGTCCTCCCCGCCCCACCACGCGCAGCTACAGCTACTCGGTAAGCCTCGCCATCGCGCTCTGCGAGGGCGAGATCACGCATCTTGGCCGCATCTGGGCCGACGGCACCGAGATCGCGCCCGACAGCCTCACCCTGCGGCTCTACAAGGGAACGCGCGACCAGCTTCCCGATCCGCGCATCGAGGCGATCGAGGGCGCGGGCACCGTGCCGGCATATCGCGGGACGGCCTACGTCGTGATCGAGGATCTCGATCTCGGCACCTACGGCAATCGCGTGCCGCAATTCACCTTCGAGGTCACGCGCCCCGCCCAGCCCGACGCGACCGGCGCCACCGCCGACCCGGCCCACGCGATCAGCGCGGTGGCCCTCCTGCCCGGAAGCGGGGAATATGCGCTGGCCACCTCGCCCGTCACGATGAATTTCGGCCCCGGTTCCTCGGGCCTCGCCAATGTCAACACACCCGCCGCCAAGGCCGATTTCGCCGTCGCGCTCGATGCGCTCACGGGCGAGATGCCCAATTGCCGCGCAACCTCCCTCATCGTGAGCTGGTTCGGAGACGACCTGCGATGCGACCACTGCACCATCCGGCCCAAGGTCGAGCAGAAGCTGCACGAGGCGTCCAACATGCCCTGGCAGGTGGCCGGCCTCACCCGCGGCACGGCCGCGCACGTGCCCGAGGATGCCGACGGGGCCGTGGTCTACGGGGGCACGCCCACGGATGCCGCGGTGATCGAGGCCATTCAGGCGCTTCGCGACGCGGGGCAGGAGGTGATGTTCTACCCCTTCATCCTGATGGACCAGCTGGCCGGAAACGCGCTTCCCGACCCCTACGAGCCTGATGCCACGCAACCCGCGCTGCCCTGGCGCGGGCGCATCACCCTGCCCGTCGCCCCCACCCGCGACGGCACGAGCGACGGCACTGCGACCGCCGAGGCCGAGGTGGCCGCGTTCTTCGGAACCGCGTCTGCCTCCGACTTCTCGATCGACGCCCACGCGGCCTCCGCGCCAGCCACGGCCACCGGGATCGGCGCCCTGCTCCGCTACAGCGGCCCCGTCAAGCGCAGCCCGGTGCGCTATTCCGGCCCCGACGAATGGAGCTACCGCCGCTTCGTCCTCCACAATGCCGCGCTCTGCGCCGCCGCGGGCGGGGTCGAAAGCTTCTGCATCGGCTCCGAGATGCGCGGCCTCACGACGATCCGCGGCGCGGATCACAGCTTCCCGGCGGTGGCGCAGCTCATCGCACTCGCCGCCGAAGTGCGCGCGCTTCTGGGACCTGACGTCAAGATCAGCTATGCCGCCGACTGGTCCGAATATTTCGGATTTCAGCCGCGGGACGGATCGGGCAACCGCTATTTCCATCTCGATCCGCTCTGGGCCGATCCGAATATCGACTTCATCGGCATCGACAACTACATGCCGCTTTCGGACTGGCGCGACGGGATCGACCACGCCGACGCGGGATACGGCTCGATCTACGATCTTGGCTATCTCAAGTCGAATATCGAGGGGGGCGAGGGCTATGACTGGTTCTACCACTCCGCCGAGGCCCGCGCGGCCCAGATCAGGACGCCCATCACCGACGAGGCCGAATCCGAACCCTGGGTGTGGCGCTACAAGGACATCCGCAACTGGTGGGCCAACGGGCACCATGACCGCATCGACGGCGTCCGGCTCGAAACGCCGACCCCCTGGGTGCCCATGTCGAAACCCGTCCGCTTCACCGAGTTCGGCTGCGCGGCCATCGACAAGGGCACGAACCAGCCCAACAAGTTCCTCGACCCCAAATCCTCGGAATCCTCGCTGCCACACCATTCCTCGGGGCGGCGCGACGACCTGATGCAGATGCAATATCTGCGGGCGGTGATCGACTACTGGCGCGATCCGTCCAACAATCCCGTCTCGCCCGAATACGACGGGCGCATGATCGACATGGACCACGCCTATGTCTGGGCGTGGGACGCGCGACCTTTCCCGGCCTTTCCGAACAACCGCGCGCTCTGGGCCGACGGGGCGAACTACGCGCGCGGCCACTGGATCACCGGGCGCATCTCGGGCCGCACGCTCGCCTCGGTCGTGGACGAGATCGCGACACGCTCGGGCCTGCGGCATCACCACGTCTCGAAGCTGCACGGCTTCGTGCGCGGCTATTCCGTCGAACAGGTAGGCGCGGCGCGCGCCGCGCTTCAGCCACTCATGCTGCGCTACGGCTTCGACGCGGTCGAGCGCGACGGCACCCTGACCTTCCGCACGCGCGACGGCATCGCCGACGCGGTGATCGACGCCGACACCCTCGTGCGCGATCCGCAATCCGGGGAGACGGTCGAGGAAACCCGCGCCAGCGCGGCCGAGATCGCGGGCCGCGTCCGCCTCCGCTTCGTCGAGGCCGATGCCGACTACGAGGTGATCGCCGAAGAGGCGATCCTTCCCGACGACGCCACCCACGCGGTCTCGACCTCCGAGATGCCACTCGCCATGACCCGCGCCGAGGGCCGCGCCACCGTCGAGCGCTGGCTCTCCGAAGCGCGTGTCGCCACCGACACCCTGCGCCTGACCCTGCCCCCCTCGGCGGCGACCCTTGGCGCGGGGGACGTGATCGCGCTGCCCGAGGATGGCGGGCGCGGTCTTTTCCGCATCGACCGGGTGGAACAGCTTGGCCTTGTTCAGCATGTCGAGGCTGTGCGCATCGAACCCGAATCCTATCGCCCCCTCGATATCGTGGACGAACCGCCCGCCGCGCGGCCCTTCACGCCGCCGGTGCCGGTGTTCCCGCTTTTCCTCGACCTGCCTCTCATGACCGGCGACGAGGTGCCGCACGCCCCCCACGCCGCGCTCGGCGGCAAACCGTGGCCGGGCTCCGCCGCCATCTACAGTTCCGAGGCCGATGCGAATTACCGGCTCGACACCCTGATCGACCTTCGCGCGCGCATCGGCGTGCTGGAAACCCCCCTCGCGGCGGCGCCGCCGGGGCTCCTCGATCGCGGCGAAGCGCTGACCGTGCGGATGCTCCACGGCACACTCGAAAGCGTATCGACCGCCGACATGCTCGCCGGTGCCAATCTCTGCGCCATCGGGGACGGCACGCCGGACGGCTGGGAGATCATCCAGTTCCGTGACGCCGAGCTCGTGGATCGAGACACCTACCTTCTCGGCCACCGCCTGCGCGGGCAGCTGGGCAGCGACGCGCTCATGCCCGCGCAATGGCCCGCGGGCAGCTACCTGGTGATGCTGGACGGTGCGCTGCAACAGATCGGCCTCTCCGACGCGCAGCGCGGCCGCGCCCGGCATTACCGGATCGGCCCGGCGGGGCGTCCGCTTGACGATCCGTCCTACCGCCATGCCGCCCTCGCCTTCGACGGGGTGGGGCTCAAACCCTACGCGCCGGTGCATCTGCGCGCAGACCGGGGGCCCGAGGCGCTCGACGTGACGTGGATACGCCGCACCCGCATCGACGGCGATCGGTGGGACACGCCCGAGATTCCCCTGGGCGAAGAGCGCGAGCTTTACGTCCTCCGGGTCCGGCAAGGAGAAACGGTCCTGCGCGAGACCCTCACCGACGCTCCGCGATGGGCCTATTCCGACACCGACCGGGCCGGCGACGGCGTCACCGGCAGCTTCCGCATCGAGGTCGCGCAGGTCTCGAGCCTCTTCGGCCCCGGCGCCTTCGCGGCGCTCGATCTCGCGGTCTAGCCCTTCGCGCAGGCGATGCATTTCTGCGCGGCCGGATCGAACTCCAGCCGCGCAGGCGCGATCTCGTCGCCGCAATCCTCGCAGAACCCGAACTCGCCCTCGTCGAGCCGCCTCAGCGCCGCCGTCAGCCGCCGCCGCTCCGTGTCGCGTCGCGCGGCACTCGCCTTGGCCATCGCCTGCCCCTGCAACGCGTCCATCCGCGACAGCCGCCCGACCGATTGCTGGTCAAGCTGCACCGTCGCCTGCGCATCCTGGCCCAGCGCGTCCTCGTGCTCCAACGCGGCCAGCCGCGCCGCGATCAGCGCCCGGAAATGCCCTGCCGAAGCGTCATTCATCACCCTGCTCCCCGCCATCACGCCTTTGCATTTTGCCTGTCCCCGCTATCTGGTATACTACGCCCCGACGCCCGAGGAGCACGCTACATGGCACATACACACGCTAAACTGTCCGAATTCGATCCGGTCTGGAAGCAGATCACCGAAGAGGCACAGGACACGATCGCGCAGGAACCGCTGATGGGCGGGCTGGTGCATTCGTCCATTCTGCACCACAAGACCATCGAATCGGCGCTGGCCTACCGCATCTCGCTCAAGCTCGCGTCGAGCGAGATGCCCGAGCAGATCCTGCGCGAGATCTGCGACTGGGCCATGGCCAGCGACGGCGACATTTCGCTCGCCGCACGCGCCGACATCGTGGCCGTGAACGACCGTGACCCGGCCTGCGACCGCTTCCTGTTGCCGATGCTCTTCTTCAAGGGGTTCCAGGCGGTCCAGGCCTATCGTATCGCGCACTGGCTGTGGAACAATGACCGCAAGGACATGGCGCGCTTCTTCCAGATGCGCTGCTCCGAGGCCTTCGGCGTCGACATCCACCCCGCCGCCCGGATCGGCAAGGGCATCATGATCGACCACGCCCATTCCATCGTCATCGGTGAAACGGCCGTGGTGGGCGACAACGTGTCGATGCTCCACTCCGTCACCCTTGGCGGCACCGGTAAGGAGGAGGAGGACCGCCATCCCAAGATCGGCGACGGCGTTCTCATCGGCGCGGGCGCCAAGGTGCTGGGCAATATCAAGGTCGGCCACTGCTCGCGCATCGCCGCCGGCTCCGTGGTCCTTGCGGAGGTGCCACCCTGCAAGACCGTCGCCGGCGTGCCGGCCCGCATCGTCGGCGAAGCGGGCTGCGATCAACCCTCCGTCGCGATGGATCAGCTTCTGGGCGTGCGCTGATCCGTCTCGCCCGGCCATTGGCACTGGAAGACCGGGCCCATCTCGTGGGCCCGGTAAGAGACGATGGTCAAGTCTCAGTAGGTCGTGTCGATCAGCGTGGACAGCGCGTTATGACGCGGCTTCATCGTCGCATGCGACACGCTGTTGAGCGGCGCGCCGGTCTTGCCCCCTCCGAGCGGCATGGTCAGCCCCAAGCGCACGGTATCGGCGTCGACATCACCGGCGCCGGTCTCGATGTTCGACCGTGCGAGCTCGAGTGAAAGCTGCGCGGGCACGGCCGCGACGCGCGACAGATCGTAGCCCACACCAACACCGAAGGTCGTCACGTCACCTCCCGCGCCGTCGGCATCGGCCCAGTTCACACCGCCGAACGTGGTCCACCCCGATCCGAACCCGTGGCTTCCGCTCAGACCGATGCTGTCGATATTGCCCGTGCCGCCCGGTCCCGAGATTTCGCTTCTGAGCAGATGGCCTCCGACCTCGGTACGGTCCGTTGCCTGATAACGCAGGTTGATGCCATAGTCCGTCCAGTCCACGCCCGAGGGCAGGCTGGGAGAGGTTTCGCTCAGACCGATATGGAATTCCGCGGCAAGAACGTCCGTCACGTAGCCGGTCTTGATCCCATAAGACAGGATATCCGCGTTCGTGGCGAAGCCGCCGCCGATATCCTCATCCACGTTGATGAAATCGAGATATCCGCCCAGCATGAACCCCGACGGAAGCCGGCTGGCCAGCTCGAGCCCGAGATCGACCGCCTCGGTGTCGTTTCCCGACCCGTCCGGATCCACCTTCTTGAGCGAGCCGTTCATGCCGATGGTGAAACCGTTCTGGAAATCCACCTCGCCGATACCGTCCAGCGTGTAGGAATTGGCGTCACCAAGTCCGTCCGAAAGCGACGTGTGCCCATAGCCAAGCGTTGCAGCGCCCGAAAACTCCTGCGCCGAACCCGCGCCCGATACCAATATACCCGCCGCCGCGAGCGTCACTGTCCGTGTGAACAACATATTCTCACCTTTCACGTTATAGTTGTTAACGTCGGCAGGTGAATCATTTGCTCACGGCACGGGCAATCCCACTTTCTCGATGCTTTTCAAACCATTGCGCGTGTTGCGAAAAATCTACAATCATGCGTCGGAGAGCGGGCGGACCGCGCGGATCGCGACACGCGGCCCGGCGACCTGACACCGGTCAAAGGCGCTCGACAGTGACGGGTGAGGGTGCCTCGAGTTGATGAACTTCCTCGAGCTGCCCCCTCTCCCATTGCCAGGGGGCCATCGCCATCAACGCAACGGTGGCCGCCATCGCCAGAACCTTCGTCATGTCCACCTCCGTATCTCGCGTTCGGGAACCTACGCGGCAAGGATGAACATTCCGTGTGTGCTATACAAAAACAGCCCGCGCGCGGCGGGCTGTTATCGGATAACAAGCATGTGGGCGTCGGTCAGGCCAGCATCACCATCGGGTTTTCGAGGTTCTGCACGATTTGCTCCAGAAGCTCGGCGCCCAGCGCGCCGTCGATCACCCGGTGATCGACCGAAAGCGTCACCGACATGACCGTCGCCACCGTCAGCTCGCCATCGGCGCCGACAACCGGCTTCTTCACGCCAGCGCCCACCGCGAGGATCGCGCCATGCGGCGGATTGATGACCGCGTCGAAATTGTCGATGCCGAACATCCCGAGGTTGGAGATCGCGAAACTCCCGCCCTGGTATTCATGCGGCGCGAGCTTTCGGTCGCGCGCGCGGGTGGCGAGATCCTTCATCTCCGCGCTCAAGGCCGACAGCGACTTCATCTCGGCATCCTTCAGGACCGGCGTGAACAGTCCGCCCTCGATCGCCACGGCCACGGCCACATCCGACGGGCGCAGCTTGAGGATCCGGTCGCCGGCCCAGACGGCATTCGCGTCCGGCACCGACTGAAGCGCCAGCGCACAGGCCTTGATGATGAAATCGTTGACGCTGAGCTTCACGCCGCGCGCGTCCAGCTCCTTGTTGAGCTGGCCACGGAATTTCAGCAGCGCGTCGAGCCGGATATCCCGCCGGAGGTAGAAATGCGGGATCGACTGTTTCGCCTCGGTGAGGCGCGCGGCGATCGTCTTGCGCATCCCGTCGAGCTTCATTTCCTCGAACTCGCGCCCCTCGTACATGGCGGCGACCTGGCTCGCAGATGGCCCCGTGGCGGCGGGTTTCTCGGCGCCCCGGGCCTGATCCGGGGCCTCGCCGGTCGTGGGCGCGCTGGCCGCCTTGGGCTTCGCGGCCTCCACGTCGGCCTTCACGATCCGGCCACGCGGGCCCGATCCCTCGATCTGCGCCAGGTCGAGCCCCTTCTCCGCCGCGATCCGCCGCGCCAGCGGCGACGCGAAGATGCGCTTCCCGTCCTTCTCGGGCGCCGCCGGGGCCTTCGTGTCGGACGTCTCCGCCCCCGATGCCGGCGCACCTTCCTCGCCCGAATATCCCCCCGTCGTCGGCTCCTTCTCGGGGCCGGGCTTCGTGCCGGTGCCCTCATCGGCGGGCTTGGGTTCGGCGCTCACGTCCCCGATGTCATCCGCGCTTTCCCCTTCCTCGAGCAGGACGGCAATAGGCGTGTTGACCTTCACCCCCTCGCTGCCCTCCTCGACCAGCAGCTTGCCGATCTTGCCCTCGTCCACGGCCTCGAATTCCATCGTGGCCTTGTCGGTCTCGATCTCGGCCAGGAGGTCGCCCGAGCTGACCTCGTCGCCCTCCTTCACGAGCCACTTGGCCAGCGTCCCTTCCTCCATGGTGGGCGAGAGGGCGGGCATCAGTATTTCGATCGGCATGTGTTTATCCCCTCAATCGTCGAAGGTTGTCACGGCGAGGCTCGCCGGAGATGTCTCGGCACGGGTCATGCGGTCACGCAAGGTCGGGGCGGTCGTCATCCCTCCACCTCCTCGACCAGCACGCGGTCCCACGGCGACTTGACCCAGCCGCCCTCGATCCGCGCGGTATAGGCGCCGAGGATGCTCGGAAGATTCGCCTTGAGCCACGCGCGGCGCGCCGCATCATCTGCGGCCTCCCCGATCTCGTCATCGACGAAGGCGCGCGACACGACGATGCGATAGCGGCTGTCGTCGCCCGGCCCCTCGAGGACATAGGCATCCCGGCTTTCGTGAAACTCGAACGCGTCGCTCATCTGTATGTCACCCGGTTCACCGCCTCGATCACTTCGGCCGTCGAGGTCAGCGCCAGCTTCTCGAGGTTCGCGGCATAGGGCATCGGCACGTCCTTGCCCGCGCAGTTGATGACCGGCGCGTCGAGATAGTCGAACGCCCGCTCCATCAGCGTTGCGGTGATGTGGTTGCCGATGCTCGCCACCGGGAACCCCTCCTCGACGGTCACGCAGCGGTTGGTCTTCATCACGCTCGCGATCACGGTGTCATAGTCGAGCGGCCGCAGCGTGCGCAGGTCGATCACCTCGGCGCTCACCCCTTCCTCGGCCAGCTTCTCGGCGGCCTCGAGCGCATAGGTCATCCCGATGCCGAAGCTAACGATGGTGACGTCCTCGCCCTTGCGCCAGACGCGCGCCTTGCCGAACGGAACGGTGAAATCGTCCATCACCGGCACCTCGAAGGACTTGCCGTAAAGGATCTCGTTCTCGAGAAAGATCACCGGGTTCGGGTCGCGGATGGCGGTCTTCAGAAGGCCCTTGGCGTCCGACGCGGAATAGGGCTGCACGACCTTCAGCCCCGGGATATGCGCGTACCACGCCGCGTAATCCTGGCTGTGCTGCGCGGCGACCCGCGCCGCGGCGCCGTTCGGTCCCCGGAACACGATCTGGGTGCCAAGCTGTCCGCCGGACATGTAGTTGGTCTTGGCGGCCGAGTTGATGATCTGGTCGATCGCCTGCATCGCGAAGTTCCACGTCATGAACTCCACGATCGGCTTCAACCCGCCCCAGGCCGCGCCCACCCCGATCCCGGCAAAGCCGTGCTCGGTGATGGGCGTGTCGATGACGCGCCGCGATCCGAATTCCTCGAGCAGGTTCTGCGTGATCTTGTAGGCGCCCTGGTATTCGGCCACCTCCTCGCCCATGATGAAGACCGTGTCGTCGGCGCGCATCTCCTCGGCCATCGCCGAATTGAGCGCCTCGCGCACCGTCATCGTCTTGGTCTCGGTGTCCTCCGGCCAATCTGGCTCGGTGTTCGGGCTCAACTTCTCGGCCTCGGCCGGCCCCTTGGCGGGCTTCGCCTCTGCCGGAAGCGGCTTGCCCATCGCCTCGCCATCGTCTCCACCCTGAGCAGGGGCCTCGTCCTCACCGCCGGCCTCCTTGCCGCCAGACGCGTCGATATCCTCGGCGCTCTCGCCTTCCTCCAGCAGCACCGCGATGGGTGTGTTGACCTTCACCCCCTCGGTCCCTTCCTCGACCAGCAGCTTGCCGATCTTGCCCTCGTCCACGGCCTCGAATTCCATTGTGGCCTTGTCGGTCTCGATCTCGGCCAGGATGTCGCCCGAGCTGACCTCGTCACCTTCCTTCACGAGCCACTTGGCCAGCGTGCCCTCTTCCATCGTGGGGCTGAGCGCGGGCATGAGAATCTCTGTCGGCATCGCTTACTGTCCTCCCTCGTCCGGGGTGATCATCCCGACGATATTTCCTTCTCCGTCCTCGACATAGGCACAGCGCCCGATGCCGGGATAATCCTGCGGGGGCAGCGCCTCGGCACCGCCATGGGTCAGCGCCCACCGGTAACGCGCATCGCAATCGGCGACCTCGAAGGTCATCGTGCCACCGCGCACGGGGCTTCCGGCCTCGGGTGCGTCGCCGGCCCGGCGCATCATGCCGCCCGTCACCCCGTGCATCATGCCGATGACGTCACCTTCGATGAGGTGATAGCCCACGTCCCTGCCCTCCGGCATCGGCTCGAACTGCCAGCCGAACAGCCCGGCATAGAACGCCTTCGCGCGCTCCACATCGCTTACATGTATCTCGAAATGCGGCATGTTTCACGCCTCGACATAGACATCTGTCCAGAGCTCGGACACGTCCGGCTCCGGGCTTTCCTTCGAGAACTCGGCGGCGTCGTTCACGATGCTCTTGATCTCCTTGTCGATCGCCTTGAGATCGTCCTCGCTTGCGTGCTTGCCCTGGAGAAGCAGGTCGCGCACATGCTCGATGCAGTCCTTCTCCTCGCGGATCTTCTGCACCTCCTCGCGCGTGCGGTATTTCGCCGGGTCCGACATGGAATGACCACGGTAGCGATAGGTCTTGATCTCGAGGATATAGGGGCCCTTGCCCTCCCGGCAGCGGGCCACGGCCTTCTCGCCCGCGGCCTTCACGGCCAGCACGTCCATCCCGTCCACGGCCTCGCCGGGAATACCGAAGGCCTCGCCCCGCGTGTAGATATCCGGCGTCGAGGTCGAGCGTTTCTGGCTCGTGCCCATCGCGTACTGGTTGTTCTCGATCACGAAGATCACCGGCAGCGACCACAGCGCGGCCATGTTGAACGTCTCGTAGACCTGACCCTGGTTCGCGGCGCCGTCGCCGAAATAGGTGAAGGTGACGTTGTCGTTGCCCTTGTACTTGTCGGCGAAGGCGAGCCCCGCGCCCAGCGGCACGTTGGCGCCCACGATGCCGTGACCGCCATAGAAATCCTTCTCCTTCGAGAACATGTGCATCGAGCCGCCCTTGCCCTTGGAGTATCCCCCCTCGCGCCCGGTCAGCTCGGCCATCACGCCATTCGGGTCCATCCCGCAGGCCAGCATGTGCCCGTGATCGCGATAGGTGGTGATCCGCTTGTCCCCCTCCTTCGCGGCGGCCTCGAGCCCGACGACCACGGCCTCCTGCCCGATGTAAAGGTGGCAGAACCCACCGATCAGGCCCATCCCGTAAAGCTGGCCCGCCTTCTCCTCGAATCGGCGGATCAGCAGCATGTCGCGGTAGTAGGATTTCAGCTCATCGGCGGAAACATTTGGTTTCTTGGCCTTTTTCGGGGCTGCCATTGGCAATCGCCTCCCTCGTTGCGCATATAGTTTAGCGTTAAACTACTTTATACACGATCTGCCCCCATATTGCGAGATCGAATTGACGCGGCGTCCGTTCACGCCGCGCGCCCGGCGATGATCCGCGCCATGTCGAGCATCCGGCACGAGAATCCCCACTCGTTGTCGTACCAGCCGAACACGCGCAGCAGCCCGCCCATGCTCACCGAGGTTTCATGCCCGCACATCACCACCGATTCCGGCCGCATCCGCAGATCGCTCGACACCAGCGGCTTCTCGGTCCAGCCGAAGACCGGGCCCTCCTCCACCGCGGCGCGCAGCACTTCGTTCACCGCCGCCACCGTCACCTCGCGCTCGGTCTGGAGCGTCAGGTCGATGGCCGACACGCTCGCCGTCGGCACCCGGATCGCGCGCGCCTCGATCCGGCCCGCGAGGCGCGGCAGGACAAGGCCCGTCTGGTGTTGCGCGCTCGTGGTCGTGGGCACCATCGACAGCGCGGCGGCGCGGCTCCGCTCCGGCGCACCGCGCGGCTTGTCCACGGTCGGCTGCGACCCGGTATAGCAATGCACCGTCGTCATCTGCCCGCTCAAGATCCCGAAGGCCCCGTCCAGCAGCCGCGCCAGCGGGGCAAGCGCGTTCGTCGTGCAGGACGCGTTCGAGATGATGCGCTCGTCGCGCAGCACGCCCTCGTTCGCGCCGAGAACCACGGTGACATCCGCCTCCTTCGACGGCCCCGAGACCAGCACCGCCCGTGCCCCCGCCGCCAGCCCACGCTCGGCCACCGCGCGCGTCCCGGCCATGCCCGTGCACTCGAGAACCACGTCCACGTCCGACAGGTCGAGCGCGCTCAGATCATCCTCGGAATGAAACGGGATGCCCCGGCCATTCACGATGAGCCGCCCGCCGCCCGTCTCGACGGTGCCGCGCCAGGGGCCGAAAACGCTGTCATACTCGAAGAGGTAGGCACAGGTCTCGAGCGGCTCGATCTCGTTGATCGCGACCAGCTCGAAATCGTCGCCGTTGCCCATCAGGATGCGCAGCACGGCGCGCCCGATCCGTCCGAACCCGTTGATCGCGATGCGAATGGGGCGCTTGCCCATGCCGATTCTCCTCTCCCGTCCCCCAATCGCTAGACCTTTTGCCGGCCACTTGCCACCCACGGGCCATCTTGTGCGGGGGCCGGGCTTACTCTATCTCCCGCCCATGCTCGACGATCCCGACGATATCCACGCCCTCTTCCAGGGCGCCCCCCGCAGCACCGAGTTCCGCAAGCTGCGCAAGCGCATCGTGCGCCAGGCGCGCGAGGCGGTCGAGGATTTCGGCATGGTCGAACGGCGCGCGGACGGCGCGCGCCCCCGCTGGCTCGTCTGCCTGTCGGGTGGCAAGGACAGCTACACGCTCCTCGCCGTGCTGCACGAGTTGCAATGGCGCGGCCTCCTGCCGGTCGATCTGCTGGCCTGCAACCTCGACCAGGGTCAGCCCGGCTTCCCCGCGACGGTTCTCCCCGAGTTTCTCGAGAAGATGGGCGTGCCGCACCGGGTCGAGTATCAGGACACCTATTCCGTCGTCGTCGACAAGGTGCCGGCGGGCCGAACCTACTGCGCGCTCTGCTCGCGCCTGCGTCGCGGCCATCTCTACCGCATCGCGCGCGAAGAAGGATGTTCGGCGGTCGTGCTGGGCCATCACCGCGACGACATCCTCGAGACGTTCTTCATGAACCTCTTCCACGGCGGCCGCCTCGCCACGATGCCGCCCAAGCTCGTGAACGAGGAGGGCGATCTCTTCGTCTATCGCCCCCTTGCCTACGTGGCCGAGACCGATTGCGAACGGTTCGCGCGCGCGATGAACTACCCGATCATCCCCTGCGATCTCTGCGGCTCGCAGGACGGGCTTCAGCGCCAGCAGGTCAAGCAGATCCTCGACGGGTGGGAGAAGAACAGCCCCGGCCGCCGCCAGGTCATGTTCCGCGCCCTCATGAACGCCCGGCCCTCGCATCTTCTCGACCCCAAGCTCTTCGATTTCCTCGGGCTCGAGCGTCGCCCCGAAGGGGATGATGACAATTTTACGGAAATTCCCCGGCTCCGTTAAGGGGCGGTTCTTGCGGCTCTGGTAGGTCTCCCCGGGCAATCGCGCCGCCGGTCGACAGGCCCGCAAGCGCTGACCCAAGGGGGGACCATGCCGCGCATACCGCATAAACGCCACTTCAACGGTCGCGAATTCCTGCACGGGCTGGCTCAGGTTCCCGCCTGGCTTGCGCTGGTTCCCGTGGCGGTATTGCTGGTTCTTCAACCCGGCGGTGCCCGTCTTGCGGCGCTGCTCGGCGCGGCGGTCATCTCGTGCCTCTGTCTCGCCGGGCTCCTGCTGCGCGGCTCCGCCCCTGCCGCGCGGCGCGACGTGCTTCGCGGCGCCCGTGCCCAACTGGTCGAGCGTCTGTCGGCCCGGATCGCGCGCGCCTCGGCCACCGGACGGCGCACCGGCTGCGTGCTCCTGCGGATCGACGACCCCGATGCACTGCGCGCGCGACATGGCCGCCGCGTCCTGAAACGTGCGTTTTCGCGCCTCGCCGCACGGCTGGGCGAGCGGCTGCGCGACGGGGATGAAATCCTGCGGCTCGACGGTTTCACGCTGGGCGTGGTGCTTTCGCCCGTGAACCGCCTCGACACCGGCGACATGCTGCACCTGGCGGGCCGCCTGCAAGCGGCGGCCGAGACCCCGCTGCCGGTCGAGGGGCGCATGATCACGCTTCCGGTGTCGCTGGGCCTCGCCTGCTGCGCGGACAAGCGGCACGGCGCGGCACTTCTCGACGCGGCGCTCCTCGCGCTTGACGAGGCGTCGCATCATGGCCCCTCCGCGATCCGCATCCACGCCTGCGACATGCGGCCGCGCGATCCCGCGCCGCTGCCCCCGGACCTCGCTCATGCGCTCGGGAACTCGGAAATCCTTCCCTGGTATCAGCCGCAGATCTCCACCGACACGGGCCGCGTGACGGGGGTCGAGGCACTGGCGCGCTGGTCCTCGCCCGCGCGCGGCATCGTGTCACCGGCGGAATTCCTTCCCGCGCTCGAGGCGGCGGGGCGGCTCGATCAACTGGGTGGCATCATGCTGACCCGCGCGCTCGACGACCTGCGCCGCTGGGACGCCGCCGGTCTCGACGTGCCGAGGGTAAGTCTCAATTTCTCGGTCGAGGAACTGCGCGACCCGCACCTGCCCGACCGCATCGCCTGGGCGCTCGACCGGGCCGAAATCGCTCCTCCCCGCCTCGGCATCGAGATCCTCGAAACCGTGGCGGCCACCGCCTCGGACGACGTGATCGCCCACAATATCCGCCGCTTGTCGTCCCTGGGCTGCCTGGTCGATCTCGACGATTTCGGCACCGGCCATGCCTCCATCGCCTCGCTGCGCGGCGCGCCGATGGACCGGCTCAAGATCGACCGCTCCTATGTCACCCGCGTCGACCGCGACCCGAAGCAGCAGCGCCTCGTCGCCGCGATCCTGCTGATGGCCGAACGGCTCGACCTCGACACGCTCGCCGAAGGGGTCGAGACACCCGGCGAACACGCCATGCTCGCGCAGCTTGGCTGCGGGCATGTGCAGGGCTTCGTGATCGCGCGCCCCATGCCCGCCGACCAATGCGCCGATTGGCTGGCCGCGCATGTCTCGTCGCTCGCCCCTCTGCCCGCCATCGGCGGCAAATCGGTCTGAACGGCCCGCGCTCGGACGGGTCCGGCCCGCCGCGTCACATCTGCCACGCGGGCGGGAATCCCCTTGACCTTTGCCCCCGCACTCTGTTGAACCCCCGGCAACCCCTTTCCAAGGACGGATGCGCCGGCGCAATGGACGATCAGAACAAGAACCTCATTCTCGCAACCGTGCTCAGCCTGCTCGTGATCGTGGTCTGGCTCGTCGTGTTCCCGGCGCCCGAACCGACGACAGCGCCCGACGAAACCGCCACGGCCACCGACGCGGCCCCCGAGGGCGACACCGCGCTCACTCCCGGCACCGCCGGAGCACCGGCCGCCACCGGCGAAACGCCCGCCGCCGGCGCGGCCGAGGCCGAGGCCGAGACCTCGGACGCCCCCCGCATCGGCATCGACACCCCCGCAGTCGCCGGCTCCATTTCCCTGCGCGGCGGGCGTATCGACGAATTGTCGCTCAAGAACTACCGCCAGACGCTCGAACCCGGTGCCGACATCGTCCACCTGCTGAACCCGACCGGCACGGCCAAGCCCTATTACGCACTCTTCGGCTGGGCCCCCGGCGCGGGCCTCGACCCCGAGGGCGTGCCCGGCGCCAACACGCTCTGGCAGGCCGAGGACGGCGCGACGCTCACGCCCGACAGCCCCGTCACCCTCACGTGGGAGAACGGCGCGGGCCTCACCTTCACGCGCGAGATCAGCGTCGACGACAAGTACATGTTCACCGTCACCCAGTCGGTCGAGAACACCGGCGAGGGCGCCGCCACGCTCGCGCCCTACGGCATCATCGCCCGCCACGGCCTGCCCGCCGATCTCAAGAATTTCTTCATCCTGCACGAGGGCGCCATCCGCATGGCCGATGGCGAGTTGAACGAGATCGACTACGACGATTTCGAGACCGCCTCGGCCCATGAACAGATCGCCGTCAGCGAAGAGGGCTGGACCGGCTTCACCGATCATTACTGGATGACGGCACTCATCCCGGTCACCGATAGCGGCTTCTCGATGAGCACCTTCCAGGACACGCGGCGCGACATCTACCAGACCACCGTCAAGCAACCGGCCCTCACGCTGGCGGCGGGCGAATCCGCCGAGGTCACCACGCAGCTCTTCGCCGGGGCCAAGGAATACGAGACGATCCGCGCCTACCAGGAGGCCGGCGTCGCCAAGTTCGACGATTCGATCGACTGGGGCTGGTTCTTCTTCCTGACCAAGCCGATCTTCGCGCTGCTGCACTGGCTCAACTCGGTGATCGGCAACATGGGCTGGTCGATCATCCTGCTCACCCTCATCATCAAGGCGCTGCTCCTGCCGCTCGCCTACAAGTCCTACGTCTCGATGGCCAAGATGAAAGAGCTTCAGCCCGAGATGGAGAAGATCAAGGAACGCGCGGGCGACGACCGCCAGCAGCTCCAGAAGGAGATGATGGCGCTCTACAAGAAGGAAAAGGTGAACCCCGCCTCGGGCTGCCTCCCGATCCTCCTGCAGATCCCGATCTTCTTCTCGCTCTACAAGGTGATCTTCGTCACGCTCGAACTGCGCCACGCGCCCTGGTTCGGCTGGCTGCGCGACCTTTCGGCGCCCGACCCCTCGTCGATCTTCAATCTCTTCGGCCTCCTGCCTTGGGCCGCGCCCGAACCCGGCTCGATCCTGGCGCTCATCTTCATCGGCATCCTGCCGCTGCTGCTCGGCATCTCCATGTGGCTCCAGCAGAAGCTCAACCCGGCACCCACCGACCCCACGCAGAAGATGATCTTCGCCTGGATGCCCTGGGTCTTCATGTTCATGCTGGGCAGCTTCGCCAGCGGGCTGGTGATCTACTGGATCGCGAACAACACGATCACCTTCGCGCAGCAATACGCCATCATGCGCAGCCAGGGCTACAAGCCCGACGTCTTCGGCAACATCGTGTCGAGCTTTAAGCGCGACAGGTCGAAGCCCGCGGATGACGCCGCGAAACCCAGGAAAGGGGACAAGTCTTGACCACCGGCGCGCAGATCAACGCACTCTGGCGCCACCCGATCAAGGGGCACGGGCGCGAGGAGCTTTCCTCGATCACCCTGGCCGCCGGTCAGACCATGCCCTGGGACCGGCGTTGGGCGGTGACGCATGAGGGGGCCAAGACCGATGGCTCCGAATGGGCGCCCTGCGCCAATTTCTCGCGCGGGGCCAAGGTGCCGGCGCTCATGGCCATCTCCTCGGTCAGCGACGAGACGGCGGGCACCGTCACGCTTTCGCATCCCGACCGGCCCGACCTCACCTTCGATCCCGACACCGACGCACGGGCCTTCCTCGACTGGGTGCGGCCCCTCATGCCCGAGGACCGCGCGCAATCCACCGGCCTCGTCCGCGCGCCGGATCGCGGGATGACCGACACCGATTTCCCCTCGATCAGCCTCATCAACATGGCCTCCAACGCCGATCTCGCGATGCACCTGGGCGAGTCGCTCTCGCCCCTGCGCTGGCGCGGCAACATCCTCTTCGAAGGGGCCCTGCCGTGGGACGAGGAGAAGTGGATCGGCCAGACCCTCGCCATCGGCGACGCCCGGCTTCAGGTCCGCGAACCCATCGTGCGCTGCCTCGCCACCGCGGCCAACCCCGACACGGGCGAGCGGGATCGCGACACGCTGGGCGGGCTCGACCGGCTGCGCGGGCGGCAGGAATTCGGCATCTATGCCGAGGTCACGCAGGGCGGCACCATCTCGGTCGGCGACCGGATCGAACTCGCCTGACCATGAAACTCCCCTTCCCCCTCGCCGCCGAGCCCGACGACGCCACGCGCGAGGCGGGGCGCAAGCTTCTCACCGGCGACGTGGAGTTTCTCAAGGGCGTCGTCGCCATGTCCGGACTGCCCCCGGGCGACCGGATCGAGGTCTGCTTCGCGGGACGCTCCAATGTCGGCAAATCCAGCCTCATCAACGCGCTCACGGGCCGCCGTGCGCTGGCCCGCGCGTCCAACACGCCGGGCCGAACGCAGGAGGTGAACTTCTTCACCCTGGCCGACACCCATTACCTCGTCGACCTTCCCGGCTACGGCTATGCCAACGCGCCGCTCGAGGTGGTGGCGAAATGGCAGGCGCTGCTGAAATCCTACCTCGCGGGCCGCGCCAACCTGCGCCGCGCCTTCGTGCTGGTCGACGCGCGCCATGGCGTGAAACCGGTGGACGAGGAGATCATGTCGCTTCTCGACGGCGCCGCCGTGACGTTCCAGACCGTCCTCACCAAGGCCGACAAGGTCAAAGAAAAGGACCGCGACCGTATCCTCGAGCAGGTGCGAGGCCGCCTCGCCGCACACCCGGCCGCCTTTCCCGAACTGATGGTCACATCCGCCGAGAAGGGCTGGGGCATCCCCACCCTGCGCGCCGCCATCGCCACGCTCGACTGACCGGGGTCCTCCGGTCAGGGCCGCAGCAGGATCTTGCCGCCACGCCCCGATTCCTGCGCCGCGGACATGGCCTTCGTCACATCGTCAAGCGCGTGGGTCTCGCCCACGTCGAGCGGCAAATCGCCCTGCGCGGCAAGGCTGACCAATTCGCCGATCATCTTCTCGCGCTGCGTGTCGCTCATGTGCTGACCCAACCGCGCCGCCCAGAACCCCCTGATCGTGAGCTGCTTGAAGATCATGGGCCCCGAGGCGATCGGCATCGGCTCCCCGGTGGCGGTGCCGAACACGACCAACTCGCCATTCTCGCCCAGCAGGTCGATCAGGTCGGCGCCCGTCTGGCCGCCCACCGCGTCGATGGCCGAGACCGCGCCCGCCTTGCCGGTCAACTCGCGCACACGGGTTTTCCAGCCGTCCTCGCTCGTGTCGATCACGTTCTCGGCCTCCACCTCGCGCATTTCCTCCGCCGCGCCCTCGCGCCGGACCAGGTTCACGAGGTTGACGCCCCGCGACCGCGCCAGCGTCACCATCAGCTTGCCCACCGCTCCGTTCGCGGCGGTCTGCACGATCCAGTCGCCCTTCTCGGCCTTCAGCATCTCGAGAAGCGCCAGCGCACTCAGCGGCATGGCGATCAACTGCGCCCCCGCCTCGTCCGGGATGCTGTCGGGCAGGGGCAGGACACCGTCCGCCTCCGCGACGAAATACTCCGCCCAGGCCCCGCGAATGCCGGCGGCGCTGATCCGCTGGCCCACCATCGCGTCATCGACCCCCTCGCCCGCGGCCTCGACCACGCCCATTGCCTCGGACCCGCCGATCGCGGGCAGGTCCGGCGTCACGCCATAGGTGCCGCGCACGGTCCAGAGATCGTGATTGTGGATGGGTGCGAACCCCATCCTGACCAGGACCTGGCCCTGTCCCGGCTCGGGGCGGTCCGTCGTCTTGCAGGCCAGAACCTCGGTCGGCTCTCCGAAACTCTCGTGAATCGCGGCACGCATGTCGTTGCTCCTCTCTCGGTGGGGAAATGTGGTCTCGGTGGTTAACGCGCCGCGCCGATCCGCGTTCCGTGGGCCGGATCGTTGAGGCAATCCTGCCGCACCGCACGCCGCGTTCACGATCGCTCCGACTCACCTTCCACCGACGCAATACCGACGTGGATACCGACGTGGATACCGACGTGGGGTCCGGCCCGTTAACCTTTCGACGACACGCGGCCCTTGCGCGGTGCTGGCCAAGCGGCGATAACCGCCCAAACGTCTTTCAAAGGCCCGGAACCGACCCATGAACCGCGACTGGATCGCCACCGCCCGCACCCTCTCCGAGGCGCTGCCCTACCTGCAACGCTATGACGGCGCCATCGTGGTCATCAAGCTCGGCGGCCACGCCATGAGCAGCCCCGAGGCGATGGACACCTTCGCCCGCGACGTGGTGCTGATGCAACAGGTGGGCGTCAACCCGGTCATCGTTCACGGCGGCGGACCGATGATCAACCAGATGCTTGAGAAGATTGGGATAAAATCCGATTTCCTCGGTGGCAAACGCGTCACCGACGCGGCCACGATGGAGGTGGTCGAGATGGTCCTCTCGGGCACCGTCAACAAGCGGATCGTGCAGGCCATCAACGCCCAGGGCGGGCGCGCCGTGGGGCTCTCGGGCAAGGACGGGAATCTCATCACCTGCGACCCCGCCGACGCCACGCTCGGCCTCGTGGGCGAGCCCGCCGAGGTCGACCCGCGCATCCTTCGGACCCTTTTCGCCGACGGGTTCATCCCCGTCATCGCCCCCCTCGGCGCGGGGCGCGCGCAGGAGACATACAACATTAACGGTGACACCGCCGCCGGCGCCATCGCCGCCGCTCTCAAGGCCGACCGCCTTCTTTTGTTGACCGATATCGACGGCGTGCGCGGCGCAAGCGGCGAGATGCTGACCGAACTCACCGTTGAGGACATCCGAAACATGATCGCCGAAGGTGTGATCGCCGGGGGCATGATCCCCAAGACCGAAACCGCCATCGCCGCCATCGAAGGAGGGGTGCGCGCGGTGGTTATCCTCGACGGGCGCGCGCCCAACGCGCCGCTTCTGGAACTCTTTACCGATCACGGCGCCGGATCAAGAATCCGTGCGTCCTGATCCCCATCCCTTGCCGCGCCGCCGTGCCCGGCTCATCTTCTGACGCATGGAGCACGAAGCCCTCATCCGCGTCTCGATCTTCCTCGGCATCTTCGCCGTGCTGGCCCTGATCGAGGTCTACGCCCCCCGCCGGGCAAGGCAGCAGCCGCGACGCACCCGCTGGATCACCAACTGGGGCATCGTGATCCTCAGCACGCTGGGCCTGCGCGCGCTCGCCCTCGCCATGCCGCTCTTGGCCGTGGGCGCCGCGCTTGATGCCGAGGCGAACGGCTGGGGCCTCATGAACCAGGCCGAGCTGTCGCTTTGGCTCACCGTGCCGCTCACCGTCGTGCTCTTCGACCTGGCGATCTGGGCGCAGCATCTCGTGACACACAAGGTGCCGATCCTGTGGCGTCTGCACCGCGTGCACCATGCCGACCGCGATTTCGACGTGACGACCGCGATCCGCTTCCACCCGGTCGAGATCGCGCTGTCGATGCTCTGGAAAATCGGTCTCGTCTACCTTCTGGGGCCTCCCGCGATTGGTATCGTGGTGTTCGAGATCGTCCTCAACGGCACCGCCATGTTCAACCACGCCAATATCGCACTCCCGCCGCGCGCCGACGCGCTCCTGCGCAAGGTGATCGTCACGCCCGACATGCACCGCGTCCACCACTCGATCGACCGGGCCGAACATGACAGGAACTACGGCTTCGCGCTCTCGATCTGGGATCGGCTCTTCGGCACCTACCTCGCGCAGCCGAAAGACGGGCACCAGGCCATGACAGTCGGGCTCGAATGGCAGGACGACCGCCCCTCCAAACTCGGGTGGAGCCTATGGCTGCCGTTTCGCAGAACCTGACCTTCGATCGCATTGCCGATCACGTCGCGCGCGACAGGCTCATGGTGCTGGGCGCGCTCCACGAGAAGGGCGACACGGTCCTGCTGCTCGGACCCGGCAAGGGATTCTGGGCGATGTTCCGCACCCAGCCCGAGTTTCAGGACGGTGGCCCCGACCCCATGGACCGCTGGTCCGAACGGGTCATCACCGGTATCGCCCAGACCCTTGATGCCGAGGCTCTTTTCCCCTTCGGCGGCCCACCGTATCAGCCGTTTCTTCGCTGGGCGCTCTCCTCGGGTCACGCGTGGTCCAGCCCGGTCGGGATGCTCGTCCACGCAACGGCGGGCATGATGGTCTCCTTCCGGGGCGCTCTGCGGGTCTCCGGCGAAATCGCGCTGCCCCCGGCCCCGACGGCCTCGCCCTGCGAAAGCTGCGAGACGAAGCCCTGCACCACCGCCTGCCCCGTGGACGCGCTCAGCGACGCGCATTTCTACAAGGTCGACGCGTGTCATGCCTATCTCGACACGCTGCCGGGCGCGATCTGCATGAAGGGCGGCTGTCTCGTGCGCCGGGCCTGTCCCATCAGCCAGAGCTTTGTCCGTGACCCGGCGCAATCGGCCTTTCACATGGGATATTTTCATCCGTCATGACACCGCTCCGCCTCGTCCTCATGCGCCACGCCAAGTCAAGCTGGAACCATCCCGGCATGATGGATCACGACCGCCCGCTCAATGACCGGGGCCGACGCTCGGCACGGGCGATGGGCGATTGGCTTCGTGCGGTGAACCATGTGCCGGACCAGATCCTGAGCTCCACCGCCACCCGCACCCGCGAGACCGCGGCGCTTCTCGGTTTCGAGATCGCCCCCGATTTCACGCGCAAGCTCTACCATGCCGGCCCCGACGAGATGATGGGCGTCCTCAACGGTGCCACGGCCCGCACCGTCCTGATGCTCGGCCACAATCCCGGCATCGCTTGGTTCGCGGACATGCTCCTTGGGAGACCGCCCGAACACCCGCGTTTTGCCGATTACCCCACCTGCGCCACCCTCGTCGCGGAGTTCCCCGCAGATGCGTGGCCCGATGTTGCCGAGGGCTCCGGCACCGCCCTCCAGTTCGCGGTCCCGCGCGACCTGATGACATGAAAAAAGGGGCGGCAACCGCCGCCCCCGTTCACCGGATCCCGGTTGCGTCAGTGACCCAGGATCTGGCTGAGGAAAAGCTTCGTCCGATCGCTCTGAGGGTTGCTGAAGAACTCCTCCGGTTCGTTCTGTTCGACGATCTGACCCTGGTCCATGAAGATCACGCGGTTCGCCACCTGCCGGGCGAATCCCATCTCGTGCGTGACGCAGATCATCGTCATCCCCTCGTTGGCGAGCTCCACCATCGTGTCGAGCACCTCCTTGATCATCTCGGGGTCGAGCGCCGAAGTCGGCTCGTCGAAGAGCATGATCCGCGGCTTCATGCAGAGCGACCGCGCGATCGCGACCCGCTGCTGCTGACCACCCGAAAGCTGACCGGGATACTTGTCGGCCTGCTCGGGGATCTTCACCTTCTCGAGGAAATGCATCGCTGTTTCCTCGGCCTCCCGTTTCGGGATCTTCCGCACCCAGATCGGGGCCAGCGTGCAGTTCTCGAGAATCGTCAGGTGCGGAAATAGGTTGAAGTGCTGGAACACCATCCCGACCTCGGACCGGATCTTGTCGATATTCTTGATGTCCGAGCTCAGCACGGTGCCGTCCACCTCGATCCGGCCCTGCTGATGCTCCTCCAGCGCGTTGATGCAGCGGATGAGCGTCGACTTGCCCGAGCCCGACGGTCCGCAAACGACGATCCTCTCGCCCTTGTAGATCGTCAGGTCGATATCACGCAGCACGTGGAAGGAGCCGTACCACTTGTTCATGTTCTCGATGCTGATCGCGATTTCGTCCGAGATCTGCATCTTCTGTGCGGTTTCTGCCATTGTCACACCCCTCCCCTAGCGGTGATCCGTATTCAGCTCGCGTTCGAGCCATTGTGAGTATTGCGAGATGCCGTAGCACACGATGAAGAATAGGAGCGCGGCAAAGCCCAGAAGCTCCCAGTAGACCCCGTTCCACTCGGTCGAGGCAAGGATCGGGCCGCGGATCATGCCGATCAGGTCGAACATCGAGATGATCGAGACGAGCGTGGTATCCTTGAAAAGCCCCACCGCCACGTTGACGATACCCGGGATCGAGATCTTGAGGGCCTGTGGCAGGATGATGAGCCGCATCGCCTGCGGGTAGTCGAGCCCCAGGCTGTCCGCGGCCTCGTACTGACCCCGCGGCAGGGCCGCCAGGCCACCCCGGATCACCTCGGCGATATAGGCCGAGGCGAACATCGTGATCATGATGATGACCCGCAGGATAAGGTCGAAATTCGTGCCCGGCGGCAGGAAATAGGCCAAGACGACGTTCGCCACGAAAAGCAGGGTGATAAGCGGCACACCCCGGATGAACTCGATGAAGACGATGCACACCCATTTGATGATCGGCATCCGGGACTGACGCCCGAGCGCAAGCGCGATCCCGAAGGGCAGCGACAGCGAGACGCAGACCGTTCCGAGGATCATGTTGAGCATGAAGCCCCCCATGTCGCGCGAGGGCACCGCCGGCAATATCGTGTTTGACGACAGACCCTCGACGAAGAGCCCGCCGATCCACCACACGACGACGGCCGCGGCGATGGCACCGAAGAAGGCACCGGCAAAGGACTTCTTCACCACGACCGACCAGACCACGTAGCCCACGACAAAGCCGAGAAGGGCCACGATCGGCGCAAGGATCGGCCCGCCCCAGATGAGCCAGTAGGCCAGGAACGGATAGATCGCCGTGAAGAGAAGCATCTGCCGCGGCAGGTACTTGAAGAACATGACCGGCGCCGCCGCCACGAATAGGAGCACGAAGGCCAGCGTCGGACGCCAGTATTCCTCGGACGGATACTTGAACCCGAAGAGAAGCTGGTTCCAGCGTTCGGCCAGGACCGCGAAACATCCGCCCCTGGCCCCTTCGAGAATGTCCCGACAGGCCCGGACCGAAGGCGCGTCCCAGATGCCGTTGAGAAGCCAGGGAAGCACGCCGGCCAGAAGGTAGTAAAGAGTGATGAGGGCCAGGACCGTCAGGATCGCGTTCGGAATGGTCGAGAACAGGTTCTCCCGCATCCATTTGACCACCCCACGCTCGGTGACCGGCGGTTCCCGCTCGGGGAGCATTTCGCGGCGGACAAAGGCGTCGATCTGATGCTGCATCATGTCAGACATATCAACGCTCCTTCAGCCGGATGGAATTGTTGTAGACGTTCATGACCGCCGAAATCGCCAGAGAAATCAGCAGGTAGAACAGCATCAGAAGCAGCACCGACTCGATCGCGCGACCCGTCTGGTTGAGGGTGATCCCGCCAAGCGTGCCGGTGATGTCCATGTAGCCCACCGCGATGGCGAGAGAGCTGTTCTTGGTGATGTTGAGATAGTTGGAGATGAGCGGCGGCACGATCACCCGAAGCGCCTGCGGCAGCACGACGAGGTTCATGATCCGGCGCGGACGCAGGCCAAGCGACGCGGCAGCCTCGGTCTGACCCCGCGACACCGAAAGGATCCCCGCGCGCACGTTCTCGGCGATGAAGGCGCCGGTGTAGATCGCCAGCGCGAACCACAGCGCGATGAGCGATCCGAGGATCTGAATCCCCCCCCGGAAGTTGAACCCGCCCAGCTCGGGATATTCAAGGCTGATCGGCATCCCCAGGATGAAGTACGCGACGATAGTCGGCAGGAAAAGGATGGCGACGGTCGGCCACCCCATCGGGAGAAGCTTGCCCGTGTCGTAGAGAAGCTTCGTCGCATAACGACGATAAAGCACGGCGCCGATGATGGAGGCAACGAAAACGAACAGCACGACCCAGCCGAGCGGCTCGAAGATCGGCTTGGGAATATAGACGCCGCGATTGGTGAACGCGAAGGCACCCAGCACCATCGAGGCCTCGGCTTCATCCCCCCGAAAATCACGCGGTGCGGGCAGCACAGCCGTCATGATCGTGAAGATGATGATGATCCAGATGAGGACCGGCACGTTGCGGAACGCCTCGACATAGGCCGCCATGAGCTTGCGGACGAGCCAGTTGTTCGACAGTCGCAGCACGCCCGCGATGACCCCGAAGATCGTCGCGGTGACGCAGGCGAGGAACGCCACGAGGAGCGTGTTCAGCACGCCCACGACCGCCGCCCGCCAGTGCGAACTGCGGCTGGTATACTCGATCAGCGTCTGGTTGATGTCGTAGTTCGAGGGTTCTTCGAGAAATTCATACGAGATGTTCAGACCTGCGGCCCGAAGGTTCGCCGCAAGGTTGGACCCCAGGTAGGCGAAGGCCGCAATCAGCGCGACGAGGGCGATGAACTGAAACGTGTAGGACCGATAGCGCGTGTCGTTCAACAGCATGGATAGCCGGAACGACTCCTTCTGAGGGTCGGTCATTGCGGTCATTTGAATGTATCCCCGTGTTCCGGCCCTGTTGTTTTTCCTGCGCCCGAGAGTGCAGCGGGTCCGGTATTATTGGTCTCTGCGAGAGCCGAGGGCGCGACGATTGCCGCGCCCTCGGTATTGGTCTTAGCGGAACGGGGGCGAGTAGAGGAGACCGCCATCGGTCCACTGCGCGTTCAGACCGCGCGCGAGGCCGATCGGCGTGTTCTCACCGATGTTCTTCTCGAACAGTTCGCCGTAGTTGCCGCCCGCCATGATGGCGCGCTTGGCCCAGTCCTTGTCGAGACCGATCATCTCGCCCAGGTTGCCCTCGGTGCCGAGCAGACGGTTGACTTCCGGATTGTCGCCGGCCTGGGCCGACATGTCGCCCACATTGGCCGAGGTCACGCCGTATTCTTCGGCGGCGATCAGGGCGTTCAGGGTCCAGCGGACCACGTCACCCCATTCGTTGTCGCCGTGACGGACGAGCGGGCCGAGCGGCTCTTTCGAGACGATTTCCGGCAGGATCACGTGATCGCCGGGGTTTTCGAACGCGGCACGCGTCGCGGCCAGACCCGAAGCGTCGGTCGTGTAAGCGTCGCAGGCGCCCGCGATGTACTGCTGCTGACCTTCGGCGTTGGTCTCGATCGGCACCGGCTCATAGCTGATGTTGTTGGCGCGGAAGTAGTCCGCGAGGTTCAGCTCGGTCGTCGTGCCGGTCTGGATGCAGACGGTCGCGCCGTCGAGTTCCTTGGCCGAGCTGACGCCCAGGCTCTTGGGAACCATGAAGCCCTGGCCGTCGTAGTAGTTGATGCCGACGAAGTCGAACTTCAGGTCGTTGTCACGCGAGAAGGTCCACGTGGTGTTGCGCGCCAGCATGTCGATCTCGCCCGAGGCAAGTGCCGTGAAGCGGGTCTTGCCGGTGGTCGGCACGAATTCGACGGCGTCGGGATCGCCCAGAACGGCGGCGGCCACGGCGCGGCACAGGCCGACGTCGAAGCCTTCCCAGCGGCCGTTTTCATCCGGTGCGGCAAAGCCGACAAGCCCGGTGGTGACGCCACAGTTCAGCTTGCCGCGCGCCTTGACGTCGTCAAGTGTCGCGGCCGCCGATGCACCGGCGGCAAGGCCGGCAACCGTCAGCGCACCAAGAAATACGGATTTTTTCATGATTACCTCTTCCTGATTTTTCGCCCTCTCCCAAAGGCGTTTTTACCCCGGCCATTCACGGACCGGAACGAAACACGGAGGCGCAGTCGCCCCCAGCGCGCCCGAGTTTGGATGGATTCATCGCGAAAGGTCAAGGGCCGCATAACGAAAATCCATGTTTTGACGCAGCAGTTTATCCAAGACCTTGTGAATGAACGGGGAAAAGCGAGGCTTGGCCGGCCGCCCGTTTTCGGCCCGATCCGCCGCGACGAGCAAGGTAACGCAGGGTAAGGTTGGCAGGCGCCGCGAGGCGGTCCGATCAGTCGCGGGAGAGGACAAAGAACCGGGCCGCATGCAGAAACGCCGCCTTCTTCCGCGCCGCGAGGGCCGCGGCCTCCTCGTCGTCGCCCCATTGCTCGCGCTGCCAGTCCTCGTCCACGCGCGACACGCGCCAAAGCTCCTCGGGCGCGGCACGGCCCATTTGCGCCGCAAGTCCGAGGATCAGCGAGCCGGAGAGGCTGACCAGATCGTGAAGCGCCGTGAGGGCGAAGATATCCTGCGCCCTGACCCTTTCGCGCAGCGCCCTGACCGCGCGGGGATCTTGCGGGTGGGGCATGACCCCGTTCACGGCGATCAGCGGGGCTGACAGGTCCGATTCGGCCCAATCGAGATACGGCGTCCATTCCGCGGCCTGCCGGGCTGCGAGTTCGGCGGGCGCCTCGGCGCGGTAGCACAGCAGATCGCTTTCCCCATAGGCGGCGATCATGTCGGCAACCTCGTCCTTCTGGACCGCGACCTTGTCGATCGCGGCGTTGGCGCTTTGGGTGAAGGGCATCGCGCGTGGGTCGATCACGCCCTCCTGCGCGTCCCATTCCGCGGCGATCTCGCGCGCCAGCGCCTCGGTCGGCACCACGAGGGGGCGTTTGGCCGGCGTGCGCACGGGACGCCCATCCAGGTGGACGGTGTGCCCCTGATCGGCCTTCTCGACGGTGGCGGCGTCCCAGAAACGCCGCGCCTTCCATTCGCTCATATCACCGTTCCCCACATCGTGTTCAACACGCCCGGAAGGGCATCGAACGCGTCTATGACCGCGTCGGCATGGCGCAGGGTGTCGGGCGGATGATACCCCCAGCTGACCGCGATCGCCGTCACGCCCGCCGCGCGCGCCATGTCGAGATCGTAGACCGTATCGCCCACCATCACCGCATCCTGCGCGTCGACACCGGTTTCAGATAGCGCGGCCTCGATCATCGCGGGATGCGGTTTGGACGGGTGATGATCGGCCACCTGCCGCGTGACGAAGACACCCTGGAGGCCGTGCCCCTCGATCAGCTTGTCGAGTCCGCGCTGCGATTTTCCCGTCGCAACGCCGAGCAGGACGTCCGGCACCGCGCCCAATCGGTCGAGAATGGCGCGCGCACCGGGATAGAAAGGCGAGGATTGCGCCACGCCGGAGCGGGCACGCAGCGTCATGTAGGCATCCTTGTAACCCGCGACCATCCGCGCCCGCACAGCCTCGTCCCGGTCGGGCGCCAGGCGCAGCATCGCCTCGGGAAGCGAGAGGCCGACGATTCCCAGAACCTGCTCGCGGTGCGGCATCGGGAGGCGTTCGCCCGCGAAAGCGGCGGACATGGCCGAAAGGATGTCGGCCTGGCTGTCGACCAGGGTGCCGTCGACGTCGAAGATGACCAGTCGGAGCCGCGCATCTTTCATGGCTGAGGCTCCTCGAACGGATCCTCCGGGACCTCGTCGGCCTGCCACTGAAACAGGTCCCATGTTCGCAGCATGTGCTCGGGCATGGGCGCGGTGAGATGCAGCGTGGCACGCGTCACCGGATGCTTGATCGTGAGCGAGCGGGCGTGAAGGTGAAGCTTGCGGCTCACGTCTCCGCCAAGCTGCGCGCCCCAGCCGTCACCGAGGTTTTCCTGCCCCGAGCCGCCGTATTTCCCGTCGCCGATGATGGGATGGCCCAGTTCGGCCATGTGCGCACGAAGCTGGTGGGTGCGGCCCGTTACCGGCACGAGCGCGACCCAGGCCGTGCGCTGACCCGCGTTCTCGAGCACCGCGTAGTCCGTGGTGGCATGCTTCGCGCCGGGGGTCTCGTCCACCGCGCGGGGATGCAGGCAGAGCATCTTCTCGCCCTCGCCACCCTTGCCGTGGCCCGGCGCCTTGATCAGGCCGTATTTTATCGTGCCCATCCGAGGTTGCGGCACGCCCGCGACGGCGGCCCAGTAGATCTTGCGCGTGGCGCGGTGGCGGAACGCGGCGGTGAGCTTCGACGCGACCGAGCGCGACCGGGCGAGAAGCAGCACGCCCGAGGTATCCTTGTCGAGCCGGTGGACCAGGCGCGGGCTTTCCTCGAGACCGAAACGCAGCGCGGCGGCGAGGCCATCCACGTGCCGCGTCTGCTTTGACCCGCCCTGCACCGGCAGGCCCGGCGGCTTGTTGAGGGCGATGACATGATCGTCGCGATAGATCACCGCCTCGCGGATCATGCGGGCATCGGCATCGCTCACGCGCGGGGTGAGGGGCCGGGGCTCGGCCTCGGGGTCGGGAATGGGGGGGATGCGCACCGTCTGGCCCGCCTCGAGCCGTGTCGCGGGTTTGACGCGCCCGCCGTCGATACGCAACTCTCCCTTGCGGCACATCTTCTCGATACGGCCCTGCCCCAGATGCGGAAACATCCGCCTGAGCCAGCGGTCGAGCCGCTGGTCGGCGTCTTCGGCGCCGATGGTGAGCGTGCGCACTCCGCTCATGCCCAGACCCCGCGCGCCAGTGCCGCCCCCGCCGCGAGCGCGGCGATGGAGAGGATGACGGAAAGGCCGATATAGAGCAGGGCACTGCCCCAGTGCCCGCGCTCGAGCAGCATCACCGCCTCGAGCGAGAAGGCCGAAAAGGTCGTGAAGCCGCCGAGGATGCCGGTCATCACGAACAGGTTCCAATGCGCCACCCCGCGCAGAACGGACCAGACCACGAAGAGCCCCATGAGAAACGAGCCCAGCACGTTGACCGACAGGATGGCGACGGGAAAGCCCGACTGGACGTGCCGCACCAGAGCGAGGCCCGCGCCGTAGCGAAGCGCCGCGCCGATCGCGCCGCCCAAGGCGACCTGAAGGAAGGACATGATCATGCGCGCGTCCATCGCGCGGGGGCACGGCTTTGTCAAGCTGGGCGGATCAGACCCCTTGACAGGTGGCGCCCCTGTTGGTGATAGCGCCAACATGGCTTGTTGAAAGGGGCGGCGCTTCATGACCGAGATCAGCGACATTCCCGAGTTCCTGCGGGCGCTTTTCGACCGGGCGGTCGAGGTGGCCGACCCGATGCAGAGCCTCGCCGCCGCCCTGCCGCAGAAGCCCGAGGGGCGGTTGGTGGTCGTGGGGGCGGGCAAGGCGTCGGCCCGGATGGCCGAGGCGGTAGAGGCGGCCTGGGGGCCGTGCGAGGGGTTGGTCATCACGCGCTATGGGTATGCGCGGCCCTGCGAGCGCATCGAGATCGTCGAGGCCGCGCATCCGGTTCCCGACGAGGCCGGCGCGGCGGCCACGGCCCGGATGCTGGAGTTGCTGGAAACACTGGGTGAGGGCGACACGGTGCTCGCCCTCATCTCGGGCGGGGCCTCGGCGCTGCTGACCTGTCCGGCAGGGCGGATCACGCTGGCGGAAAAACAGTCGGTGAATCAGTCGCTTCTGTCCTCCGGGGCACCGATCGGGGCGATGAACGTGGTGCGCAAGCACCTGAGCCGAGTGAAGGGTGGGCAGCTTGCCGCGGCGGCGCATCCGGCGGAGATGGTCGCGCTCCTGATCTCGGACGTGCCCGGCGACGACCCGGCGATGATCGGGTCGGGGCCGACCGTGGGATGCGAGAGCACCGCCGCGGAGGCCCGCGCGATCCTCGAGCGGTACGGGATCGACATGCCGGCCAGTGTGCGCGCGGTCCTGGCGGGTGAAACCGGCGTCGTGGCACCGGGCGATGCGCGGTTGGAGAAGGTCGAGAACATCCTCTACGCCGCACCGTCGCAGTCGCTTGCGGCCGCGGCGCGGATGGCGGAGGAGCGCGGCGTCGAGGCGGTGATGCTCGGCGATGCGCTCGAGGGCGAGGCGCGGGAGGTGGCGCGGGCCCAAGCCGATCTGGCGCGACGGACGCGCGCCGAGATGACGCGGAACGCGGCGCCGAAGCTCCTGCTGTCCGGTGGGGAACTGACCGTCACGCGGCGGGGTGACGGCATCGGCGGCCCCAACGCGGAATTCGCGCTGGCGCTCGCGCTGGCGCTGGACGGGGCGGAGGGCATCCATGCGATCGCCTGTGATACCGATGGCGTGGATGGCGCGGCCGAGGTGGCGGGAGCGGTGATCGGACCCCACACGCTGGGCGCTGCGCGAGACCAGGGGATCGACGCAGAAGAGGCGCTGGCCCGCAACGACGCGCACCGCTTCTTCGATGCGATCGGCGCGCAGGTGGTGACGGGACCGACGCTGACAAATGTCAATGATTTCCGAGCGATACTCGTCCTTCCGCCTGCCTGAAAGCGGGGTGGGCCCTCAAGGTGCGACCAGTCTCAGGATCGAGATGGCGGTGTCTCCATACTGGCGCGTATGGTCAAGGCGAACCCCCTCCGGTGGAGCGATCGTCGCGCCTTCCTCCCAGACGATGAGGGCGCCGGGAGCGAGCCACTCCCCCGCCATCGCGTTGGTGAGCGCCACCTCACCCAGCCCCTTGCCGTAGGGCGGATCGAGAAACACAAGATCGGCCTTGGGCCCGTCGTTCCGTCCGAGCCGCCGCGCGTCGCGGCGCAGGAGGCGGGTGCGGTCCTCGGCCCGGCAAAGCGCGATGTTCTGCGCGATGAGCCCCTGTGCCACGCGGCCGCTTTCGACGAATGTCACCTGCGACGCTCCGCGCGACAGTGCCTCGAGCCCGAGCGCGCCGGTGCCGGCGAAGAGATCGAGCACGGTCGCGCCGGTGACGGGATCGTTGTAGCCGGCCTGGAGCGCGCTGAACAGGCTTTCGCGCACCCGGTCGGCCGTGGGCCGAAGCTGCGCGGCGCTGTCGCCCTTGCCGAGGCTGGCGAGGCGCCGGCCCCGGAAATCTCCGGCGATGATCCTCACGCCTTGAGCAGCGCCTTGAGGTCGGTTTCCGGGTCGGCCACGGCATCCGGGTCGGCAGATTTTCCGTTGTCTATCAGTCGCTTGCCGACCATGTAGGCGCGCGGATCGTTCATCGCGTCCACCGCCACGAGCTCACCGTCACGATAATACCAGAACGAGACACCGTGACCGTCACCGCCCGGTCGGGTCACGATCCGGTCATACCCGGCATTGAGCCCGGCGATCTGGAGTTTGACGTCATACTGGTCGGACCAGAACCACGGCTGCGGCACGTAATCCTTGCCGGCGCCCATGATGTTCTCGGCCACGCATTCGGCCATGTCGATGGCATTGGGCACGCTTTCCAGCCGAAGCCGCCCGCCACGCCAGGGGAAGGAGGCGCAATCTCCGGCGGTCCAGATGTCGGGATCGGAGGTACGCCCCTGCGCGTCGGCGGCGATGCCGTTGTCGATCTCGAGCCCCGCGGCCTCGGCCAGAGCGGTCTCGGGGGCGATACCCACGCCCACGATGACGAAATCGACGTCGATCTCGCTTCCGTCGCTGAGGCGCGCGCCGGTGACGCGGTCCTCGCCGAGGAGCGTCTCGAGACCCACGGCCTCGCGGATGGTGACGCCGTGGTCGCCGTGCAGCTTGCGGAAGAAGTCGGAGGTTTCGGGCGCCGCGACGCGTTGCAGGATGCGGTCGGCCATCTCGACCAGCGTGACCTTGAGTCCGCGCGAGCGCGCGACCGCCGCGGCCTCGAGCCCGATATAGCCGCCGCCGACGATAAGCACATGCGCGCCCTCCTGGAACTCGGGCGCCATCGTGTCCACGTCATGCAGATCGCGCACGGTGTAGACGCCACCGAGCGTGCCGCCGATCGCGGCCGGGAGCCGGCGCGGCGCGGAGCCGGTGGTGAGCACGAGTTGCTTGTAGGGCAGCCGTTCCTCGCCCATCACGATCTCATGCGCATCACGGTCGATGGCGGTGACGGTGGCGTCGAGCCGCAGGTCGATCCCCTGATCGGCATAGAAGCTCTCGGGGCGGAGATAGAGCCGTTCAAGCTCCATCTCGCCCAGCAGGTATTTCTTGGACAGCGGCGGGCGCTGATAGGGTGGCACCGGCTCGGAGCCGATGAGCGTGATGGACCCTTCGAAGCCCAGGTTGCGCAACTTGGCCACGAGCGACGATCCCGCCTGCCCTGCCCCGATCACGACGATATCCGACATGTCCCCTCCCGATTGTCATGGTCACGCGCGTGGACGCGATCTATATATGCGGGAAAGATCACACGAGAACCAGACAGGAACCGACCATGAGCATCTCGACCGGCGACAGGATACCCGAAACCACGCTTCTCAAGCTCGGCGCGGAAGGGCCCGAACAGGTGGACCTGGGCGAGCTGGCCAAGGGCCGCAAGCTCGTGATCTTTGCCGTGCCGGGGGCGTTCACCGGCGTGTGTCACAATGCGCATATGCCGAGTTTCGTGAAGAACATGGACGAGATTCGCGGGAAGGGCGTGGACGAGGTTATCTGCGTGTCGGTTAACGATCCCTTCGTGATGGGCGCGTGGGGAGAGATCACGGGCGCGACCGAGGCAGGGATCACCATGCTTTCGGACGCCGAGTCGGAATTCACCAAGGCGATGGGAATGGATTTCACCGGGCGACCCGCGGGCCTGATCGACCGGTCGAAGCGCTACGCGATGATCGTCGAGGACGGCACCATCACCGCCCTCGAGGAAGAGGAAAACCCCGGTCAGTGCGATCTGTCATCGGGCGATTCGATCCTCGGCAAGCTCTGACGGGAGCGGCCGGAGGCTCTTGAGACGAGACCGCCTTCGGGCGGTCTTTTCGTTTCTCTGGAAGACCGGGAGATCCTGGAGCGGGTAGCGGGAATCGAACCCGCACCTTAAGCTTGGAAGGCTCTTATGATACCATTTCACCATACCCGCCCGGGCATCCCGTCACGTAAGAGATGCGCGCCCGCGCGTCAACCCGCCCGTGTCTCGATCTGCGAGGTTTTCTCGAGCGTTTTATGGACCGGGCAGCGGTCGGCGATCTCCATGAGCCGCGCGCGTTGATCCGCATCCAGATCGCCCTCGAGCGTGATGGTGCGCACGAACCTGTCGATCTTGGCATCGTCCGACATCTCGGCGTCCTGCGCATGCACCTTGTCGTGACAGACATCGACGCGCACATGGTCGAGCGGCCATTTCTTGCGGCGGGCATACATGCGTATCGTCATCGAGGTGCAGGCCCCGAGACCCGCCGCGAGAAACCCGTAGGGTGACATGCCCCGGTCGGTGCCGCCATAGCTGCGCGGCTCGTCTGCGAGGACGTGATGATGCGGGCCCGCGTTGATGTCCTGCAGGAACCCGTCGGGGTCGGCCTCGGATACGCGGACGATGCCCTCGGGGGCGCCCGGAGGGGGCGCGGGCGGCGCAAGATCGAGATAACGCGCGGCCCATGCTGCGATCACCTCTGCGGCGTATTCGGCATCGCGGGGGCGGGTGATGAGATGATCGGCGTCGTCGAGGGTCACGAAGCTCTTGGGATGCTTGGCGGCACGGAAAATCTCGCTGGCGTTGTCGATGCCGACGATGGCGTCGCGGGGGGCGTGCAATATGAGCAGCGCCTTGCGCAGGTTGGCGATTTCGCCGCTGAGGGTTTCGGCCTTCACGTCCTCGACGAAATCCCTGCCGATGCGGATGGGGCGGCCGCCGAGATCGACCTCGGCCACGCCGTCGCGGTCGATGGTCGAAAGGGCATCTCCGAAATTGCGGGTAACGTGGTCGGGATCGAAGGGCGCACCGATGGTGACGACGGCGCGCACGCTGTCGATGCTGCGCGCGGTTGCCAGGGCCGCGGCGCCGCCCAGCGAATGCCCGATGAGCAGGCCGGGAGCCATGCCGCGATCCGTCAGCGCCTCGGCGGCGCGGCGCAGGTCGTGGATGTTGGAGGTGAAGGTCGTGTTCTCGAACTCGCCGCCGGAATGGCCGAGACCGGTGAAGTCGAAGCGCAGGACGGCGATGCCCGCCCCGGCAAGCCGGGCCGAGATGCGCCGCGCGGCGGGGATGTCCTTGGAGCAGGTGAAGCAATGCGCGAAGAGCGCGGTCGCCAGGTGCGGGCCGTCGGGCAGGTCGAGCCGCGCAGACAGGTCGTGCCCGTCATGGCCGGTGAAGGTGAAACGTTCGGTGGGCATGGCGTGGGCTCCTCCCTGGGGATGATGCAGGAAAGGTAGGAAGCCCGCCGCCTGGAGACCAGCCGCATCGGGCCGGTTCACGGCATGGTGAGGCCCGAGGGGCACGGTGAGACATTAAGAGAACGTGAAGAACGGTGCGGGGAGTGCGGCGGGGTGGGCGCGGACAGGAGGCGCGAATCACCTGTTAACGCTGGGTTTCGGGGTGCGTTCGCAACGTCGGTATCTACGTCGGTATCCACGTCGGTATTGCGTCGGTGCAAATGGCTCCGGTGGGCAGGATTAACGGTGCGCACGGTCGATCGGGCGCTGCGGGCACGCTCGCGGCACCGGATTGACGCTGGACCGGATGGCGAAACGGCCTGTAGGCTGAGGCAAAGTCATTTTCGGAGAATGTCCCTTTGGCGGGCCGGTCGGCAAAAATCGTGACTGCGACCATTTTCGGCGGAGCGGTGCTGGGCGCGATTTACGATGGGGTCGGGCTGATGGACCGATGGCGGGCCACCGGCAGCAGCACGCCCGAGAAGGTCGAGCCGACCACGCCGGAGACGGAAAAGTCGGTGGTGATCACGTCGGCAGATGTGGTGCCGTCCGCGCCCACCCCGACCACGCCGCAGCAGGACGTGGTGTTCGCGCCGGCCGATCCTTTCGCGGCGCGCGTGGCAAAGCGGCTTCGGCTCGAGCTGGAGCGGTTGGGCTGCACGGGGGTCACGCTGACCGAGTTGAGTGTCGATCCGCGTTTTACCGAGGCCGCCGACGCAACATCGGGTTTCGACAGCCTCTATGTCGGGGTGACGGCGACCTTGCGGGCGGAGGAGGCGATCGCGGTCGTCGATCTTGCCGGTTCGGGGAAAGGCCCTGCGCGTGAGGCGCGGGCGCTGGAGGGCGTGGCAAGCGGCCTCGGGCGAGCGATGGGCGAACAGGGATTGGAGTATTCATGCAGCGGATTGGAAAGCAAATGACGGCACTTGCGAAGAAATTGATCTGGTCGCTGGTGGCAGGCGCGTGGTGCCTCGCCCCTGCGCAGGCGGCCGGCACCGTGGATGGCAGCCTCGAGGAGGTGGCCGCGCAGATCGTCACCCGGACCCAGGCCGACGAGCCGCCGACCATCGGCATATCCACCTTCACACATGGCGATGGCACGTGTTCGGAACTGTCGAATTACGTGACCGAGTTCATCGTGGACAGCCTGTTCAACGCGGGCGAGGGCAAGATCAACATCATCGAGCGGTCACAGCTCAGCGCGATCTTTCGCGAGATGGAGCTTGTCTTTGACGGAACGATCGCGCCGGACGCGGCCAAGCAACTGGGCGAGATCGAGGGTGTGGACGCGATCGTGACAGGATCGCTGATCCAGTTCGGCGAACAGGTGAAGATGCAGGCGCGGTTGATCAGCACCGAAAACGGGCGTCTCTTCGCCACGGCGCGGTCGAGCTTTCCCAGCGTCGGGAGCGTGGCGAACATGATGGCGACGCGCAGCCGTGCGCAATGCGGCTTCAGCCCGGAGGCGGACGATGCGGGCACCGGGACCGGCGCCGGCGGCACGCAGGTTGTCGTGGTCGATACCGGCGGCGCCGCAGGCGGAGGACAGGCACAGGGCCTGGCCGAGCCGTCGCGGAGGTTCTCGTCGGATGTCTACGAGGCGGAGGTGTCGAGCCTGGTCTATTCGAAATCCAAGGGCGAAATGAGCGTTTCCATGAGGTTCAAGAACACCTCCGAGAACCCGATCGGCCTGTCCTTCGTGCCGAAGACGTTGTCGGTGGCGGATGGTGCGGGCGGCTTCATGGAATACAAGGACAACTGGTCCGGTATCCGGACATGCTACAGCGCCAGCGCGCTGCATTACTGCAATACCAGCAGCCCGCAATATGCCACCACGGTCCAGCCCGGCAAGGTCAGCCAGCTCAACTTCCTCATGCAGGGCGCCAAGGACCTCGAGAGCCCGAAGATATCGCTGGCGATGGAGTTCGTGGTGACACCGAACACGGCGGATATCGACAGCTACGAGGTGCAGTCGGTGGGGTTCTACGACATGGTGCCGGACGGGGCCTGACGCCCCGTTCTAGGCCGGAACCTGTCCCATCAGCGCGGGATCGAAGGGATAGCGTGTCAGGTTCTCATACCCGTTTTCGGTGATGAGAACCTGGTCCTCGAGCTTGATCGAGAAATCGCCGCCCACCGCGCCGACCGCCGCCTCGACGCAGAGCACCATGCCCGGCTCGAGCGCGTAGTCGAAGGCGCCCGGCACGGCCTGGTCGGGATAGGCCACGAGGGGCCATTCGTCGCATAGGCCCACGCCATGCATCAGGCAGCCGTATTTCTGCGCCTGGAATTCTTCGTCCAGACGGTGCGCGTTGGCCGTCAATTCGGGGATCGTCACGCCGGGCTTCAGCATTTCCATGTTGGTCATGATGTGGTCATGCGCGTGCTGCATCGCATAGACCATGTCGGGGCGCGGGGCCTCGTCACCCACCCACCAGGTGCGCGAGATGTCGACGCAGATGCCGTAGCTGCCGATGAGATCGGTGTCGAAGGCGATGATCTCGTTGTTCTGCACGATGCGGGGGCCGCATTCCTGGAACCAGGGGTTCGTGCGGGGGCCGGAGGCCAGAAGGCGTGTCTCGATCCACTCGCCACCGCGGCGGATGTTCTCGGCGTGAAGCACGGCCCAGATGTCATCCTCGGAGGTGTTGCCGCGCGGAACCATTTCGCGGGCGTAAGCCTCCATCGCGGCAAGGGAGGTTTCGCAGGCGTGGCTTGCGCAGCGCATCGCGGCGATCTCGTCGGGGCCCTTGATCGCGCGGGTCTTCTCGGTCAGTTCCTCGCCTTCCATGATCTCGAAACCCTGCGCCTCGAGCGCGCGCAGGCCGTGCAGCATGATCTTGTCCACCGCAAGGCGCATGTTGCCACCGCCGTGGTCGGCCACGAGCGCGCGCACCTCGTTCGAGAAGACGTCGGCCGCCACGTCCACCTTGTCGCCGCGATCGAAGTAGAAGAGGTCCGCGCCCGAGCGTTGTTCGCGCACCAGGGGATTGAACGTCGAGAGGAAGGGCGAGTTCTTGTAATCCCAGATCACCATGTAGCCATCGGCGCAAAGCAGCACGGCACGGAAAGGGTTGTGCGTGTTCCAGAGCTGCATGTTGGTGGAATCGGTGGCGTAGCGGATGTTGAGCGGATCGAAGAGCAGCACCGCGCCGTAGTCGCGTTCCACGATGGCCCGCGTGAGGCGGTTCCAGCGGTATTCGCGCATGCGCGGCAGGTCGGGCAGCGCGAGACCGGCTTCGGCCCATTCGGAGAAGGCGAGCCGTGTCGGGCCGATCTCGATCCGGTCACTGTCGTTCGGGGTCATGTCGCCCAGCGTGGCGCCACGGGTCGGGTCGATCTTGCGCGTATCGCGGTAATGTCGGTTCATCTCGGTCCCTCCCCCTTCGGGTCAAGGATGTCGGGCCGGGGCGGCGCCGGCTTGTCAAAAACCGACATGCGCGGTCGTGGCTTTCGCACCGGCGCGGAGGCCGCTACATCTTGGCCGAGGAGAGGCGACGCGAAGGGGAAGCCATGCCCGAGATCCTGCAAGATGCCCTGCCCGCCGAGGCGCGGGATCGCCCGCGCCTTCCCGGCGTGAGCCCCGTGGCGATGGCAGACTGGATCGTCACCGACGAGGCCTTCGCCGCGCAGATGGCGCTGCGCGAGCGGCTGGTGTCCGAACGGCGGGACGTGGTGATCGACTTGCTTTCCGAGGGGCGGGCGGCGGCGGACGAGTTGCTGCGCGTGGTGCTCGGGCAGTTGTCGGAGCATCCGGGCTATGCCGTGGAGCACGCGCGGGTGACGCGGCCCGATGGTGTGACGGTGCAAGTGGACGAGAGCGACCCGCTCGGCACGCTGGGGCGGCTGGTGCAGGAAGATTTCTGCATCCTTCGCAAGCAAGGCGCCGAGCATGTGCTGGTGGGCGGTGTCCTCTGCTTTCCGTCAAGCTGGCGGCTGGCGGACAAGATCGGGCGGCCATTGGTGGCGATTCACGCACCGGTGGCCGAGTATGACGCCGATATCGCGCGGCGGGTCCAGCGGCTTTTCGACGGGGTGCGGGCGGGGCGGCCACTCGTGCGGCAAAACCTGTTACACTACGCCACGCCCGAGCTTCACCAGCCGGGCGGCAAGGCGCCGTTGCCCGAGGGGCCGCCGCCCTACCTGCGGTCCGAGCGGCAATGCGTGCTGCGCCTGCCCGAGACCGGGGCGGTGGTGTTCTCGATCCATACCTGGGTGACGCGGGCGGAGCCGTGAAGCCCGGCGCGCGAACTGGACGAACGGAGGTAATCATGCGGTTTCGAGACTGTTTCATCGCGCTGGCGCTCGCGCCGGTCGCCTTTTCCGCCGCGGCGGCGGAGCGCGCGGATTACCGCTGCACGGCGATGGGCGACGGGGCCTATCGCGTCACGCTGGCGGGCGATGAGCCGGACAGGGCGGTCGCGGTCTACGTGCTGAACGTCGGGGGCGCGCGGAGCGGGGAGATCGTGCTCGAGCGCGCGGTCGCGGGGTCGGGGTTCCTCTATCGCGGAGAGGGACTGGAGTTCCGGGGCGAGGGCGAAGTCGCGACGCTGAGCGACGGCGAACTGGAGGCAACCTGCGTGATCTACGAGGCCGGGGAGGACGAGGCGGACGGTGCCGCGGACGAGCCCGGCGAGGTGAGCGGCCCGGCGATGGCGCTTGGCGGGAACGTGCGCACGGGCCCCGGCACGCAGCATGACAAGATCGGGCGGCTGACGCGGGGAACGGAGATCACCCTGGTGGAGAGAACCGACGCGATGCTCGACGGTCATCCGTGGTTTCGCGTGACCCTGCCGAACGGGCGCGATGGGTTCGTCTGGGGCGGTATCCTCTGCGCGCCCGAGGGCGGTGTCGCGGGGTTGGCCGAAACCTGCGACTGAAGGCTCAGCCGCCCACCCGCTCGGCGGCATAAGCGATCGCGCGCTGGTAGTTGCCGCTGTCGTTCCACGCGGAAAGGACCTGGAAGTTGCGCGTTCCCTGGCCGAAGGGCTGCCCCGGCTGCCAGCCATGGGCGCGCAGCATATTGGCCGCCGAGGCGAGCGCATCCGCCGCGCTGTAGGGATCGGCGCGACCGTTGCCGTCACCGTCGACCCCGTATCTGAGCCAGTTACCCGCGAGGAACTGCATGTGTCCCAACTCGCCCGAGGGGCCGCCGCGGGTTCCGCTTGTGATCGTGCCGCGATCGACGAGCTTGAGCGCCGCGATCGCGTGCGGTTCGAAGCGGGGATAGCGGCGGCAATAGGAGGAGAGCGTGACCGCGCCGCTCACCACGGGTGTCTTGCCGAGATAGCCGCCCCAGCTCGTCTCGAGGCCCCAGATCGTCGCGAGCACGCTTGCCGGGACGCCGTAGCGCGCCTCGATCGAGCGGAAGGTGTTGGGATTGCGCGCGATGCGGTTGCGGACCTGTGCGATGAAGTTCTGCGCCGAGGTGCCGGAGCGCTTCGCGAGGAAGCGCGCCGGATCACCCTGTGCAACGCCGGTCTGGCTCGACGGGTTCGACTCGAACCGCCACGTGATCCCCGAAAGCTGCGCCGCACCAAGTGCCTGGAGGCCGCGCTGCCCGACGCCCGAGGCACGGGCCTTTTGCCCGAGATGCTGCTTGTATTGCGGGAAGGCCCCGGTCTGCTTGATGCATTGCGCCTGTGCTTGCGTCGTCAGCATGAGGCCCGCGATCAGCGCGGTCGGAAGGGAAAGGATACGAAACATGGCAATCATCCATCTGAAATGTCGGGTTCGAGTGTAGCGGTGCCGCGTGTATCTGCCTAGCCTGCATGAGGCAGGGCGCGATCCCGGGCCGCGGCACCGGCATCGCGGTCGGGCGATTGTCACTTGCAGCGGCGCAGGCTGACCTTGCCCTCGGGAGTGGTCGCGGTGATTTCGTCCTCGCCCGCGTCGTTGAAGATGATCTCGCGATCCTCGACCTCGATCGCGCCGTCGCGGCAGGCCGAGAGCGGAACGACCAGCCCGTCATCGGACCACGTCATCTTGCCGATGTCCTGACAGCGCACGGAGCCCGCATCGACGGCAAACGCGCTCAGCACCCAGACATCCGCCGCCTCGTCGTCGCAGGATCCGTCGTCCGCGCCATATCGGCCGATGAAGCGCGTCTCCCACGCTTCTTCATTGACCCGCGTGTCCTGACGGTCGCCCTCGGTCGCGCCGATTGCGGGTGAGGCGAGCAGGAGCGTGGTCAACGCAGGGGCGAGCGGGCGCAGGGCGGCTGTGAAAACGGGCATGGGGTCCTCCTGTCATTCCTGCTGTCAATGCGGGGAGGTCAGGATGGTTCCTTGCGGTCGGGCCGGAGGGGTCGGCAGGAAAAGGAGGCGCCCGTGCGAGTAGGTCCTTTGTCGGATGTGGGTGCGGATCAGCCCGCGCTGAACATGGGGTGGTGGCCGTTTCGAGCCCAGAGTGGCTAATGCTGCACGCGGCCGCAATGTCTGCTATCAGGCGAGGGCAAGGCAAAGGGAGACTTAGTGCATGTTTGGATTTGGCCGGCGATCAAAGGCAATGCCGTCTCTAGAGGGCAACTTGAAATGGTGGGTCATCGAAAGTGAGAGGTTCAATCTGGAAACGAAAGCTTCTTTCAGAGTCTTTGAAGCGGTGGTCGCACAGAGCGAAGAGATGGCAATTGAGCACTTGCGAATTTCTGACGAGAAATTGGACAAGACCCTCATGAATGCCGCCATTAGAGCGGGCAGAATCGAGGATGAATTTGATTGGGAGCCTGTCAGCACACATGTACAACACTTGTCGGTTTCATCGGTTACGACCGAGGCGGAAGTCGCTGAACACGATGAAGTGCTTCTAGGTATGTTGAAAGAGCACGACTTCTTTTTGGACGATTTCAAGGAAGACCCGCAGATGGCTGTCGGCGGCGGAATCTACGACTGGCCGAAGACTTAAGTAGACTTTGGTACAAGCGCAGCGAATTGGCGCTTTGTCCCGCACACCTGACATCCGAGACGACGACGCCCTAGCGGATTTCTGCGAGGGCGTCTGCATGCTGACACTTCATCCGCGCTGCGCGTTCGTGGTGGTGGTGCAACACATCTGGGAAGGGGCGCCCCGGCGAGGCGCCCCCTTGATCCCTGTTCGGGTGGCAGGTCAGCAGCTGTAATACATGCCGAATTCGACCGGGTGCGGCGTGTGTTCGTAGCGTTCGACCTCTTCCATCTTGAGCGCGATGTAGCTGTCGATCTGGTCCTTGGTGAACACGTCGCCGCGGAGCAGGTAGTCGTGGTCGGCCTTGAGTTCGTCCATCGCCTCGCGCAGGGAGCCGCAGACGGTGGGGATGCCCTCGAGCTCTTCGGCGGGCAGGTCGTAGAGGTTCTTGTCCATCGCCTCGCCCGGATCGGTCTTGGCCTTGATCCCGTCGAGACCGGCCATGAGCAGCGCCGAGAAGCAGAGATAGGGGTTGGCCGAAGGATCGGGGAACCGCGCCTCGACGCGCTTGGCCTTGGGCGACTCGGTCCACGGGATACGCACGCACCCCGAGCGGTTGCGCGCTGAATAGGCCCGCAGCACCGGGGCCTCGAAGCCCGGGATGAGCCGCTTGTAGCTGTTGGTCGAGGGGTTCGTGAAGGCGTTGAGCGACTTGGCATGCTTGAGGATGCCACCGATGAACCACAGCGCCTCCTGGCTCAGGTCGGCATACTTGTCACCGGCGAAGAGCGGCTTGCCGTCCTTCCAGATCGACATGTTCACGTGCATCCCGGTGCCGTTGTCGCCATAGATCGGCTTGGGCATGAAGGTCGCCGACTTGCCGTAGGCATGGGCGACATTGTGGATCACGTACTTGTACTTCTGCATCTCGTCGGCCTGCTTGGTCAGCGTGCCGAAGATGAGACCCAACTCGTGCTGGCACGAGGCGACTTCGTGGTGGTGCTTGTCCACCTTCATGCCGAGCCGCTTCATCGTGCTGAGCATTTCCGAACGCAGGTCCTGCGCGTCGTCGATGGGGTTCACGGGGAAGTAGCCGCCCTTGACGCCGGGACGGTGGCCCATGTTGCCCATCTCGTACTCGGTATCGGTGTTCCAGGACGCATCCTGTGCGTCGAGTTCGAAGGACACCTTGTTGATGGTGTTGGAATACCGCACGTCATCGAAGATGAAGAACTCGGCCTCGGGTCCGAAGAAGGCGTCGTCGCCGATGCCCGACGACTTGAGATAGGCTTCGGCCTTCTCGGCGGTGCCGCGCGGGTCGCGGTCGTAGGCTTCGCCCGTGTCGGGCTCGACCACGGTGCAATGCACGCACAGCGTCTTCTCGGCATAGAACGGGTCGACATAGGCGCTGTCGGTGTCGACCATCAGTTTCATGTCCGAGGCTTCGATGGATTTCCAGCCGGCGATGGAGGAGCCGTCGAACATGAAGCCTTCCTCGAGAAAGTCCTCGTCGACCATGTCCACGTCGAGCGTGACATGCTGAAGCTTGCCGCGGGGGTCGGTGAAGCGGACGTCGACATAGGCGATGTCCTCGTCCTTGATCGTCTCGAGCAGTTTGTCTGCGCTCATCGGGTCGGTCCTTTCGGTTTCTGATCTCGCGCCCCGGGTTTCGTCCGGGGCCATATGGGCGGGGATCCCGGGGCCAGGCCCGGGACGGGTATCACAGGGCGTCCGAGCCGGTTTCGCCGGTGCGGATGCGGATGGCCTGTTCGACGGGGCTCACGAAGATCTTGCCGTCGCCGATCTTGTCGGTGCGGGCGGCTTCGGTGATGGCCTCGATGGCAGCATCCACCTGATCGTCGTCGAGCACGACCTCGATCTTCACCTTGGGCAGGAAATCGACCACGTATTCGGCGCCGCGATAAAGCTCGGTATGGCCCTTCTGGCGCCCGAAGCCCTTGACCTCGATGACGCTGAGACCTTGCACGCCGACCTCCTGAAGCGCCTCCTTCACCTCGTCGAGCTTGAAGGGTTTGATGATGGCTTCGATCTTCTTCATGGGGGAATCCTCGTCACGGGTGCGTTGCGCGTGTTGCATCACGTCGCCCGAGCCGGAACAATCGAAGAGCGGTCGCGAATGCGGCGCGATGGTGCCTGACCGGCCACGCTGCACAAAATTTGTGCAGGTCGCCTGAATTTCAGGCAGAGATGAGATGCGAGGGAATACGAGACATGACCGAATTGCTGACCGCCGCGCAGATGCGGGCCATCGAGACCGCCGCGATCGAGTCGGGCGCGGTGACGGGGCTCGAGCTCATGGAGCGCGCCGGGCGGGGCGTGGTGGAGGCAGTGTTCGAGGAATGGCCGGAACTGGCCGCGACGTCGCATCGCGCGGTGATACTTTGCGGTCCGGGCAACAATGGCGGCGACGGGTTCGTCGTGGCGCGGCTCTTGAAGGCGTGGGGCTGGGAGGTGGACGTGTTCCTCTACGGCGATCCCGAGAAGCTGCCGCCGGATGCGAAGGTGAACTACGAGCGGTGGCGGGAGATGGGGGAGGTCGATGACCTGAGATACGCCCCGAAATTCGCGCATCAGGCCGATTTGTTCGTTGACGCGCTGTTCGGCACCGGGCTGGGGCGGCCCTTGGAGGGAGCCGCGCTTGACTGGGCCGCCGATCGCGTATCGGACCCGGACAGTCAGGCCAAGACGGTGGCCGTGGACATGCCCTCGGGGCTGTGCAGCGACAGCGGGCGCGAATTGGCCCGCGGCACAGAAACCGTGCTGGCGGCGCTGACCGTGTCATTTCATGCCCCGAAACTCGGGCATTACCTGGGCTGGGGTCCGTTCAAATGCGGCCGGACGGTGGTGGCCGATATCGGACTGAAGGGAGCGGAAGGGCGCGCGACCGCGCGGCTGGTTCAGGCGCCGGCAACGGGCCGGTTGGGCAAGGCCGACTTGGCGCACAAATACTCCAGCGGCCACGCGCTGATCCTGTCCGGCGGGCCGGGGCGCACTGGCGCGGCGCGGCTTGCCGCGCGCGGCGCGCTCAGGATCGGCGCGGGGCTGGTGACGCTGGGTGTGCCGGGCGCGGCGCAGCAGGAGGTGGCGGCGCAAGTCACGGCGGTGATGCTCGCCCGCGTGGACGATGCCGACGGGTTGCGCGCCGTTCTGGAGGATGACCGGATCAACGCGCTCTGCCTCGGGCCGGGGTTGGGGGTGGACAGGGCGCGGGAGTTGGTGCCGGTGGCCTTGAGGCAAACCCGCCCCGGCCCCCGGGCCGGGGCCTCCGGCGAAGAGGTCCCGGGTCAAGCCCGGGACGGGGGGTGCGTGCTCGATGCCGATGCGCTGACAGCCCTATCGCGGGAGGCCGCGCTTTTCGATTTGCTGCACGACCGCTGCGTGCTGACCCCGCATGGCGGCGAATTCGCGCGGCTCTTTCCCGACATCGCCGAGCGGCTCGACGCCACGCCCGTGAAAGGCCCCGCCTATTCCAAGATCGACGCCACCCGCGAGGCGGCGAAGCGGGCCGGTTGCGTCGTGCTCTTCAAGGGGCCGGACACGGTGATCGCCGCGCCGGACGGGATGTGTAGTGTCAATTCCGCAAACTATGATCGTGCCGCGCCGTGGCTCGCCACCGCCGGGGCGGGCGACGTGCTGGCGGGGTTCATCGCGGGATTGCTCGCACGCGGGTTTGCCCCGATGCAGGCCGCTGAAAGCGCCGCCTGGCTGCACGTGGAATGCGCGCGGTCCTTTGGGCCGGGTCTCGTAGCCGAGGATCTGCCCGAGGAACTTCCGAAGGTGTTCCGCGCTTTGGGAGTCCAGGGCGGGGCGTCTTGCTCTCGGCGGTGATCGGAGCGGTCTGAGGGAGGCGTGGTCGAGGCCCTGTCATGCGGGAACCCGGTGCGCTCATGGGCGAGCGGATGCGGGCCGCCCGGCCCCGTCGCGAGAGAAGACTCCGCTTGCGCCCCGGCAGCCCCAGCCATAGAAGGGCCCCTGATTTTGACCGCCGCGGACGCCTCCGCGGCCCGAATGCAATGGACAAGGACGAACGATGCAGGTCACCGAAACCCAGAACGACGGGCTGAAGCGCAGCTATGAGATGGTGCTCACGGCCAAGGAACTTGACGACAAGGTCACCGAGAAGCTGAAAGAAGCCCAGCCCGAGATCGAGATGAAGGGCTTTCGCAAGGGCAAGGTACCCCTGCCGCTTCTGAAGAAGCAATTCGGTCAGCGTGTTTTGGGCGAGGCCATGCAGGAAGCCGTCGACGGCGCGATGACGAAGCATTTCGAGGAAAGCGGCGACCGCCCCGCCGCCGAGCCCGCCGTCAAGATGACGAACGAGGACTGGAAAGAGGGCGACGATGTTCATGTCGAGATGTCCTACGAGAAGCTGCCCGACATTCCCGAGCCGGATCTCAAGTCGCTCAAGCTCGAACGGATGGTGGTGAAGGCCTCCGACAAGGACGTGGACGAAGCGCTTGAAAACCTGGCCGAGACCGCGCAGGACTTCGAGGATCGCAAGAAGGGCTCCAAGGCGAAGGATGGCGACCAGGTCGTGATCGACTTCGTGGGCTCGGTCGACGGCGAGGAATTCGAAGGCGGCGCCGCCGAGGACTATCCCCTGACGCTTGGCTCGCAGAGCTTCATCCCCGGCTTCGAGGAACAGCTTGTCGGCGTGAAGGAAGGCGAGGAGAAGGACGTCGTCGTTTCGTTCCCCGAGGACTACCAGGCCGAGCACCTGGCCGGCAAGGAAGCGACCTTCAAGTGCACCGTCAAGGCCGTGAAGGCGCCGAAAGCCGCCGAGATCAACGACGACCTCGCGCAGAAGTTCGGCGCCGAGTCGCTTGATGACCTGAAGCGTCAGGTGCGTGAACGGCTCGAGGCCGAGTATGTGGGTGCGGCCCGCGCGGTGGTGAAGCGCAGCCTTCTCGACCAGATGGACGAGATGGTGAGCTTCGAGCTGCCGCCCTCGATGGTCGAGGCGGAGGCCAAGCAGATCGCGCATCAGCTCTGGCACGAGGACAACCCCGATGTGAAGGGTCATGACCACGGCGAGATCGAGGTCAAGGACGAACACCAGAAACTCGCCGAGCGCCGCGTGCGCCTCGGGCTTCTCCTGGCAGAGATCGGGCGCCGCGCCGAGATCCAGGTCTCGGATTCCGAGATGACGCAGGCGATCATGAACGAGGCGCGCCAGTATCCCGGCCAGGAGCGCCAGTTCTTCGAGTTCGTGCAGCAGAACCCGCAGATGCAACAGCAGATGCGCGCGCCGATCTTCGAGGAGAAGGTGGTGGATTACGTGCTGGAACGCGCGGAAGTGACCGACAAGGAGGTGTCGAAGGACGAGCTCCAGAAGGCGGTCGAGGAACTCGAGGACGAGTGAGCGCGCCCAAGGTGACGCGGAAGGCCCCGGATCCGGCGATCCGGGGCTTTTTTCATGCGAGGGCGCTGCCCTCGCGCTCCCGGGATATTTCGGGCAAGAAGAAGGGGCGCGTCAGTAGCGATCCCGGAGGTCGCGCGGATCGGCGCCGGCGAGATAGCACAGCAGCAGCGACAGGTTGCGCGCGCCGCGCCGGAGCCAGCCTTCGCGCCGGTATCGTTCGGCCGAGGTCGTCGCGGTGGCATCGAGCGGGCGCAGGCGGCGACCGAGTTTGCGGGCGAGCGCCACGTCCTCCATCAGCGGGATATCCTCGTAGCCGCCCGCCACGTCATAGTCGCGGCGCGAGATGAGAAGGCCCTGGTCGCCGTAGGGCAGACGGAAAAGACGCGCCCGGAGGTTGGCCCAGCCAGCCACGAGCCGAGCGGCAGGCGATGCCTCGTCGAAGCGTAGCCGGAACCAGCCAGGGCGCCCGTCACCGAGGCGCGCTTTCACCGCCTCGCTCCAGCCCGGCGACAGCCGCGTGTCCGCGTGGAGAAACAGCAGCCAGTCGCCCGAAGCGGACGCCGCGCCGCGCCGCATCTGCCCCCCGCGCGAGGCCGGGCCGGTGACGAGGATCGCGCCGGTCGTCCCGGCAATGTCGCGCGTGGCATCGCCCGAGCCGCCATCCGAGATGACCAGTTCCCGCACGAGACCCGCTTCGACCCCTTCCGAGAGCGCCGCGAGGCAGCCGGGCAAGGCATCGCCCGCGTCGAGCGTGGGTATCACCACCGAAATCCCTGCCTGCATCCTGCCGCCCCCCTGTTGCGCCCGACAGGGCGATCTATATCTAGAAGGCGAACCGAAGGGGAGGGAACATGACGCGGCGCATCATCGAGATCACCGGCTCGGAGGCCACGGATTTCCTGCAAGGTCTTGTCACCAATGACGTCTCGAAGGTGAAGGATGGCCTTGTCTATGCCGCGTTGCTGACGCCGCAGGGCAAATACGTGGCGGATTTCTTCCTCGTGCCCGCAGAGGGCGCGATCCGGATCGACGTGGACGAGGCGCTGGGCCACATGCTGATGCAGCGGCTTTCGATGTACAAGCTGCGCGCCGACGTGCAGCTTGCAGAGCTGCCTGTCAAGGTCAGGCGGGGCACCGGCACGCCGCCGGAGGGAGCCTTTGCCGATCCGCGCCACGAGGCGCTGGGCTGGCGGCTCTACGGCGAGGAGGGCGGCGATGACGGCACCCGGTGGGACAGCATCCGCGTGGCCCATTGCATCCCGGAGACCGGGATCGAACTGACCCCCGACACCTATATCCTCGAGGCCGGGTTCGAGCGGCTGAACGGCGTGGATTTCCGCAAGGGGTGTTTCGTCGGGCAGGAGGTGGTGGCTCGGATGAAGCACAAGACGGAGCTTCGCAAGGGCCTTGCCACCGTCGAGATCGAGGGCGAGGCGCCGGTGGGCACGGCGATCACGGCGGGGGACAAGCCGACAGGAACGCTTTACACGCAGGCCGGAAGCCAGGCGATCGCCTATCTCCGCTTCGACCGCGCCAAGGGGGACATGACGGCGGGGGACGCGACGCTGCGCCTGGCGGAGTGAGCGCCCGGATTAGGCGCGCTCGGCATACTCCATCGTCTCGGTGTTGACGACGACATCCTCGTCCTGGCCGACGAAGGGCGGCACCATGATCTTGACCCCGTTCTCGAGCGTCGCGGGCTTGAAGCTGTTGGCGGCCGTCTGTCCCTTGACCACGGGCTCGGTCTCGGCGATGCGGCAGACGACCTTCTGCGGCAGCGTCGCGTTCAGCGCCTCGCTTTCGTAGAATTCCACGGTGATGGTCATGCCGTCCTGCAGGAATGGACGCCGTTCGCCGAGGATGTCGGCGGGAAGCTCGATCTGCTCGTAGGTCTCGGAATCCATGAAGACGAGCATGCCGTCGCTTTCATAAAGGAACTGCTGGTCCTTCTGCTCGAGCCGGACGCGCTCGACCTTGTCGGCGCTGCGGAAGCGCTCGTTCAGTTTCGAGCCGTTGCGGAGGTTGCGCAGCTCGACCTGGGCGAAGGCGCCACCCTTGCCGGGCTTCACGTGGTCGACCTTCACGGCGGACCACAGGCCCCCGTCATGGTCGAGGACGTTGCCGGGTCGAATTTCATTTCCGTTGATCTTGGGCATTGTGGCGAAACCTTGGCGAAAACTTGATCGGAGACTGGCGAGGTCTATATCTTGCAGACGGCATGGGGGCAAGTAGACGACATATCGTGCTGCACGTGCAGCAGACATGCGCCAAGCGCATAATAGCTATGCGTTTGCGGCCTATCCGAATCGGTCGAACTTCGTCATAACCATCGCCAAGCCCGAAAACACAAGAGCAATAAAAACAAGGACGGATCATGAAGGATTTCGTTGACGGTGCCGCTTTCAACAACGAGCAAGGCAATCGCGCACGCAAACTTTTCGCAGCCGTGGTACTGGCTGCACTGGACGACGCCATCTCCGACGACAAGAAGTATGGCAATGGTCCCGAACAGATCGCCCGCTGGGCCCGGTCGCGCGACGGGCGCGAGGTGCTGAGCTGTGCCGGTATAGACCCCAACGAGCGGGTCGTCGCCGGGCTGATGGAATTCGTGTCCAAGGGCGTGCGCACCTCGGTCGCATTGTCCCGCGAGGAGAGCGAGCGCCGCAATGCGGCCGCCGCCGCGCTCGAGGCGGCCTGAGCTGCCCCAGGTCGGGTATTCCCGGAATAGACCCCGCCGACGCGTTCGGCGGGGTTTTTTCATGCGGGCCGAGAGCCGGGCCGTCGCATGACGCGCGCGATCATGATCCAGGGCGCGGGATCGAACGTGGGCAAGTCGATGCTTGTCGCGGGGCTGGCCCGGGCCTTCACGCGGCGTGGCCTTTCGGTGGCGCCTTTCAAGCCGCAGAACATGTCGAACAACGCGGCGGTGACCGTGGATGGCGGCGAGATCGGTCGCGCGCAGGCGCTTCAGGCGCGCGCGGCACGTCGCCCGCTTCATTCCGACATGAACCCCGTCCTTCTGAAACCCGAGAGCGAAACGGGCGCCCAGGTCATCGTGCAGGGCAAGCGCGTCGGCACCACGCAGGCCCGCGATTTCGGCCGGGCGAGACAATCGCTGCTGGTGCCGGTTCTCCAGAGTTTCCGGCGGCTCTGCTCCGACGCTGAACTCGTCCTGGTCGAGGGGGCCGGAAGCCCCGCCGAGATCAACCTGCGCGAAGGCGACATCGCCAACATGGGGTTTGCCGAGGCGGCGGGCGTTCCCGTGATCCTGGTGGGCGATATCGACCGCGGCGGCGTGATCGCGCAGATCGTCGGGACGCAGGCGGTTCTGGCGGCCGGGGACGCGGGGCGCATCCGTGGCTTCGCGATCAACAAGTTCCGGGGCGACATCGCGCTGTTCAGCGGCGGGCTCGACGAGATCGAGGCGCGCACGGGCTGGCCATCGCTGGGCGTCGTGCCGTGGTTCGAGGCGGCATGGCGACTTCCGGCCGAGGATGCGCTCGACCTGGCGTCGCGTCCGGGTGGCGCGTTCAAGGTCGCGGTGCCGCGCCTTGGCCGGATCGCGAATTTCGACGATCTCGACCCCCTTGCCGCCGAGCCCGGTGTCTCGGTCGAGATCATCGAACCCGGGCGTCCGTTGCCCGGTGACGCGTCGCTGGTGTTCATTCCGGGAAGCAAGTCGACCATCGCCGACCTCGCGCAGTTCCGAGCCGAGGGATGGGATATCGACCTTGCCGCGCATATCCGGCGGGGCGGCGAGGTGATCGGGCTTTGCGGCGGCTACCAGATGCTCGGGCGCTGGATCGAAGATCCGGCGGGCATCGAGGGCACCGCCTGGCGGGTCGAGGGGCTGGGGCATCTCGATGTCGAAACGGTGATGCACCCCGAGAAGCGGCTGCGCGAGACCGAGGCGTGGTGCCGCCTGACCGGAACGCCCGTGACCGGCTACGAGATACATCTCGGGCGCACCACCGGCCCGGACTGCACGCGGGCATGGCTTGAGATCGACGGACGCCCCGATGGTGCAGCCGACCGGACCGGGCGGGTCCGCGGGTGTTATCTGCACGGTCTTTTCGCGTCCGACCGGTTTCGGAGTGCCTATCTGGCGCCCGGGGGTGCGGCGTCAGGACTTCGTTTCGAGGAAGGTGTCGAGGCCACGCTGGATGCACTGGCCGCGCATCTCGAGGCGCACATGGATCTCGATCTGCTGCTCAGCCTTGCGGAGCTGCCAGCGACGGCATGATCACTCGAGGTCCTGGATGGCGAGGGCGCGATGGATCTCGCGCCGGACCAGCTTGCGCACGTTCCGCGTGATCTTCTCGCCAAGGGTACCCTGGAGTTCCTCCCGCACGATCTCGGCCACGAGTTCGCGCAGGGTCTCCTCGTCGAGGATGTCTTCGGCGCCCGCCTCGTCACGGCGGTCACGCCGCTCGGACCGCAGCCCTTCACCAAGGTCCATCGGCGCCGGATCGGCCATCGGCTCGCCGTCGGCGGCTTCGTCGGTGTCCCATGTTCCGCCGCTCTCGGCGGGGTCCGCGTCAGACGTCCCTTCGGACTCGTCCGAATCGTCTTCGAGCGCGTCGAGCGATTCCTGGCCGGGTGCGTCTTCGGGCTCGTAATCCTCCCATGGGAGCGGCTCGACCGGCCCGCCTGCGTTGGCCCCCTCGCTGAGGCCATCGGGCTCCCACTCTTCCTCGCGGGCGGCCACGGCGATCTCCATCTCGGCGACGCGGGCCTTGAGCGCATCTTCGGCCGCGGTCGAGACAAGCGCGTCGGAGGTCATGACGAGTGTCTCGGGCGCAGCCTCGTTCGTCGCGTCGTCCTCGTCGCGGTCGGCGGGCGCGGTCTCGGGCGCGTCGTCTTCGTGATGGAGTTCCGTTTCGGCCTGGTCCGGCTGGCCGGAGTCCCGCGTGTCGGGCGACTGTGAGTCGGGAGGCGCTTCGCCGCCTGCGTCCTTCGCAGGATCGACCCGCAGCGAGGGTGTCAGGACAAGCCGGTCGCTGCCGGCCTCGGCGCTGTCCGACGATCGCGATTCGGCGGCGTCGGCGCTCTTGTCCGCGGGCTTCTTGTCCTCGCCCGACACGAGACGCCGGATGGAGGACAGAACGTCCTCGATCTCCACATTGGTGACGGGGTCCGACATGTCTACTACCACTCTTGCCTCGCCCCAGTGTATCGCCGACCGGCTTTCGGCACAACACGGAGGCCCGCCGGTTTCGCATCAAACTTGAAAGGAGCGGTATCCGCGCCGGGAACCCGAATTATTCCTTGCCGAGCGCCTTCAGGACCCGGTCGAGCTTCTGACCCTGCCTGCTGGTGACGGTGGGCGCGTCCTTGACGAGGTTGTAATAGGCGGCCGGATCATAGGTCTGAACGGCGAGGTTGAGATCGCGCACGGTCAACTGCCCCATGGATTCGAGCACGGCATAGGCCGCGATATAGACATCGGCCTGGGCGGAAATGAGAGTGGCCTGCGCGTCGAGAAGCTCCTGCTCGGCGTTGAGCACGTCGAGCGTCGTGCGCGAGCCGACCTTGGCCTCCTCCTGCACGCCGCGGAACGCGACCCGGGCCGCGCGGATGCGCGCACGGCTCGCCTCGACCTGCGCGCGGGCGGCGCGCAGCACGGCATAGGCGATGCCCACGTCGGCCCGCACCGTGTGGCGCGTGACATGCAGCGCACCGCGGAGCGCATCACGCTGCGCGATGGTCCGCCGCACAGTCGCGCTGAGACGTCCGCCCTGGTAGATCGGCCCGGTCACGTTGACCCCGAAGGAGCCGTTGCGGCCATAGGAATCGGAATTGAGTTCCTCGTTCAAGCCAAGCGTGCCGTTCAGCGACACGCGCGGCTTCATCGCCGCTTCCGCCGCTCGCACGTTCAGCTCGGCCGCGGCGATGTCGTGCTGCACCTTGCGGATATCGGGGTGGTGACGCAGGGCGACGATCTTGGCCGACTCCTCGGACCGGTCGAGCGTGGGCAGCGGCCCGGCGGATGTCAGGCGCTGCGGGGGATGGCCGATCGCGGCGGTATATTCCTCGATCGCCTGCGACAGATCGCCCCGCGCGACGGCAAGCTGGCTTTCGGATTCCGCGCGGCGGGCCTCGGCCTGGGCCACGTCGGTTCGCGTGACCTCTCCCACTTCGAAGCGTTCGCGGGCGGCGCGAAGTTCCTCGCCGATAAGCCGCAGGTTGTTCTCGCGCAGCGAGACGAGTTCGTAGTTGCGATTGACGTTCATGAAGGCCTGAACCGCCCGGAGGAGCACCTGCTGCTCGATCCCGACCAGCGTCTGCCGGGTCGCGAGGACGTTCTCCTTGGCCGCTTCGACCTGGAAGCGGGTGCGCCCGAAATCGTAGAGGAGGAGTTCGGCCGACAGTCCCAGGTTCGCGTCCGTGTCACCGCTTCGGACGGTTCCGAGGCCGGGCGTTCCGCCTCGGCCTTCCGAGAAGGTCCGTGTCACGTCGGCGGTCCAGTTCATGATCGGCCGCAACCCCGCCACGGTCTGCGCCACTTCCTCGTCCGCCGCGCGCAGAAGCGCGCGGTTCTGATCGAGCAGGCCCGAGTTCCTGTAGGCATCGACCAGCGCGTCGGCCAGGGTCTCCGACTGCGCCTGCGCCGAGAGGCCCGCGGCGAAGATCGCCCCCGCGACCGAGACCCGGATCACGCGCCGGGCGCCGTGAAATGCCTTGTTGAACGCTGTCATTTTCTGTTCCAATCCCCGCGCCCACGACGCCCTGTCTAGAAAGTGAATGCTGCGTGCTTCTCGAATCCGGGCAATACCGGTGCACCCGCGTTGAAAATATCGCGCCATGTCATGTGACCGTCGATCTTGTAGCCGATACGAACCACCCCGAGCGCCCCTTCGGAAAACAGGCACGCGATGCGTCCCCCTTCCTTGAGCTGCGCGGTGATCGCGTCGGGCAGATGCGCCACGGCGCCCTCGAGGACGATGACGTCATACGGGCCATGCTGCGGCGCGCCTTCGGTCAGCGCGCCCTGGTGCAGCACGACGTTGTCGGCACCCTGCTCCATCAGGATGGCCTGTGCCTCGCCCGCCATGTCCTCGTCTTCCTCGACGGCGATGACCGCCTCGGCCATCCGCGCCATCACGGCCGACGAATAGCCCAGGCCGCAGCCCACATCGAGCACCATGTCGTCAGGCCCGATATCGAGCGCGTCGAGCATCTTGGCGAGGGTGCGCGGCTCGAGGATCACCCGGTTGCCGCCAAGCGGGACGTTTTCGCCCACGTAAGCCGCCTCGCGCAGCGACGCGGGCACGAATGCCTCGCGCGGAACGGAAAGCATCGCGTCGATGATCGGAAACTTGGTGACGTCCGACGGGCGGACCTGTGTATCCACCATCATCGTGCGCCGCGCGGCGTAGTCGGTCATGGGTTAAACTCATCGGTTCGAAACTGTCGTTTCACCTTCGCACATCCGGTGTGGGGGGGCAACGGGAAGCGCCATGCCCGTGCCACCGGCAGGCAGGCGAAGTGTCAATTGGCCACACGCCGACGGGGCTCCGAGACCGCGTCCTGCCCCCAGAGGAGGTCGGCGATCTTGCGATCCGGCTTGTACCCGGTGGGAGCCGCGCTGATGAGGGACCGCAGCCTTGCCACATCCTGACGGAGGCATGCCTCGAGAAGCCGGTCGAGCAGCGCGTCGAGTTCCGAAGGCGTCAGCTTTTCCTCGGTCGCCGTCATGATCCGGGGATGGAGCGTCGGGCGGGCGGCACGTCCGATCAGCAATTCCTCGAACCGCTTCTCACCGGGCCGCAGCCCCGTGAACCGTATCTCGATATCGCCGGGAGGTTGGCCATCCTCGCCGCGTGGCGCGTCTTCGCGATAGGGCACGAAACCGCTCAGCCGTATGATGCGCTCGGCAAGGTCGACGATGCGAATGGGCTCGCCCATGTCGAGGACGAAAACATCGCCGCCCTGCGCCATCGCGCCGGCTTGAATCACAAGCTGCGCCGCTTCGGAGATGGTCATGAAATACCGCGTGATGTCCGGCGCGGTCACGGTGACCGGCCCGCCCGCCTCGACCTGCGCCCGGAAACGGGGGATGACCGAGCCGGACGACCCGAGGACGTTTCCGAAGCGCACCATGGAGAACACCGTGCGCGTTCCACGGGCTGCTGCGGCCTGGCAGACAAGCTCGGCCAGTCGCTTGGATGCGCCCATGATGTTCGTCGGACGCACCGCCTTGTCCGTCGATATGAGGATGAAGGCTTCGACCCCCGCATCCATCGCCTCGTCCACGAGGATTCTGGTGCCGAACACGTTGTTGCGCAAGCCTTCGACGACGTTGTGCTCGACAAGCGGGACGTGCTTGTACGCCGCAGCATGATAGATCGTCTGGACACCGAACCTGCGCAGCGCCGATCTCACCCGGCCGGGGTTCTGGACGGACCCGATCAGCGGCACCAGCCGCACGGCGAGCCCCTCGCGCTGGATCCTTTCGCGCAATTCCAGCTCGATCGAGTAGAGCGCGAATTCGGACATCTCCCATAAAACGAGCGTGGCGGGTCCCTGACCGAGGATCTGGCGGCACAGTTCGCTCCCGATGGAGCCGCCCGCGCCCGTGACCATCACGACCTTGCCGCTGATGTTCGACGCCATGAGCTCGGCCCGTGCGGGAACCGGATCCCGGCCCAGCAGATCCTCGACGGACACGTCGCGCAATTCGCTGACCTGCGCGCGACCCGAGACCAGGTCGGCCATGCCGGGGATGGTCTGGAACCGGACCGGCACGGCCTCGAGCCGGTCGATGATTTCCTTGCGCCGCGGCCGGCTTACGCTGGGAAGGGCGAGCAGAACCAGTTCCACGCCACGCAGCGCCACGAGCGATTCGATCTTGTCCGGGGCGTGAACGGGCATGCCGTTGATGACCGTGCCCTGCAATTCGCCGGCGTCGTCGATGAAGGCGACCGGATCGTATTCCTCGCCCTGCTGGAGCGAGCTCAGCAACTGCCGGCCCGAGGCCCCTGCCCCGTAGATCAGCACTTTCGTCCGCCCACGGCGTGCCCGCCTGCCGAAGAGCCGACGCATGGCCATCCTCACGCCGCCCAGCAGGCAGATCGCCAGAAGCCCGTAGATCACCGGCACCGACCGCGGGACAGGCAAGCCGAGAAGTTGCGATACGAGCAAGAGGATAAGCGCGGATGCGAAGATGCCGACGAAAACGATCTGGATCGCGCGGATCGTGATGAAACGGATCACCGCGCGGTAGAAGCCGAGTTTCGTGAAGATCAGCAGGCTCGGCAGAATGGCAAGCGCAATCGCCAACCAAGCCTCGGGTCGTGCCAGGGGTGCGAGGCTTTCGAACCGAAGCACCATCGCGGCCGCGAAGCTCAGACTCATCAGGGCCGCATCGGTCGCGAGCTGCACGATGCGCTTGTGTCGTCGCTCCAGGCGCAGAAGGCCCGTGATGATGGTCTCTAGCATGGGGCAACAGTCCCTCTACTTGCACTCGGGCGGCGGCGGCAAACCTCGGTTCATGCCGGTCGGGCCCGCACCCTCGTTCCAAAATTGCAAACTGAGATGCAACCTTCAGGAGTTCATCTTCACGTTGATATTCTGCAAGAGCACTAACGCATAAGAATGGGCAAGGCCAGCCTCGTCGGGCCACCGGCGCTTTGGCGCCCGCGGGTGTCCCGGGTCTTTCCGTGACCGGCGCCGCGCCGGATCGCTGTTTACTTCGACGGCCAATCCAGTATTCCCGGTTGAAAGCGCATTCTCGAGCAGCGACCGCCCCGCATGACCCAGTCTCAGCCCCCGGATTGCGACATCCTCGTCATCGGCGGCGGAATCAACGGGTGCGGAATTGCACGCGATGCGGCGGGGCGCGGCCTTTCGGTCATTCTTGCCGAGCAGGGCGACCTCGCCCAGGCGACCTCGTCCGCGTCGACCAAGCTCTTTCACGGTGGATTGCGTTATCTGGAATATTTCGAGTTCCGTCTTGTCCGCGAGGCCCTTGCCGAGCGCGAGACGCTCTTGCGTGCAATGCCCCATATCAGCTGGCCCCTGCGCTTCGTCCTGCCGCTTCATCCCGACATGCGCTTCGAAGGCGGGACGCCCACCTCTCGCCTTCTGGGGGCTCTCATGCCCTGGACTCGCGGCCGCCGACCCGACTGGCTGATCCGGCTGGGGCTCTTCCTCTATGACCATCTGGGCGGGCGCGGCATCCTGCCCGGGACGCGCACGCTCGACCTGCGCAGCGACCCGGCGGGCGTGCCGCTCAAGGCGAGTTTCGAGAAGGGATTCGAATACAGCGATTGCTGGGTGCAGGATTCGCGGCTCGTTGTTCTCAACGCCCGCGACGCCGAGGCGCGGGGGGCCGAGATCCTCACCCGCACCCGCGTCACCGAGGCGCGGCGCGACGGCGAATTGTGGCGCGTCACGCTTACCGACAGCGATACCGGCCTGACACGCGAGTTGCGCGCCCGCGCGCTGGTGAATGCCGGCGGGCCCTGGGTTGCGGAGGTGATCCGGGACGTCGCCCACCAGACGCCGCGCGAAGCCGTCCGCCTTGTCCGGGGAAGCCATATCGTCGTCAATCGCATCACCGAAGACGATCGCGCCTATTTCTTCCAAGGGTCCGACGGCCGCATCATCTTCGCGATTCCCTATGAACAGGAGTTCACGCTGATCGGGACCACCGACGCCGATCATCCCGACCCCGACACGAAGCCCGAGATCAGCGCGGCGGAACGCGACTACCTCATCGACTTCGCGAATGGCTACCTGGAACATGAAATCACCCGCGATGACATCGTCTGGACCTATTCGGGCGTGAGGCCGCTTTATGACGATGGCTCGAAATCCCCCACGGCGGCGACGCGCGACTACGTGCTCAGCCTGAACACCGACGGACCGGCGCCGCTGCTGAACATCTTCGGCGGCAAGATCACGACCTATCGCCGCCTGGCCGAGGCGGCGCTCGCGGAACTCGCGCCGTTCTTTCCCGCGATGGCGGGCGACTGGACGGCGGGCATGTCCCTTCCCGGTGGTGACTTCGCCGTCGAAAAGGCGGACGAGCTGTGCGCGCAACTGGGGCGTGATTACCCGTTTCTGGGTCATGACCACGCGCTGCGCCTCTTCCGTTGCCACGGCACCGAGGCGTGGGACATTCTGGGCCAGGCGCGCAGCCACGACGACCTGGGCAGGGCGTTCGGCGCGGGGCTGTCGGAGGCGGAACTGCGCTGGCTCATGACGCGGGAATATGCCCGCGACGCGGAGGACGTGGTGTGGCGCCGCACGCGGCTTGGCCTGCGCATGTCGGCGGACGAGATCGCCGAGGTCGACGCGTGGATGAAGGGCGTGGACCGGCCGGCTGCGCGCGGCTAGGCTGCAGGCGATGACCCGCATCCTCGCCATAGATCAGGGCACGACCTCGAGCCGCGCGATCGTCTTCGACGAGGCCCTCGCGCCCGTGGCGACGGACCAGCGCGAGTTCACGCAGCATTTTCCCGCTTCGGGCTGGGTCGAACATGACCCCGGCGAGATCTGGAGCACCGTGCGCGAGACCTGTCGCGGCGCGATGAAGAAGGCCGGGGTGACGGCCGACCGTATCGCCGGCATCGGCATCACCAACCAGCGCGAGACGACGCTTGTCTGGGATGCCGCGACCGGCGCACCGCTGGACCGCGCTATCGTCTGGCAGGACCGGCGCACCGCCGACATGTGCCGGGCGCTGCGCGAGGAGGGACATGAAGAGACGATCACCGCACGCACCGGGTTGCTTCTCGACCCGTATTTCTCGGGCACCAAGCTTCGCTGGCTGCTCGACCGGCACGCGGGCGCGCGGGACCGTGCCGCCCGCGGGGAGCTTCTGTTCGGCACGGTCGACAGCTTCCTCATCTGGCACCTGACGGGTGGGCGCGTTCATGCGACCGATGCCACCAACGCGTCGCGAACGCTGCTTTACGACATCCATCGCGGCGCGTGGAGCGAGGAGATCTGCGACCTGCTCGACATCCCCATGAAGATGCTGCCCGAGGTGCGCGACTGCGCGGCGGATTACGGCACGACCGATCCCGACCTATTCGGCGCACCGATCCCGATACTCGGCGTTGCCGGGGACCAGCAGGCGGCGACGATCGGACAGGCGTGCTTCGCGCCGGGAATGATGAAGGCGACCTATGGCACGGGGTGCTTCGCGCTGCTCAACACCGGGTCCGAGGCCGTGCGCTCGCGCAACCGGCTTCTGACGACCATTGCCTACCAACTGGACGGCACCCCGACATATGCGCTCGAAGGCTCGATCTTCGTTGCGGGCGCCGTGGTGCAATGGCTGCGCGACGGGCTGGGCATCGTGGAGGCGGCGAAGAAGACGCAGGCGCTGGCCGAAACCGCCGATCCCGAACAGGATGTCATCATCGTGCCCGCTTTCACCGGGCTCGGCGCGCCCCATTGGGACGCGCAGGCGCGTGGTGCGGTCTTCGGCCTCACACGGGCCACGGGTCGCGCGGAGATGGCCCGCGCGGCGCTGCAAAGCGTAGGGTTTCAGACGCGCGACCTTTTCGAGGCGATGCGCGCCGACTGGACCGCATCGACAGGCGCGGTACTGCGTGTTGATGGCGGTATGAGCGCGTCGGACTGGACGATGCAGTTTCTCTCCGACATTCTCGACGCCCCGGTGGACCGGCCCGGCGTGCTCGAGACCACGGCCCTCGGCGCGGCGTGGCTGGCCGGGATGCAGGCGGGCGTCTACCCGGGATGCGAAGCCTTCGCCGAGAGCTGGGCGCTCGACCGTCGGTTCGAGCCCGATATGGACCCCGACACGCGCGACGCCGCCTATGCACGCTGGCAGCGGGCGGTTGCGGCAACGCGCTCGGTCTGACGCGGGGTGGGGCGTCCGGAGCCTGCCGGCGCAAGTCGCGCGTCAGATGAGCGCGAGGGACAGGCTGGGGAAGTAGCTCAGCAGCACCAGCACTACCGCCACCGCGATGAGAAATGGCCAGAGCGAACGCAGGATGCGCCCCGCCGACGTGTCGCTCATCGACGCCGCGATATAGAGGCCGATGCCGACGGGCGGTGTCAGCAGACCCAGCACGAGGTTGAGGCAGATCACCACGCCGAACTGGTAGGGGCTGATATCGTAGGAGTTCATCGCGATGGGCAGAAGGATCGGAGTGATGAGGATCACCGCCGCGATGCCGTCGATCAACATGCCGACGAAGAGCAGGATGAGGTTGACGATCAGCAGGAAGACGAAGGGATTCTCGGTGATCGCGGTGATGAGCGCGGCGAGCTTCTGCGGCAACGCCTCGTAGATCACGACCCAGCCGAACACGCTTGCCGCCGCGATCATGAAGATGATCATCGACGCGTTGATGGCCGTGCGCTGGAACATGCGAAAGAGGTTGCGCGGCTCGAGCTCGCCATAGACGAGCCATCCCACCAGGAACGCGATCAGCGAGGCGACCGCCGCCGATTCCGTGGGCGTCGCCACGCCGAAGAGAATGCCGCCGATGATTGCCATCGGGATGAGGGCGGCGGGAAGGCATCGCAGGAGTGCCATGCCGGCCTCGCCCGCGCTCATCCATTCGCCGCGCGGAAACTGCTGCCTGAGCCCGATGAGGGTGATGACGGCCGCGAACCCCGCGACGAGCATCAGGCCCGGGATGATCCCGGCGAGGAACATGTCCCCGATGGGCACCTGCGCCAGCACGCCGAAGATGACGAAGATCATCGAGGGCGGGATCACCGGCGCGAGAAGCCCGCCTGCCGCCGTGCTCGCCGCCGCGAAGCCCCGGTCGTAGCCCTCCTTCTCCATCGTCGGCACCATGGCGCGGCTCATCACCGCGATCTGCGCGGGCGCCGAGCCGATGATCGCCGCCATGAACATGTTGGCCACGAGGTTGATATAGGCAAGCCCGCCCCGGAAGCCGCCAACGAAGACACGCGCCGCGTCGATCAGGCGCTTGGTCATGCCGCCCTCGTTCATCAATTCGCCCGTGAGCATGAAGAGCGGAATGGCCAGCAGACCGTAATTCTCGATCCCCGCGAACATCTTCTGCGCGAAGCTGTCATAGAGGATGACGTTGTCGCTTTCCCAGATATACCAGATCGCGGTCATCGCGAGGACGATCGCGACCGGCACGGCGATGAAAAGCTTGAAGGCGAAAATGAGCGGCGTCATGGCGTGTCGGGCGCCTCCCTGACGGGCGAGAAGTCGAGAAGATGTGCCAGGCTGTGCAGCGTCGCGCCCAGCGCGAAAAGCCACATGATCAGCCAGACGATGTATTTCGGGATCCCGATCGTGAGCGTCGGCTCGGCATAGACGAAATTGAAGGTGCTCGACTGGAACGTCGCGATGTCGAATCCCGCGCGGGCAAGATCGAGAGGCGCGAACCAGCGCCAGCAGAACCACAGCAGGAAAAGCGCGAAGGCGAAGATGATCGCGTCCACCAGCTTGGCCGCGCCCCATTTCAGAGTGCGTGGAAGAACGTCCGTCAGGATGGTGATCGCCACCGCGTTCCCGTAATGCACGGCGGCCGATGCGCCGAGGAAGGTCATCCAGATCATCGCGTAGATCGCCGCCTCATCCACCCAGTAGAGCGCGTTTCCCATGTAGCGGGTCACGACATTGAGCAGGATGAGGAGCGTCACGCCCACCGCGAGACACGCCGCCACGGCCAGCTCGATCCGGGCCCAGGCTGCGGATACGCGTTTCAGCATGTGTCATATGCCCCCAAATGCCGGGGGCGCGGCCAAGGTCGCGCCCCCCTGATGTTCGCCCCTGCGGGACGCCTTACCTGGTCTCTTCCGCCGCGGCGCGCAGATCGTCCAGCGCCGCCGACTTCTCCGACCACTTGGCGTTCCACTGGTCGATCGCGTCGCCGAAGAAGTCCGGGCCGACAACGATGTAATTCGTTCCGGTCTCCTCGACCTGCGTCAGCCATTCCTGGTCTTTCGCGACATAGCTGTCGATGCAACTGTCGACATGCTTGGCCATCAGTTCACGCACCATTTCGCGATCCTCGTCCGACATCCCGCTCCAGACCTTCGCGGACACGAGGCCCACCATCGGGAACATCATGTGGTTCGATTCGACCACGGTGTCGGCATGTTCATAGTATTTCAGCTTCCATATCAGCTCGGCATCCATGTCGATCGCGTCCACCTGCCCGTTGGCGAGCGCGTCATAGACCGCGGGAAGCGGCATCGGAGTCGGGGCGGCGCCCATGGCGTTGTAGAAGTCGAGGATCGGCTCGAACGGCGTGATCCTGAGCTTCTTGCCCTCGAGATCGCCGGCCGTCTCGACGGCGTCGCGGCTCACGATCTGGCGCAGGCCCGCCATGCCGTATCCGACACCGACGACGCCCACCTTGCCGGGCAGGTCGTCGAGCAGGCCCTTGGCCGTATCGGTGCGCAGGATGCGGCCCGCATGCGCGATGTCGTTCGCGAGATAGGGCGCATAGAACGCACCCAGATCGGGCGCGCGGTTCGACACCTCGGCCACCGTCATGAATGCCATGTCGAGCGCGCCGGTCTGCAACTGTTGCAGCATCTCGGCCTCGTCGCCCAACTGCCGCGCGGGGAAGACCGTGACGCTATGCGCGCCGCCGGACTTCTCGGCCAGCTCCTCGCCGAAGGCTTCGGCGGCCTTGGTCCAGATATGCGGCGGCGGCGTGATGAGGCCGAGACGGAAGTCCTTGGCCATGGCCGTGGTGGCGCCCGTGACGGCGACCAGTGCGGCGGCGACGCCCACGAGGCTCTTGATACGTTTGTTCATGTCTGTCTCCCTGTTCCTTCTGTGGTCTTTTGTCTTGTTCCGAGCCGGCTTTCGGACGGCTGGTTTCTCCGGATGGACCGAAGCGATACCGCTCGGCCGCGTCAAGCTGTTCCCCTGCGACCGGCGGCTCGTAACGATGTCCCGAGGTTCATGTCACCCGTTTCCCGAACCATATACAAGACTTCACCCTCTCCGACCGCGAAACTATGAGAAGATCGCGGTATCACCTCAATCGGCAATCTCGAAATCGGCTATCCGTTCTGATTATATCACGCCGCGAACGTCACCTCCCCGCCCGATAGCGTGATCGCCGCGCCCGTTTCCTCGAACCCATCGGGGTCCATCGCCTCGAGATCGTCGCGCATCACGACGATATCCGCCACGTAGCCGGGCGCGAGCCGTCCCTTGCGATCCTCGGCAAATTCCACCCAAGCGTTGTCACGGGTCATCGACGCCAGCGCGTCGTGCAATCCCTGCGCCTGTTGCCCCCAGGGCGGCGGCAACCGGCGCGGAGCGACAGCGGCGCGCAGGTTGGTCATCGGGTTCACGCCCACCACCGGCCAGTCGGTCGAGAAGCACACCCGCGCGCCGCTGGCCCGCATGTCCTGCCACGCATAGGCCAGCCGCTTCTGATCGTCATGCAGATGCACCCCCACCGCCTCGGGCGGATAGACGTGGCCCGCCGCCGCGTGGACGGGCTGATACGACGCGACAACGCCAAGCTCGGCAAAGCGCGGCAGGTCGTCGGGATGCAGCACCTCGATATGCTCGACCCTGTGCCGCGCGTCGCGCGCGCCGTTGGTGGCCCGCGCGGCGGCATAGCCGTCGAGCGTGCGGCGGACGGCCAGATCGCCGATGGCATGCACCGCGATCTGGAACCCACGCCTGTCCGCCTCGATGCAGGCCGCGTTGAAATGTTCGGGCGCGAAGACCGCATCACCGCAATGGTCGGTGCCGGGATAGGGGCGGAGCATCAACGCGGTGTGGCTCTCGATCACGCCATCCACGAACATCTTCACGCGGTTGCACCACAGTCGGTCACTTCTCCAGCGCCGGCGCATCTCCTCGGCTTCCTCGAAACGGTCCAGTTCGTCGAATGCCTTGAAGTGAAACGGCACCTCGATCCGGCAGGGGAGCGCGCCCTCGGCCTCGAGCTCGGCCAGGAGCTCCATCTGGTAGGGATTGCCATCCATGTTGTGCAGGCCGGTGATTCCATGCGCGGCGCAATGGGCGAGGCCGCGCCGGATCGCCTCGCGGTCGGCTGCGCGTTCCGCCGCGGTCGGCGCGGGCTCGGGGTCGCGGCCGGTCGCGATGCCAGCCTTCTCGCGTCCGCCATGCCGGGTGTAGCGCAGGAGTGGACCGAAGGCGCCCGGCTCCTGCAACTCGCCGGTGGCAAGACCGTCCTCGCCCATGACGATGCGCGATCCCGCCACGGTGTCGCCCCCGCGAAGCAGGCCCGCCAGTTCCAGCGCGGCGGTGCTCGCCCAGACGGTGTGATAATCGGGCGAATACATGGCCAGCGGCCGGTCGGGCAGGATCGCGTCGAGGTCGTGGCGTGTCGTCCCGTGCCGCTCGCCGAAGATGCCGTAATCCGCCTGGACCGCGAAGACGAGCGGCGCCTCGGGCCGTGCCGCCGCCTCCTCCCGCACCACGCGGGCCACGTTGTCGCGGCCCGTGACGCCCTTGAGGCTCAGCGTCTCGAGCTCGACCGATCCGCCGAAGATGTGCACGTGGCTGTCGATGAAGCCCGGCAGAACCGTGCCGCCCTGCGCGTCCGTGATGCGCGTGTCCGGTCCGGCCAGAGCCCGCATTTCCGAGGTCGAGCCCACGGCCACGATCCGCCCGCCGCCGATTGCAAGGGCTTCCGCCTGGGGGCACCCGTCCTCGAAGGTCAGAAGCCGCCCGTTCACGATGATCCTGTCCACCTTTTCCATCACGCCTCCCACTCCTGCAAACGCGAACGCGGCCCCCGCTTGAAGGAGGGCCGCGCTCCGGTCATACGTCGTCTTACTTGGTCAGTTCGGTCCAGATCTTCGAGTAGATCGCCTGAACCTCGGGCGGGCAGGTCTTGGCGATATATCCCGCATCGGCCAGTTCCTCGGGAATGACGACTTCGGGCGCGGAGGCCATCACTTCGTCCATGTATTCCTCGCTGCCCGCGATCCCGTTCGCATAGCGGGCGAAATTGGAGTTCAGCGCCGCGTTCTCGGGATCCATGATGAAGTTCAGGAAGAGCTTGGCGTTCTCGACATTCTGCGCGTCAGCGGTGATCGCCGCGTTATCCATCCAGATCGGGAAACCGGTCTGCGGATAGCCGAACGCGATATCCTCGTTCTGAAGCCGGGCGCGCATCGAGGCGCCGTTCCAGTTCAGCGTCGCGGCGATGTCCTCGTTCGCAAGCCGCTCGATATTGCCGTAGGCCATCGAGATCCAGTGCTGCTTGGCCTCGACCAGAGAGTCGCGAACCTTCTTCAGAAGCTCCTTGTCGCTGCTGCACTGCTCGCCGCCGAAATACTTGATGCTCACACCCATGAGATCGTTCATCTCGGGGACGACGTTGATCTTGCCCCGAAGCTCCTCGGGCGGTTCGACCACGATCGCGGCGGTGTTGATGTCGCCGTCATAGACGCTCGTGTTGACGCTCACGCCGACCGTGCCCCAAAGCCACGGCACCGTGTATTCCCGGCCCGGATCGAACTCCACGTCGACCCAGCGCTGGTCCACGTTCTTGAAGTTCTCGAGCTCGTTGGGATTGGACTTCATCAGCACGCCTTCGGAGATGAAGATCGGCACGTAGGTGCCCGACGGCACCACGATGTCGAAGCCGGCACCTCCGGCCTTGAGCTTGGCCAGTGCCGTATCGTTCGAATCGTAATCCGTAATCGTGACGTCGATATCGTGTTCCTTCTCGAACTTCTCGATCAACTCCGGGCTCGTATAGTTGCCCCAGTTGTAGATGTTGAGCTCTCCCTCGGCCTGCACCGCACCGGCGGCGAAGGCCAGGGCGCTGGCCGTCATAAAGATTTTTCTCATTTTTCGATCTCCCTGATTGTCGGCCCCGGTCCGGGGCCAGGATTGAGCCGGATCACTTGTTCTTCCGGCTGACGAAGAAAAAGGCGGTCACGAGCAACACCGAGATGGCCAGAAGCGCGGTCGAGATCGCGTTGATCTCGGGCGTGATCGCGCGCCGCAACTGTCCCAGCATATACGTGGGCAGCGTGTCCTGTCCCGCGGATTTGACGAATTCGGTGATCACCACGTCATCGAGCGAGATCACGAAGGTCAGCATCGCCCCGGCCAGGATCCCGGGCCAGAGCTGCGGCAAGGTGATGTAACGGAACACCTTGAAGGGCGTGCCATAAAGATCCTCGCCTGCACGTTCGAGCGTGAGGTCCATTCCCTGAAGCCGCGCGCGGATGGGCATGTAGGCGAAGGGGATGCAGAAGGCCGCGTGGGCGATGATCAGATACCAAAGCCCGGTATAGCCGGTCCAGACCTTGATCATCGAGAAGAAGATCAGGAGCGACACGGCGGTCACGATCTCGGGGACCATGAGAGGCTGGTTGATCAACGCGAAGGCGAGGGTCTGTCCGCGCCACGGCGTGCTGCGCGTCGTGGCGAGCGCCGCGAGGACGGCCGCCGTGGTCGAGATCGTCGACGCCGCGATGGCGATGACCACCGACCGGATCGTCGCGGCCTGCACCTGCTCGTTCTCCCATGCGGAGACATACCAGCGGAACGAGAACCCGTCCCATTGCGAAATCGATTCGCTGGCGTTGAAGGAGTAGATCACCAGCAGCACGATCGGCAGGTAGAGCAGCACGAAACAGGCGATCGCGACACCGCTGAAGCCCGGCTGGCGCTTGACATCGAAGGATCTAGCCATGGCTCGTCTCCTCGGTTCCGACAGCGCGCACGTAGAAGATCAGCGCGACCATCACGATCAGAAGAAGCGTGAGCGACAACGCGGCACCCAGCGGCCAGTTGCGCAACTGGCCGAACTGCAATTCGATCAGGTTGCCCAGCATGAGCTGCTTGCCGCCTCCCAGAACCCGCGGTGTCACGTAGGCCCCGAGGCAGGGCACGAAAACAAGGATCGACCCCGCCACGACACCCGGTTTCACCAACGGGAATATGATCTGCGTGAGGACTTTCCAGCGATTGCCGTAAAGGTCGTAGCCGGCCTCGACGAGCCGGAAGTCGAGCCGCTCCATGGACGCGTAGATCGGCAGGATCATCAGCGGCAGGTAGACATAGGTCATGCCCACCAGGAGCGAGAACTCGGTGTATAGCATCTGGATCGGCTGCGTCACGAGGCCCATCGCGATGAGCACCGTGTTGATCGTGCCCTCGTTGCGGATGAGCTCCATGATCGCGAAGGTCCGGATCAGAAGGTTGGTCCAGAACGGGATCATGATGAGAAGCATCCAGATGTCGCGGGACCCCTTGGGGCGCGTCGCGATGAAATAGGCGGTCGGGAAGCCGACGAGGAACGACAGCAGCGCCGTCAGCAACGACAGCTTGATCGACCGCCAGAACACCGTGAGATGCGCATCCGCCCAACCAAGCTCGTCGGTGAAGAAGTCCCGCTCGGCGACGACGTTGAACCAGGCATCGGTCGAGAAGTCCCACACCACGCCGCCGTAGTCGCCCGGCGTGAGAAAGGAATAGATCAGCACGATGACCAGCGGCCCCGCCGCGGCAAAGATCAGGATGAAAAGCGCCGGAGACAGCAGCAGCGCGCGGGAACGTGGTTTCATGTCGGCCACCCCCTCAATCCTTCAGAACCTGGCCGGCGTTCCGGCCGAACCGGATGCCCACCTTGTCGCCTTCGCGAAGCGTCTGATCGGCGTCGGGCTCGTTCTGCTTGCGCAGCACGAACGGCGTGGCCGCGCCGTCGATCGTCACGTGGAAATGCGTGTCGGTCCCGAAATAGACGATCTGCTCGAGAATGCCCGAAAGCTGTCCCTCACCCGGCGTCACGAGGTCGGCATGTTCCGGCCGGATCGCAAGTGTCACCTGACCTTTCGCATCGTCGGTGCGCGAGCTGCGCGTCTCGATCTCCTGGCCCGAGGGCAGGCGCACCCGCGCCGTGTCCTCCCGGGCCTCGATCATCTCGACCGGCAGAAAGTTGGTGTCGCCGATGAAATCGGCCACGAACCGTTCCGCGGGGTGGTCATAGATCTCGCGCGGACCGCCGATCTGGCGAATCTGCCCCTCGCTCATCACCGCGATCCGGTCCGACATCGTGAGGGCTTCCTCCTGATCGTGGGTCACGAAGACGAAGGTGATCCCGGTCTCGGATTGCAACCGCTTCAGTTCGAGCTGCATTTCCTTCCGCAGCTTGAAATCCAGCGCCGAAAGCGGCTCGTCCAGAAGAAGCACCTTGGGCCTCGGGGCCAGCGCGCGGGCCAGCGCCACGCGCTGCTGCTGCCCGCCGGAAATCTGCGCGGTCTGCCGGTCGGCAAGATGCGACATGCGCACGAGCTCCAGCATCTCGCCGACGATCTTCTCGATGTCGGCCTTCGAATTGCCCAGCATCTTGAGCCCGAAGCCCACGTTCTCGGCCACGGTCATATGCGGGAACAGGGCGTAGGACTGAAAGACCGTGTTGACCGGCCGCTTGTAGGGGGGCTGCCCGGCCAGGTCGGCACCGTCGAGCGTGATCGCCCCTTGCGTCGGCCCCTCGAATCCCGCGATCAGGCGCAGAAGCGTGGTCTTGCCGCAGCCGGAGGGCCCGAGCAGGGTGAAGAACTCGTTCTGACGCACGGTCACCGAGACATTGTCCAACGCGCGGAAAGCGTCGGCGCCCGATCCGAACACCTTGCTGACACCCTTGATCTCGATCATCTGCAACCTCTCGACCTCATGAGATTTGATCAAATCACCGGGAGGCATGATTTGACAAGAGTGCATCGAAGATAATTTTCTCCTGCCGCCCTGATCGCGATTCAATCCCCGGTGGATGACTCAGCCGTCAAGCGCTTTTTGGACTTGCCCCTCAACCTATCCGTGATATCCGGTGCCGCCAGAGAGCGGATGGCCTCGTCAAATGTGCGGAGCACCGGGAGAAAACGGTGCCCGGTAAAGCAGGATGGAGCAGGACGTGCACTTGGTAGAGAAATTCACCCACAAAGACGCAACTATCGGGATTCTGGGCCTGGGCTACGTGGGGATTCCGCTGGCGCTGGCCGCATCGTCGGCGGGCCTGCGGGTGGTCGGCTTCGACGTGGTACAGGGGCGCGTAGATGACCTGAACGCAGGCAAGAGTCCCATCAAGCATATCACCGGCAGCGATATCGCGGTGATGAAGGAAGCAGGTTTCGAGGCAACGACAGACTTCTCGCGCACCGGGGAATGCGACGCGCTGATCATCTGCGTGCCGACCCCGCTGAATCAATACCGCGAGCCGGATCTCAGCTTTGTCACGGCCACGATGGACACGATCACCCCTTACCTGCGCAAGGGCCAGGTGCTCAGCCTGGAGAGCACGACATGGCCCGGCACGACGAGGGAGATTCTGCTGCCCTATGTCGAGAAGGCCGGGCTCGAGATCGGCAAGGACTTCTTCCTCGCCTATTCGCCCGAACGCGAAGACCCCGGCAACGCCGACTTCGAGACCCACAAGATTCCCAAGGTCGCAGGCGGTCACACACCCCAATGTCTGAAGGTCGCCGAGGCGCTTTACGGCACCTTCATCGACAGGGTGGTCCCGGTCAGTTCCACCGAGGCCGCCGAGATGGTCAAGCTGCTGGAAAACATCCACCGCTCAATCAACATCGGGCTGGTCAACGAGATGAAGATCGTGGCGGACGCGATGGGCCTCGATATCTTCGAGGTGATCGACGCGGCCAAGACCAAGCCGTTCGGTTTCACCGCCTACTATCCCGGCCCCGGCATCGGCGGCCACTGCATCCCCATCGACCCTTTCTACCTGACCTGGAAGGCGCGCGAATACGGCCTGCACACCCGGTTCATCGAGCTGGCGGGCGAGATCAACGCCTCCATGCCGCAATACGTGGTGAACAAGTTGGTGCGGGCGCTGAACGAGGTCGGCAAGAGCCTGAAAGGTGCAAAGGTTCTCGCGCTCGGAATCGCCTACAAGCGGGACGTGGATGACATGCGCGAAAGCCCGTCGGTCTTCGTGATGGAGCGGCTGCGCAGCTGGGGCGCGGAAGTTCATTACTCGGATCCCAACGTCCCGGTCTTTCCAGAGATGCGGCAACATGAATTCGATCTCACTTCGGTCGACCTGTCGCCCAAGGTGATTGCCGGATACGATGCGGTGATCCTGCTGACCGACCACAGCGATGTGGACTACGAGATGATCCGGCAGAACGCACAGCTTCTGGTGGATACCCGTGGCAAGTTCCGCGGCGATGCCGCCGTCATCCGGGCGTGAGGAGACGACGATCATGATGACACGTTATGCGCTGATCGGCGCTGCCGGCTACATCGCGCCGCGGCACCTGAAGGCGATCAGGGACACCGGCGGCAACCTGGCTGTTGCCCATGATATCAACGACAGTGTCGGCGTCATGGACAGCTTTTTCCCCGATGCAGCCTTCTTCACCGAGTTCGAGCGGTTCGACGCGCATGTCGATGCACTTCGACGAGCCGGCCATGGTGTCGATTACGTCGGCATTTGCAGCCCCAACTACCTGCACAAGGCGCATATGAGCTTCGCGCTGCGCTCGGGCGCGGACGCGATCTGCGAGAAGCCACTGGTGCTCGAGGTTGGCGATCTTGACGACCTGGCGGCCCTCGAGAACGATACGGGGCGACGGATCAATTCGATCCTGCAACTCCGGCTGCATCCCGCCATCATCGCACTGCGCGACCGCATCGCGAATGGCCCGAAGGACAAGGTCTACGACGTGGATCTGGGCTATTTCACTTCGCGCGGGGCCTGGTACCATGCCAGCTGGAAAGGGTTCGAGCAGAAGTCGGGCGGGATCGCCACCAATATCGGGGTGCATTTCTATGACATGCTGAGCTTCGTCTTCGGCCCGATCCGCGAGAACATCGTGCATCATCGCGGGCCCGACGCGGCCGCGGGCTATCTCGAATTCGCCCAGGCCCGCGTCCGCTGGGTGCTGTCGATCAACCGCGACCACCTGCCCGCGCATACGCCCGAGGGGCAGACCACGCATCGCTCCATCACCGTCGAGGGCGATGAGATCGAGTTTTCCGGCGGCTTCACCGACCTGCATACGGCGAGCTATCAGAACGTGCTGGATGGAAACGGCTACGGCCTCGACGTGGTGCGCCCGTCGATCGAGGTGGTGAGCCACATCCGCACCGCGCCCGTCGAACCAGGCCGCGGTGAACAGCATCCTGATATCGGGAAGGTGTTGGGATGATCCACGAGACCGCCTTCATTCACGAGAGCGCATATGTCGATGAGCCATCGGAGATCGGCGCCGGCACCAAGATCTGGCATTTCGTGCATGTGCTGCCGCATACCAAGGTGGGCGCGGATTGCGTGCTGGGTCAGAACGTCATGGCCGGGCCGCATGTGACCATCGGCGACGGCTGCAAGGTGCAGAACAACGTGGCGCTCTACAAGGGAGTCACGCTCGAGCAGGACGTGTTCTGTGGGCCGTCATGCGTGTTCACCAACGTCCTGACCCCGCGCGCCCATATCGAGCGCAAGGACGAGTTCGAAGAAACGCTGGTCAAGCGCGGAGCGACGATCGGCGCCAACGCAACGGTGGTCTGCGGCAATACGCTCGGGGCCTATTGCATGATCGCAGCCGGGGCCGTGGTGACGCGGGACGTGCCCGACCATGCCCTGATGGCGGGTATCCCGGCGCGCCGGATCGGATGGGTGTCGCGCTCGGGTGACCGGTTGGGGGCGGACCTGACCTGTCCGCGCACGGGTGAGCGTTACACGGAAGATGGCGAGACTTTGATTTTGCTCGAGGATTGACCGACATGCAATTCGTTGACCTGGCCGCCCAGCAGGACCGCCTGCGCCACGAGATCGAAACCGGCATCGCCCGCGTTCTGGCGCATGGCAAATACATCATGGGCCCCGAAGTGGCCGAGCTGGAAGAGGCTCTGTGTGGCTATACAGGAGCGGGGCACTGCATCTCTTGCGCCAATGGGACCGATGCCTTGCAGATCGCGCTGATGGCGCTCGGGGTGGGGCCGCAAGACGAGGTCATCACGCCCGGTTTCAGCTATATCGCCACCGCCGAAACGGTCGCGGTGCTGGGCGCAAGACCGGTCTACGTCGATATCGATCCGGTCAGCTACAACATGAATCCGGACAGTCTGGAGGCTGCGATCACGCCGCGCACCAGGGCGATCATTCCGGTATCGCTCTACGGTCAGTGCGCCGAGTTCGACGCGATCAACGCCATCGCGGAAAAGCATGGCCTGCCGGTGATCGAGGACGGTGCGCAGAGCTTCGGCGCCTCGTACAAGGGGCGCAGGTCGGGCAACCTGTCGACCATCGGCTGCACCAGCTTCTTCCCCTCGAAACCGCTGGGCTGCTATGGCGATGGCGGCGCGATCTTCACCAGCGACGACGAGCTGGCGCGGGTCATTCGGCAGATCGCGCGGCATGGACAGGACCGGCGCTACCATCATGTTCGTGTCGGGGTGAACAGCCGGTTGGACACCATTCAGGCGGCGATCCTGCTGCCCAAGCTCGCGATCCTCGACGAGGAACTCGCCGCCCGCCGGAAGGTGGCGGAGCGCTATGACGCGATGCTCCGGGGCGGCAACCTGCTGAGCCTGCCGAAGATCGCCGATCACAACCTCTCGGCCTGGGCGCAATACACCGTGCGGGTGAAGGAGCGCGAGCGAGTGCAAGCCGCCTTGAAGGAGGGCGGCGTGCCGACAGCGGTGCACTACCCGCTGCCGCTCAACCGCCAGCCCGCGGTGGCGGACCCATCGGCCCACCTGCCCTCCGGCGACCGCGCGGCGGAGGAGGTCCTGAGCCTGCCGATGCATCCCTATCTGGGTGCAGAGGAGCAGGAGAGGGTCATCGAGGCCTTGAGGAAGAATACGGAACAATGAGGTATGGAAGCATCCATCTGCTGCTTGCCACGAGCCTCGTCTATTTGGCGCTGGCGACAGGGACGCTGTTGCCAAAAGTGCTCGGTGACATTGTGATTGTTCACCACACAGTTATCGCAGGTATTGCAATTCTCGTTCTTATGGCCAAATCTAATCTGGCGACGTTTGGCGCGGCGGCCATAATTGTCATCTCACCCATCATTGCAGTTTTGATTTTCCGCGGGATGGTCGCGCATGACATTCCTTTTCTTATAGAGAAGGTTGACGGAGCGGTGCTTTCAACAATCTTCGTAAGTTCGATTTCAGCCCACCTCATAACCAAGTTCGGTGAAGAGCGCTTTTTCCAAGCCTTTGTTTTCGTGGCAATGTTTGTTCTGGCCGCGACCTTGGCCTACAAGGCTGTCTTCGGATTTTCCGTGCGATCAGTGCGCTATCTCATAAATGGCCCAATTGTATTTGGCTGGTTGATGGCGCTCTCGAGCCTCACCAGCGTGTACCTCATGCTACAGGGCAGGTTCTTGGCGAACGGAACGCGCGCTGCCTTGTTCCTTGCAGCAACGTTTTGGGCAATGTCCAAGGGGCCAATCGTTGCATTCGCACTGGCAGCTCCTCTGCTCGTCTTTCGGCTGTTTTCGTTCAAGCGCGCGGTTTTGGTTTCCCTTTGTATGGTTTCACTTGGGTATGTCGTCATCTGGTCATTGCCGTCTGAGTTTCTTGTACGATACGAGGCAATCTTCCGCGTTCTTGCAGACGATGCCGGGACGCAAGACTTTGGTTCGATCGGCGCCAGGCAACATATGATGGCGGATGCGCTGGAGCTTTATCGAGAAAACCCACTCTTGGGAGTTGGAGTCACGAACTTCCAAGTGGCTACCAGTGGTGGATTTGCATATCCTCATAACCTCACGCTCGAGATCATGAGCGAGATGGGGGTCATCGGGCTGGTCGCATTCGGGCTGGTGTTTGCTTTCGTACTCTGGAAGAACACGCCTTTCGGGCGTGCAGTCTTTCTGTTCATCTTTATCTGTACGTCTTTTAGTGGCGATATGAGCTATCTCAGGATTCTCCTCTTCATACCGCTAACTTATACTCTCCTTCTTGTATCGCCGACGTCGGTTAGAAACCCCGCAGAAGAACCCGGAAGAGATTTGGCATGACTGTCTGGATTTTCGTCATTCTGGTCATTTCGGTCTTTTCCTGCTCCGTATTTCTGGACGCTGTTTCCGTCTTGCCGAGGGTCGCCGGTTCGATTGTGGGACTAAATGCCATCGCTTACTCGGTGCAAGTGATCGTAAACACCATAAAACGCGTATTCATCGTAACTTACCCCCCTTTGGTAGGCGTGATCGCGCTGGCAGATGACCTGGAGCTTCTGCTGACGGCAATCTTTCTGTCCTATGCTGTCTCAATCGTTCCGCTCTTTGCTTGTATCTTGTTCCGCGAAAAAATCGTCTACTACTTTTGTGACTTGCTTTCCCTCTACCATTCCGATGGTCGTCTTTTTGCCTCCATCCTGAAGGCGAGACCGCGGCCAGCACCTGACGCGCAGACTATTGACAACAAGCTTTTTCAAAAACGAACTTTGTCTCTTGCGCGAAGAGATATCGCGCCCCGCGTTTTCTTTGTCGCCGCGTGGATATTTGTTTTCTATGGCTCTTCCATGTTCCTGATCAATCTCATTGCATTCAGGTTTCAGGACGCTTCTACAGTGGTTCTTCAGCTTACAGGTTTCATTAACGCTTGCGGCACTGTGGTACTCGCATTCTATCTTGATCCAATGCTTTCTCGTAAATACGAGATCGGTGAAAATTTGCATGAGACCCTGAACTCACTTCTCCTTGCACATGTTGCAAATGTTGCGCTTCTCGGACCACTGATAATCGCGGTCGCAACCGCCATCCTATACCTCTGAGGGAAAATTCCATGTGCCTACATCTGACATGTTTTTTCCGCGGCGCCAGATTAACCCGGGCGATAACGCTTAACGAACCGAGGAAGACAAAAAAATGAGGTGGGGAAACCACAGAGTACCCAAGCGAACGTACGAGTTGTCGACGAAGGCAGGAAGCGAATGAGCCGTATCTGGATCATCAATCAATATGCCTCGACGGCCGATACCGGAATTGGTGGGCGGCATCACTATCTGTCACGCGAACTGGCCGCGCGGGGACATGACGTGACGTTGGTGGGGCGCCCAGCCGAACAAGCTGTTCGAGTACATGGGCGCCGGGCTGCCTGTCATCGCGTCAGACTTTCCGCTATGGCGACAGATCGTGGACGGGGCCGGGTGTGGGCTTCTGGCGGATCCGCAGGACCCTCGGGCTATCGCGCGGGCGATGGACTGGATACTGGACAACCCGGACGAAGCAGAAGAAATGGGGCGCCGGGGCAAGCACGCGGTCGAGACGACTTACAATTGGCCGACCGAGGCCGAAAAGCTCGTGGCTTTCTACAATGAACGTCTCGGCGTGCCGTTGAAATCCACAAAACAAAAGAAAACGACATGACCAGTATACTGACCGTGATCGGGGCACGCCCCCAGTTCATCAAGGCCGCGGCCGTCTCGCGCGAAATCGCGGCGACCGACGGAATCGAGGAGATCCTCGTGCATACGGGCCAGCATTACGATGTAAACATGTCCGACATCTTCTTCGAAGAGATGGGCATACCCGAACCCGCGCATCACCTCGAGATCTCTGGCGGATCGCACGGGCAGATGACGGGACGGATGCTGGAACGGATCGAGGCCGTGATGCAGTCCGAAAAGCCCGATGCGGTTCTGGTCTACGGGGACACCAATTCAACCCTTGCCGGGGCGTTGGCGGCGGCCAAGCTGCATATTCCGGTGGCCCACGTGGAAGCTGGCCTGCGGTCGTTCAATCGCACCATGCCCGAAGAGATCAATCGCGTGCTGACGGATCATTGTTCGGACCTGCTGCTGACCCCCACCGATACGGCGACGCGCAACTTGCTCGACGAAGGACTGGAGGCGAGCCGCGTGCATCAGGTCGGTGATGTCATGTACGATGCCGCGCTCTATTTCGGCGAGATCGCGGCGGGCAAGTCCGACATGCTGGCGCGTAGCGGTGTGAGCGAGGGCGATTTCGTTCTTGCCACCATTCACCGCCAGGAAAACACCGACGATCCTGCGCGGCTGGCGGCGATCTTCGAGGGGCTGGGACGGGTGGCGCGCGACATGTCCGTGGTACTGCCGCTGCATCCGCGCACGAAGGCGCGGCTGGTGGCTTCCGGATTGGCGCATCTGACCGAGGCGCTGACCGTCGTTGCGCCGATGGGCTATCTCGAGATGGTGGCACATGAGAAGGCCGCCGCGGTGATCGTCACGGATTCGGGCGGGGTACAGAAAGAGGCGTTCTTTTATGGCGTTCCCTGCGTCACTCTGCGCGACGAAACCGAATGGGTCGAGCTGGTGGATGCGGGCTGGAACCGGCTGGTGCCGCCGCGAGACCCCGCAGAGGTGCAGCGCGTCGTTTCCGGTGCCGCCGGCACCAAGGGCTCGGACATCGTTCCTTACGGCAGGGGTGATGCGTCGGTCCGGATTCTGGACGCGCTCAGAACGGGTTTGCGGTAATGGGCAAGGTCTGGATCATCAATCAGTATGCTTCGACGCCCGACACCGGGATAGGTGGACGGCACTACTATCTCTCTCGCGCACTGGCTGCGCGGGGACACGAGGTAACGGTGATCGCGGCCCGCTGGCATCATCTGCTGCGCGATCAGAGGGCTGCGGCGGCGGCCGCTAGTGTCGAGGAGCGGGACGGCTATCGCTTCGTCCGCGTGCCCGTGCCGCGCTACGCCCATGCCCACGACAAGCGCAGGGTGCTGAACTGGCTACTGTTCGGGCGACGATTGCGTCATCTGCCCGGACGGCTGGGTGAGTCACCTGACACGATCCTTTATTCCTCGCCGTCGCTGCTGGGGTTCAGCGGCGCGGAACGTCTGGCCCGGAAGACCGGCGCTCGGCTGGTGTTCGAAGTGCGCGACATCTGGCCGCTGACACTGGAGGAAGTGGGCGGACAATCGCCACGACACCCGCTGATGGTCTGGATGCAGCGGGTCGAGGACCGGGCCTATCGCGTATCGGATGCGGTGGTCTCGAACCTGCCCAACGCTGTGGATCACATGACGACGCGCGGCATGGACCGGGCCAAGTTCACCTGGGTCCCCAACGGGTTCGACCGAGGCGAGGTGGAAACGCCCGAACCACTCTCAGACGCCGCTGCCGACACCCTGCCGAAGGGCAAGTTTCTGGTCGGCTATACTGGGACCATCGGCGCCGCAAATGCGCTCGAAACGATGGTGGAGGCCGCCGCGAGACTTGAGGATCACGAGGATATTGCCTTTGTCATCGTTGGCAGCGGTCGGGCCCGCGACAGCATCGCCGCGGATATCGCGCGACGCGGATTGCGCAACATTCTCGTGATCGACCCCATACCGAAACGCCAGGTACAATCCATGCTGGCGCGGTTCGATGCTTGCTATATCGGATTGACCCACGATAGCCTGTTTCGGTTCGGCGTCTCGCCCAACAAGTTGTTCGACTATCTGGTGTCGGGCACACCAATCCTCTACGGCATAGATTCCGGGCGCTATCGCCCGGTCGAGGAGTTGAGAGCAGGACTGCAGATTCAGCCCCAAGACCCTGCCGCCCTCGCGGACGCGGTTCTGAAACTGAAGGCGCTTCCCGAAGCGGAACGTGCGGCAATGGGCGCGCGCGGACGCCGCGCCGCCCTGGAAACCCACGAGTACGGTGCCCTTGCCCGGCGGTTGGAGGAGGTTCTGTTCCCAGAGGGCGCGTCGTGATCAAGCGGGGTATGGATATCCTCGGCGCTCTCATCGGCCTGATCCTTTTCTCGCCGCTGCTGATCCTGCTTTTCGTCCTCATCCGGCGGGACATGGGCGCGCCGGTGCTCTTTCGGCAGACCCGGCCCGGAAAGGATGGCAAGCCGTTCGAGATGATCAAGTTCCGCTCCATGAAGGATGCCCGTGGCCCTGACGGCACGCCGCTGCCCGATGCCGAGCGGATCACGCCGCTCGGGCGGAAATTGCGGTCGACCTCGGCTGATGAGTTGCCCGAATTGTGGAATGTACTGAAGGGCGACATGAGCCTGGTCGGCCCGCGCCCGCTGTTGATGGAATACCTGCCGCTCTACAGTGCCGAGCAGGCCCGCCGCCACGAGGTCCGCCCCGGCATCACCGGGTGGGCGCAGGTCAACGGACGCAACGCGCTCAGCTGGGACGAGAAGTTCGCCCTGGATGTCTGGTACGTGGACAATCGCACGCTCTGGCTGGATCTCAGGATTATCTGGATGACGCTGGCGAAGGTTATGAGGCGCGATGGTATTTCCGCATCCGGTGAGGCGACGATGCCGCGGTTCACGGGACAGAATGGAGAGAACTAACCATGAAGTTTGTTTACAGCCATGGCGGTTTCGCTCGCGAGATTATGAGATCAGTGCGGGAGAACTTCCCGAATGATAAAATTTTTTTTGTTGATGATAATGCGACAGGCGATGCAATTAGCTATGACGAGGCATTAAACCGACGGGCAGAATCTGCATCTTCATTCGTGATCGGATTTGCCGATTCGAATCTTCGTCGACAAAAAACTGAAATGGTGCTTTCTGATGGCTTTAGTATTTTTTCCGTTCAAGCTCGTACGGCCATCATTGGTGAAAACGTCAGTCTAAGTGCGGGTGCCGTAGTCAGTGATTTCACCATTCTTACTGCGGACGCGCAGATAGGGCATTCGTTTCATTGTAACATCTACAGTTATGTTGCTCATGATTGCATAGTCGGAGATTTTGTTACGCTCGCGCCACGTGTTTCGGTCAACGGCCGCGTCGAGATCGGCGATGATGTCTATATCGGCACCGGCGCTACGATTCTGCCAGGCCGTGCAGATCAGCCTCTGAAGATCGGACGGGGCGCAATCATTGGTGCGCATTCACTCGTGACGAAAGACGTTCCTGAAAATACGGTAGTGATCGGAGCGCCGGCGAAACCTCTTAAAAGGAGGACATGATATGCTCACGGGACCGTTCCCTCCTTGGCCCGCCTTCACGCAGGAAGAGGCTGACGCTGTTTCGGACGTATTGCTTTCGGGCAAGGTCAATTACTGGACAGGAGAGGAGGGGCGCGCGTTCGAGCGGGAGTTCGCGGAATTCGCGGGCACAACGCACGCCATTGCGGTGGCCAACGGCACGCTGGCGCTGGACCTGGCGCTGCATGGGCTGGGGATAGGGTCGGTCAATGGCGGGGCGGCCAGCGACGAGGTAATCGTCACGCCGCGCAGCTTCATCGCGTCGGTCTCCTCGGTCGTGAACGCGGGCGCGCGGCCGGTTTTTGCCGACGTGAATGCCGATAGCGGCAACATCGCGCCCGATACCGTGGCGCCCGTCATCACCGCCAATACCCGCGCGATCCTTTGCGTGCACCTGGCGGGCTGGCCCTGCGACATGGAGGGTATGCGCGCGGTGGCGGGCGATGACATCCGCCTGATCGAGGATTGCGCGCAGGCCCATGGCGCAATGTACAAGGGGCGCCCCGTCGGGGGGTTGGGGGATGTCGCCACCTGGTCGTTTTGTCAGGACAAGATCATGACCACCGGCGGCGAAGGCGGCATGGTCACCTGCGACGACGAAGAGCTTTGGCGGCGGATGTGGGCCTTCAAGGATCATGGCAAGAGCTATGCCGCAGTCCACGAGCGCGAGCACGCGCCGGGGTTTCGCTGGCTCCACGAAAGCTTCGGCACCAACTGGCGTCTGACCGAAATGCAGTCGGCTATCGGGCGCATTCAATTGTCGCGAATGCCGAGTTGGCACGCGGCCCGTACCGCTAACGCCGACGCGCTGATTACGGCCCTGACCCCGTTCACCGGGCCTGACGGACCCGTGCGCCTGCCATTGCCCGAGCAGGGCGGCGGCACCCGGCATGCCTGGTACAAGTTCTATACCTATGCACGGCCGGAGAACCTGAGCGGGGGCTGGCACAGGGACCGGATCGCTGCCGAGATCTCAGCGGCGGGCGTGCCCTGCATGCAGGGGTCGTGTTCGGAGATCTACCTGGAGAAGGCCTTCGACAATACCGGGCTACGCCCCGACACCCCTCTGCCGGTCGCGCGGGACATGGGCGAGACCAGCCTGATGTTCCTGGTGCATCCGGGGCTCGGGCCCGAACATCTTCAACGGTCGAAGGAGGCCATCGCCAAGGTTCTTGGTAAAGCCGGCCGATCCAATTCTTTCTGAATTACGCGGCGGCGCAAAGAGAAATTGAAACGTCGACCAATCTACTGCGAGTTCGCCCGGTGGTCTGCAAGAAACGCCGAAGATCTATTTATTGAAGAGCCGATTACATTATATTTCCCTCTATAAGTGTTTTCCGGCTGATTTCATTTCCCCAACCGGATACCTTCATGTCTTGTCGATCAAGAAGTCATCCACGTTGCCGCCGGACTCGAGGTGTTCCTTGATCCAGCGCGGCTGACGTCCGCGGCCGGTCCAGGTGAGTTCGGGGTTCTCGGGGTGCCTGTATTTGGGGGCAACCTTGGTCTTTTTCCGACCGCCAGCGCTGTTCTGTTTGCCTTCGACACCGAAGTGTTCCTTCATCAGGGTTTCGAAATCGACACCTATTTCCCTGGCGACTTCGCGCATCTTCTGGAGAGCCTCCGCCCGGGCCTGCTTCTTTCTCTTCTCGATCTGCTTTTCAGTGGCCAACTGAATGCGTTTGAGATCATCGAGCTCCATGTTTTCCAGGCCGCCGACGATATCGTCTTTCGTGAGCTTTTTCGGCATCCATTAAATCCTTTTCAATATATGACGGATCATGTTTAGATATCCTGATCATATCGCGCAAGGTTTAACTTCTCGGGCATCTTTCATGAGAATAATATCGAAATCCGGTGAACGGTTATTTCGTGCGAATATCGGCTTGATAGATCGGGGCGGTTTATCCGACTGATCCCGTGGTTTCCTTGACAATCCGCCGTCCAGTGTAGGCAGCCATGGAAAGTCAGCCACGGCGGATCATCCATGCAGTCCGGGCGTGGGCATCCATCCAGAACGGCCTTCTGGCGCACGAAGGCACGGTAATCAAGCGTGCGCCGAAGATATGGGCAAGCGGGGGAGCTGGTGCTGCTGAAGGGACTCGAACCCCCGACCCATGCATTACGAATGCATTGCTCTACCAGCTGAGCTACAGCAGCAGCACTGCGCGTCTAGTAATAAGCGAGAGGGAAAGCGTCAAGATGATCTTGCGGGCATCGTTTCCATGGTGTTCCGAGCGCGAGGTCCAAGGGGTTCGTTCCGGCCACGCGTGGTGGATCACCTAGAATTCCACGCCCCGCTGCGCCTTCACCCCGTCCTTGAACGGGTGTTTCACCAAGGACATCTCCGTCACGAGATCGGCTGCTTCCAGCAACTCGGGCTTCGCGTGGCGTCCGGTGAGGCAGACATGGGTCATCCGCGGCTTCTCGTGGAGCAGGAATTCGACCACCTCGTCGATGTCGAGATAATCGTAGCGCAGGGCGATGTTGATCTCGTCGAGCAACACGAACCCGATCTCGGGATCGAGGATCTGTTCGCGGGCGATCTTCCACCCGTTACGCGCCGCCGCGATGTCGCGCTCGCGATCCTGCGTTTCCCATGTGAAACCTTCCCCGGACACGAAGAAGCGGCATTCATCCGCGAAGCGGTCGCGCAGAAAGGTTTTTTCGCCGGTCTCCCAGTTGCCCTTGATGAACTGCACGACGGCACAAGGAATACCGTGCCCGATGCAGCGCATGACCATGCCGAATCCCGACGACGACTTGCCCTTCCCGTTGCCGGTATGGACGATGATAAGGCCTTTCTCTTCGGTTTTCGTGGCCATCAGCCTGTCGCGTGCCGCCTTGATCTTGCGCATTTTCTCGGCGTGGCGGGTGTTCAGGTCGTCATCCATGGTCCGTCTCTTCGAGCTGGTCGAGTCGTGCAGCTATGACAGACTGCGCATGTCTCGCACAATCCGATTCCGGCAGGTCGCAGTCAATCCGCGTGCCGGCCCGGCGGCTTCGCGTGATGCGCGAGCAGATCGCGAAGGCGGTCGTGATCTATCGCCCGGACCGGCCGCCCTTGGGGCTTCACGGCGATCCGGTCCTCCGCCGCGATCATGGCGTTGACCACGGCTTCCTCCGTGGCTTGCACGGCGGCGGTATAGAACGCGTCGAGATGGGTGTCCTTCAGCGCATCGAGCTGCATGATATCCGGCGCGTTCCAGGGGTTCTCCTGCGGGTTCGACGTACTGAAGGCGAGGAAGATGTCCCCCGAGCCATGGCCGCCGCTCGTGCCGTTCCGTCCGATCCCGATGCTCCCGCGCCGGGCGAGCCGGTCAAGTTGATGTGGCAGGAGGGGCGCATCGGTGGCGATGACCACGATGATCGATCCCTGCTCGCGATCCAACACCAGGTCATCGCGCATGTAGCGCCCTACCGGCACGCCCGAAATCTCGAGCGCGTCGCGCGAGCCGTGGTTGGCCTGCACGAGTACCCCCAGCGTGTAGTCGCCGCCTGCCACCTTGACGCGGCGGGAGGCGGTGCCGGTGCCGCCCTTGAACTCGTAGGCGATCATCCCCGCTCCACCGCCCACGTTGCCTTCGGCCACGGGCCCCGGTTGCGCCGCGTCGAGCGCGGCACGCGCATGGGCCTCGGTCACGCCCCGGGCATTGATGTCGTTGAGCACACCGTCATAGGTCTCACCCACGACCGGCAGGCACCAGATATGATCGCGCGCGAAGACCTCCGGGTGCCGCTCGATCATCCAACCAACGACCGCATGGCTGACGATGCCCACGCTGTGCGAATTGGTGAGCATCACCGGCCCCATGAACCAGCCCAGATCGCGGATGTGATGGCCTCCGGTCAGCTCGCCATTGCCATTGAAGGAATGAATACCCGCCCAGACCGGCGTGATCGCGCCGCTTTCGCCCCTCGGGATGATGGCGGTGACGCCGGTGCAGAGCCCCTTGTGCCCGCCTTTTCCCTGCTGCGCGTCCTCGATCACCGTGGTGAACCCGACGGTGACACCCGGCACATCGGTGATGGCGTTCTGCGCAGCGGGCTCGCCTGAGAAGCGGAGTCCGATATCGCGGGCGCGTATGGGATCGCTCATGATCTGTCCTTGTCGTCGTCTCGGGTCAGGATCGGGCGACTCTTGCTGCCCGGATCATAGGAGAAGGGGTCGAAATGCTCGGCGAGTGCGCGCATCTGCTCGAGCCGTTCGGTCGTGCCCGCGCCGCGCCGTGCGGCCACGCTGTTCAGGAAGAGCCCCAGAAGGGCCGAGAGACCGGCCATGCTGTCGAGAAAGGCGCGGGTCGCCGTCGCGACGCTCAGGACGTGGGGCGTGTATTGCCGTGGCCACGCCCCATAGCGGTCCGTGATGATGACAAGCGGCATGTTCCGCCGCAGGCAGAGATCGGCGATCTTCACCGCCTCATGCGCATAGGGCACCACCTCGATCATGACGAGGCAGGATTTCTCCGGTTCCTCAATGAAGATCTCCGACCAGGTGCCGCTGCGCCCGTCGGTGAAACGCACGCCGGGACGCGCGTATTTGAGTCGCGTGGCGAAATCCATCGCCATGCCCTTGACGCCCTGGAAGCCGGTGACATTGACATGCTCCGCGCGTTCCACCACGTCGAGCGCGGCGGCCCATGGCGCGCTCGAAGCCAGGTCGTAGACCTCGACGATGGCGTCGATCTCGCGGCGGAGCATCGCGTCACGCTCGCCTTCTGCGGTGGGCGGGATCTGCACGCGTGACGCGCGCGAGGTGCCGGCGCCTTCACCGCCGCCGCCGCGATACTCGGCACTCACGGCGGCCTTGAATGCCTTGAAATTCCTGTATCCCAGTCGTCGCACGAAACGGCTCACGGTCATTTCGCTCACGCCTGCACCCACAGCGAGCTCGGCGGCATTCACGAAGGGCAGGCTGTCGTAGTGGCGCTCGACCCAGAGGGCAACCTCTCCCTCGCCCTTCGAAAGGTTGCGCGCCTGCGCGATGCGCTCGCGGGCGGTTTCATCGGTCATGCCGCGCCTCCGTGCAAATGCGGGATCGCGTCGATCAATTCGCGCGTATAGGCCTCGCGCGGGGTGTCGAAGACCTGCGCCGTCGGCCCTGCCTCCACGATTTGCCCCCGGCGCATCACGATGACCGAGTTACACAACCGGCGGATGACGGCAAGGTCGTGGCTGATGAAGATCATGGTCAGCCCGCGTTCCCCCTGCAACCGGGACAAGAGCGCCAGCACCTGCGCCTGAAGCGTCACGTCGAGCGCCGATGTCACCTCGTCCGCGATGATGACGCGCGGATCGAAAGCCAGCGCGCGGGCGATGGCGACCCTCTGGCACTGTCCGCCCGAAAGCTGGCCCGGCAGGCGCCGCGCCAGGTCGGGCGCGAGATCGACCTGCTCCATCAGAGCGCGCACGCGCGCCTTCACCTCGCCCGGAGGGCACAGCCGGTGGCGGCGCAGCGGCTCCGCGATGGCCGCCTCGACGCGCATCCGCGGGCTGAGCGCCTCGTAGGGGTGCTGATAGACAAGCTGCATCTCGCGCAGGTAGGCGATGCGCCCCCGCCCGGTGGGATCGGCGGGCCTGCCATCGAACATGAACGTTCCGCGGTCCGGCGTCACCAGTCCGACGAGCGCGCGCGCCAGCGTGGATTTTCCCGATCCGCTCTCGCCCACGATCCCGAGGCTTTCTCCCGGTCTCACCGCGAACCCGGCATCCCTGACCGCCACGAACCCGCCCTCCTGCCCTGTCAGCAAGTCGGTGAGTGTCCGGCCGCCATATCTGATCCGCACACCCTTCGCCTCGACCAGCGGCGGCGCGTCCGGCACTTCCTCGAGCGGACTCGCCTGGAGCCGATCGGGGTGGGACGAGATGAGTTTCCGGGTATAGTCGTGACGCGGCCTGTCGATCACCTGCCGCACCCGCCCGCTTTCCACCAGCTTCGCACGCCGCATCACAAGCAGGTCGTCGCAAACCTGGGCCACGGCACCGAGGTCGTGGCTGACGAAGATCATCGAGAGGTTCCGCTCCCGCCGCAACTGCGCCAGCAGGTCCAGCACGCTTTTCTGCACGGTGGCGTCAAGCGCTGTGGTCGGCTCGTCCGCCAGAAGGACATCGGGCTCGCAGGCCAGCGCCCCGGCGATCATGGCGCGCTGTTTCATGCCGCCCGAGAGTTCGTGCGGATAGGCGCGTGCCCAGCGCTCGGGTTCGGGAATGCGCACCACGTCCAGAAGGCGCAGCACCTCCTCGCGCATGTCGCGCCCGCGCATGTCTGTATGCTTGCGCAATGTCTCGGCGACCTGGTCGCCGATGCGCATCAGCGGGTCGAGGTGGCTCGCGGGGGTCTGGAAGATCATCGCGATCCGACGCCCCCGGATGCGGTTCAGTTCGGCCTCGGGCATCGACAGAAGGTCGCGCCCCTCGAACTCGGCCAGCCCCCCGATTTTCGCGGTGCGCGGGAGGAGCCGCATGAGCGCGCGGCAGGTGACGGATTTGCCAGATCCGCTCTCGCCGACGATGCCCAGCGCCGCACCTCGTTCGAGGTCGAACGACACCCCGTCAACAGCCCGGGTCTCGCCGAAATCGACCGTGAGGTCACGCACCGACAGGAAACCGCTCATCGCTCGATCCTCAGCATTCGCGCCAACCCGTCCCCCATGAGCGCGAAGCCAACACCGATGAGGACCATCGCGAGACCGGGAAAGAAGCTGATCCACCACGCGGTCGAGATATAGGTCTGCCCCTCCGCGATCATCACGCCCCATTCGGCGGCGGGGGGCGACACGCCCATCCCGAGAAAGCCCAGCGCCGCGCCGAAGAGGATCACCAGCGTCACGTCGGTCATCAAGTAGACCACGACGGGCGACAGTGAATTGGGCAGGATGTGCCGCACGAGGATATAGCCGTGCGAGAACCCCATGGTACGCGCCGCCAGGACGAATTCCGCCTGCCGCAGCACCATCGCCTCGGCCCGGGCCAGCCGCGCGTAGCCGACCCACCCCACGAGCGCGAGCGCGATGAAATAGTTCTCGATACCCGGGCCCAGGACGGCCACGATCGACAGGACCAGAACGAAGAACGGGAACGGCACCGTGATGTCGAGAAGGCGCATTGCCACGGTATCGACCCATCCCCCGAAATACCCGGCAAGCAGGCCGATACTCATCCCGATGAGCATGGGCGCGACCACGCCCAGCAGTCCGATATAGAGCGCCAGCCGCGCACCATAGATCACCCGGCTGTAGGTGTCGCGGCCCACGTTGTCGGTTCCGAACCAATGGCGCCCATCGGGCGGATTCAGGATCGCCTCGAAGTCGATGGCATAGGGGTCATGCGTCGCAAGAAGCGGCGCGCAAAGCGCGATCAGACCCCAGACCGCCACCAGCGCCACACGGATCACGAACATGGGCGAAAGCTTCATGGCTTCACCCTCGGGTCGATGACCGCAGAAACAAGATCCACGGCCAGCATCACGAGGATAGTGGTCAGCGCGAAGACGAGTGTCGCCCCCTGCACCACGAAGTAATCCCGCGCGAGGATCGAATCGACCATCAGCTTGCCCATCCCCGGCACCGCGTAGACCGTTTCGACGATGACCGACCCGCCCAGGAGATAGGCCACGATCACTGCAAAGAGGTTGAGCGTCGGCAGGACCGAGTTCGGGAAGACATGCGTGCGGAACACCTGCCGCTCACCCAATCCCTTCGAGAGACCGGTCAGCACGTAGTCCCGGTTCATCTCGTCCAGCAGAGCCGAGCGCAGAGTGCGCACGAGGATCGGCACCACCCAGATCATCGTGCTGAGCGCCGGCAGGAAGAGATGGAGGATATGTTCGCCGAAGCCCTCGCCATACCCGCTCACCGGGAACCAGCCCAGTGTTACGCCGAAGAAGCGCGCGAAGAGAAGCGCAAGCCAGAACACCGGCACGGCAAGGCCCAGCACGCCCAGAAGGCGAATGGCCTGGTCCGCGATCCCGTTGGGGCGACGTGCCGACCATACGGCCAGCGCGATGACCGGCGGCAGGGTCAGGAAGATGGTGTAGAGCACGAGGAAAAGCGTCACCGGGTAATGCTGCGAAATCAGCTGCGACACCGGCACGCGGTACCGCAGTGAGGCGCCAAGATCGCCCTGCACGAGGTTCTTCAGATAAGTGAAATACTGCACGAGGATCGGCTCATCGAGGCCATACCGGTCGCGGATCGCCGCGATGGTTTCCGGCGTCGCCCTGTCGCCCACCAGAAGGCGCACCGGATCCCCCGGCGTGGCGGCCATCAGCGTGAAGGTGATGATGCTCACCCCGAGAAGGACCGGCAGCGCCTGAAGAAGACGCATGGCGATGAAACGTAGGGTTTTCACTGGAGAAATCCGTTCGGCAGTCCGGCGGCGGGTGGAAACGGCGGCGCGGTACTCCGCGCCGCCCGGACGTCACGGGTCCTCACTCATCCGCGAGCTCGGCTTCCTCGAGCGTCCATTGCAGCGACGGCGTGAGAGTCAGCCCCTTCACGTTCGTTGCATAGCCGTTGGCGAAGGGTGAATAGTAGAGCGGGATCTGGGCCAGTTCCTCGGTCGAGATCTTCTGGATCTCGGCATACATCTCTCCGCGCTTTTGCTCGTCGCGTTCCCGCAATGCCGCCTCGGTCAGTTCGTTAACCCGCTCGTTATTGTAGTTGGTATAGTAGGAACGGTTGCCGCAGGCCCCGCAGACCGCCCAGCGTGCGGCAAGGTCGGGATCCTCGGTCTCGTTATACCACCACGAACTCGTGACCTGGTAATCGCCATCCGTGAGCTTGCTCCACCAGAGGCCCGCATCGACGCGTTCCACAGTTGTCTTGAAGCCGACCGCGTCCCACTGTGCCTTGAGCAGAGTGGCGATCTGCTCGGCGCTCGGCGTGATCATGAGCGTGACCTCGGTCCCGACCGCATCCTCCTCTTCCAGGAGCGCCCGGGCGCCCTCTGGATCGTAGGCAGGTGGCGAAACGCTCTCGTCATGGAACTTGAGCGCATTTGGCAGGGTGCTGTTGGCCACCGTCGCGTTGCCCAACGTCACCGCCTTGGTGATGGCTTCGCGATTGAGCGCCATCGCCGCAGCCTTGCGGATGTTGAGGTTGTCGAAGGGCGGCTTGTCGTGGTTCGGCATCACGCCGTAAACAACGGTCGACGGCTCGAGCACGACCTTTGCCTTTCCCGATCCGTTGATCTCCTCGATCTGCGCCCAGGGCACGCCCCGGTTCACGTCGATCTCGCCCGCCATGATCATCGTGCTGCGCGCGTTGTCGTCGCTCACCTCGATCAGGTCCGCACCGTCGAGCCTGGGATACCCCTCGCGCCAGTAATTCGGGTTGGCGCTCAGCGTCAGGCGGTCGTTGGGCTTCCAGCTTTCCACCATGAACGGCCCCGATGTCACCGGATCCGAGGCGAACGCCTCCTCGCCGCGCTCTTCCAGGTCATCCTTGCTCACGATCCCCGCGTTGAAGATCTCCATGTAGGACAGCATCGGCGCGCTCGGATATTCGAGGGTCAGCTGCACCGTGTCCTCGTCCACGGCGGTGAATTCCTTCACCGGCGCGTAGGCCGCCGGATAGGCCGAGCCTTCGTCCTTGGCCACGCGGTTGAGGCTGAAGGCCACGTCCTCGGCGGTGATCTCGCTCCCGTCCGAGAACTTGGCGTCGCGAAGCTCGAACGTGTAGGTCAGCCCGTCCTCGGACACGTCCCAGCTCTCGGCGAGGCCCGGCTGCAACTGCCCGTCACGATCCTTGCGCAAAAGCCGCGCGTAAAGCTGGCCGAACGCCTCGATATTGCCCGCCGCGGCGCTTGCGATCGGGTCGAGGGTCGTCACCTTGTTGGGCGAGGCGATCCGTATGACATCCTGCGCGCTCAGGCTGGTGCCGAAAAGCATCAGCGCGGCGGCCGTCAGCGTCGTTCCTTTCGATTTCATCTTGTGTCCTCCCTGGGTCTGTCCTTCCATTACGTTAGCAAACTACCTTTGCTTCTGGAAAGCGTTATTTTTGTATCAAGAAAGCGGGCCGCACATGTCCGCAAGCCGAGGGTGCGAAACATGAAGGTCATGATCAGCGTCGATATCGAAGGCATTGCGGGTATTGCCCATTGGGACGAGGCGCTGAAGCCCCGCGACGAATACCCCGCCTTCCGCGATCTCATGACAGACGAAGCTATCGCCGCATGTCAAGGCGCACGCGCCGCCGGCGCGACCGAGATCTTCCTGCGCGACGCGCATCAGACGGCGCGAAACCTCGACATTTCCCGCCTGCCAGAAGGCGTCCGGGTGATCCGTGGCTGGTCGGGACATCCTTTCAAGATGCTTCAAGAGCTTGACGAGAGCTTCGATGCCGTCGCCATGGTCGGTTGGCACGGGGCGGCGCGCGATGGGGGTAATCCGCTGTCGCACACGATGACGGGCCGGTTCGCGGACATTACGCTTAATGACGAACCGCTCTCGGAATACGGGCTGCATGCACGTCTCGCGGCATCAGTCGGCGTGCCGGTCGTGTTCCTTTCGGGTGACGCGGCCATCTGTGCCGAGGCGCGCGGGATCAACCCCGCGATCAACACCGTTGAAACCAAGGTTGGGCGCGGTGCCTCTGTCGTCACGTTGGTGCCGCGCGACGCCTGTGCCCGGATCGAGGCGGGCGTGGCCTCGGCCCTCGCGACGCCGCGCACCGATCACGCGATGCCTGTGGCACAGGCGCACCGTCTCGACCTGCGCTTTCCGCATCACGAGTTGGCCTATCAGAAATCCTTCTATCCCGGCGCACGGCTTGTCGCGCCCGATACCATTCGGGTCGAGGCGGACACGATCTTCGAGATCGCCCGCGCCCTCTGTTTCATGTAGCCTGCGGACGCAGCGGTCAGCTCTCGTCTTCGGACCCGCTGAACTCCTCCAGCGCGTCGATGACATCCTCGGTAAGACCTTGCAGACGATCCTGTAGGTCTTCGGCCGGACAGGCGCGTTCCAGGCGAGCCGGCATCTGCGCCATGGTGAAACTGTTGGGCGCATCCAGCTCGGCCAGTTCATCCCACGTCACCGGAACGGCCACCGGCGCTCCGGGTCGGGCACGAAGGGAATAGGGCGCGATCGCCGTCGCGCCGCGTTCGTTCCGCAACCAGTCGATGAAGATGCGGCCCTTGCGCTTGGCCTTCGACATCGTCGCGGTATAGCGGTCTGGCTCCTGCGCAGCCAAGGCATGCGCGAAGGTCTTGGCGAAGAGCTTCACGCTGTCCCAGCTCCGCGTGCGCCGCAGCGGAAGCCAGACATGCACGCCCTTGCCGCCGGTCACGATCGCCCCCGACTCGAGACCGAGGCGCTCGAGCACGTCGCGCACGTCGAAGGCCGCGTCGCGGACATCCTCCCAATCCAGCCCTTCATCGGGGTCCAGATCGAAGACCAGCCTGTCGGGCCGGTCGAGCCGGTCGCGACGCGCGCCCCAGACGTGGAACTCCAGCGTGCCCATCTGCGCCGCCGCAACGAGGCTTTCGGGGCGGGTGGCATAAAGATACTGTGCAGTCTCTCCATCGCTCTCCTCGATCGAGACGCGTCCGAGCGCGCGGGGCATCCCCTCGCCCGCGTGTTTCTGGTAGAAGCACTGACCTTCGATGCCCGTGGGACACCGGAAAAGCGAGAGGGGCCGCTGCCCGATGAGAGAGATCATCCGCTCGCCCACCCGCTCGTAGTGGCGCGCCACGTCGCCCTTGGTACATCCCGCCTCGGGATATACCTCGCGGCCCGCATTGCTGATGCGAACGCCCGCCACTTCCGTTTGCTCCGCTTCGTGCATCGGTTTCTCCAATGTGATCTCATCCGCCGTTTTGTCCTCCCGCAAGCCAAGGAAGGCGCCGTGCCGGATATGACCGTCGGCGGTGAACTCGGTGAATTCGACCTCGGCCACCAGTTCTGGACGGAGCCAGACCGCATCCCGCGCGATGGTATCCGGCACGCCCCGCGCGGGCGGTGTCTTGCGCGTGGTGAAGGCGTGGGCCAGCGTCTCCATGGCCTCTTCGGAAAACCCGGTGCCGACACGCCCCTTGTAGCGCAGTTCTCCGTCCTCGTGCGTCGCCATCAACAGGGAAGCGAAAGGACGCGTCTTCTTGTCCGAGGGGCTGTAGCCCACGATCACGAATTCCTGCCGGCGTGAGCATTTGACCTTGACCCACGCCTTGCCGCGCTTGCCCCGATAGGGCGCGTCGACGCGTTTCGAAATGATGCCCTCCGCGCCTTCCTTGCAGGCAGCGGCGAAGACCTCGGGTCCATTTCCCAAGACGTGATCGCTTACACGGAGCGCCGCGTCCGGCGCCACACCCGCGAAAAGCTCGGTCAGACGATCGCGGCGGGCCATCTGGTCCAGATCCCGCAGGTCCTCACCATCGACGCGCAGCAGATCGAAGGCAAAATAGACCAACCCGCCTCCGCCTTTGAGCGCCCTTTGCAGGGAGGAAAAGGGCGAGCCCTCGATGCGCGCGGCCATCACTTCGCCGTCGATCAGGGCGGCATCGCAGGGCAGCACGTCGAACGCCTCGGCAAGCGGCGCGAATTTCTCGGTCCAGTCCTTGCCCGACCGCGTATAGAGCCGCGTACCGCCTTTCCCAAGCGCGGCGAGACAGCGATACCCGTCGAACTTGGTCTCGTGGATCCAGCCGTCGCCCTCGGGCGCTTCGTCCACGAGCGTGGCAAGCTGGGGCCTCACGAAGGCGGGGCGTTTGCGGCGCCGATCCGGCCCTTCCGCCTCAGGCTCCTTGGCCGGGGCGCCCTGGGCGATCTCGTCCATGCTGCGGCCGGTCTTGACCGAAGTCGCGAACCCGTCCACCAGCGCGTCGGGATCATCCATCGCGTAATCGTCGCGTTCCTTGATCAGCAGCCAGTTCTCGCGCGTCTCGCCTTCTTTCCCGCGCATCCGCACCAGCGCCCAGCCGCCACGCATCCGCTGGCCCTGAAGCGTGATCTTGAGCTTGCCCGTCTCCAGCCCCTCGGCCACATCCTCCTGCGGGGTCCAGGTGCCGTCGTCCCAGAGCATGACGGTTCCGCCGCCGTATTCGCCCTTGGGGATCGTCCCCTCGAAATCGGCATAGTCGAGCGGATGATCCTCGGTCCGCACCGCCAACCGCTTCTCGCCCGGATCTGGGGACGGACCTTTCGTCACGGCCCAGCTCAGCAGCACACCCTCCCATTCCAGCCGGAAGTCGAAATGCAGCCGCGAGGCCGCGTGCTTCTGGACGATGAAACGGCGCGTGCGCCCGCCGGCGGCGGCGATGCGGCCGCGGGGCTCGGCGGTGCGGTCGAAATCGCGTTTGGCGTTGTAGTCCGCCAGACGGTCGGGCGCGCGGGACATCACGATGCCTTCTTGCGGCGCGGCTTCTTCTTGTCGGACGCCTTGGCTTCCTTGAGGCTCTGCTTCAGCGCGCTCATCAGGTCGACCACGTTGTCGCCGCCATCCTCGCCCCGCTCGCTTTCGTCGCGGGCGCGCGGCGTCTTCTTGTCCTTCCGCTTGGCCGCGAGAAGCTCGTGAAGCGCCTCGGCGTATTTGTCGGTATAGGCGCCCGCGTCGAACGGGGCGCTCTTGCGCTCGATGAGCGAGGTGGCCACCTCGAGCAGATCGGGATCGGCCTCCTCGTCCTCGATATCGGTGAAGACGCTGTCCGCCTCGCGCAGCTCGTCCTCGTAGCGCAGCGTCTCCATCAGCAGGCCGTCGCCGCATGGCTTCACGGCGGCGAGGTATTCCTTGCCCCGCATCGTCACCTGCCCCAGGCCGACCTTCCCGGCCTTGCGCAGCGCATCGCGCACGACGCGATAGGCATCCTCGGCCAGATCGTCGGCGGCAGTGATGTAGTAGGGTTTGTCGAAATAGAGCGGGGGTATCTCGCAGGCATCGACGAACTGCACCAGCTCGAATGTCTTTTTCGTCTCGAGCTTGATCGCGTCGATTTCCTCGGGGTCGATCAGGAGATACTCGTCATCTCCGATCTCGTAGCCCTTCACGATGTCCTCGGCCTTGACCGGACCAACCCCCGGCACGGTCTTCTCGTAGCGCACCTTCCTGCCCGAGGGCTCGTGGATCTGACGGAAGGATACCCGTGCGCCCCGCTTGGTCGCGGAGTAGATCTCGACCGGGATCGACACCAACGAAAGCCGCAACTGGCCCTTCCATAACGCGCGTGGAGCCATCGGAACATCCTCCCCTCCAAGGTGAACCAAAACGCCCTGCCATCTCTCTGGGTTCCATCAGGGCCCGCACACCCGGATACCGACCCGCAGCCTCAGGTCATGAATAGACGAATGGGGCCGAATAGCTCGCCCGTGGTGGGAGCTTTTCCGATGGTCCGGGGGATGTGATTTTCGGGAAGTGGTGGAGGCGAGTACCGGAATCGAACCGGTGTACACGGATTTGCAATCCGCTGCGTCACCACTCCGCCAACTCGCCTGACCATGCGGTGATCTTCCACTTATGACAGTCGCGTCTGCGGTGCAAGGGGATTGCGGCGCGGGGTCTACCCGGCGAACGCGAGCACCGGGCGGAAGAAGACCACCGCGAGGCCGGCTACGAGCAGCGCCACGCGAAGCACCGCTGCCTGGCGCCCCACGATCGCCGCCGACATGAGACCGAGACCCACGCCCACCTGCAGCATGGTCACGAGCGCCGCCAAGGGCGTTTCCTCGAGCCTGATGAGCGAGGGGTTCGCGATCATGGCAAGCGGCACCACATAGAGCCCGAAGCCCAGCGCCATCGCCGTCAGCGCGACCTTGAGCCAGTTCTCCCCGATCATCCCCGCCGCGATGAAGACCGCGCCGCAAACGGGTGGCGTGATCGTGGACAAGAGCGCGAACCAGAAAACGAAGAGATGCGCCTGGAGCGGCTCCAATCCCAGCTCGATCAGCGCAGGCCCGGCGACCGAGACGCAGATCACGTAGGCCGCCGTCGTCGGCACCTCCATCCCGAGGACAAGGCACGCCACTGCCGTCAGCAGGAGTGCGGGCCAGAGCGCGCCGCCCGATCCCGAGAGGATGAGCGACGTGATCTTGACGCCGAGCCCGGTGATCGACAGCACCCCGATGATGATCGCGGCGCAGATGATGATGGCCGCGATCATCGACACCTGCCGCGCCGCCGTCAGAAGCGCCGTCTCGACACGCGCGGCAACGCCGCCCCAGGGTTCCATCCCCTGCGCGTTGAAGAAGAGCAGCGCGAAACAGGCGAAGATCGACAGGCAGGCCGCGTATTGCGGGGTGACCTCGAGGCCGAACATCCCCCAGAGGAGGATCGCGAAAGGCACTGCGAAGAAGCCCGTGGTGATGATCACGTCGCGCAGCGCGGGCTGGTCACTCTTGTCGACCCCGCGCAGCGACAGCCGGTTCGCGTATCCGTTCACCCCGATCCACACGGCGGCGAAGTAAAGCACCGCCGGGAGCAACGCCGCTGCCATGATAGATTCGTAGGGGATGCCGGTCAGTTCCACCATCACGAAGGCGCCCGCCCCCATGAGCGGCGGCATGATCTGCCCGCCCGAGGACGCCACCGCCTCGACCGCCGCCGCCAGCCGCTTGGGATACCCCAGCCGCGTCATCGCGGGAAGGGTGATGGCCCCCGTCGACGCGACGTTGGCCGAGGCCGAGCCGGAGATGGACCCGAAAAGCGCCGAAGACAGAACCGACACCTTCGCCGCCCCGCCCTTGAGCCGTCCGGCCGCCGCCGAGGCGAGGTTCATGAACCCCTGTCCGGCCTCACCGGCGTTGAGCACCGCGCCGAAGATCACGAAGATCGCCACCACGTTCACCGACACGCCCGTGAGGCTGCCCCAGATGCCACCTTCCGCGATCGTGAGCGTGCCTAGGAAGCTCGGCAGCGGCGTGCCGGAATGGCCGAACTCGCCCGGTATGTGCTGTCCGAACAGCCCATAGAGCAGCGCGAGCGCCGCGACCATGGGCAGGGGCCAGCCGATCGCCCGCCGCGCGGCCTCGAGCACGACGACGAGCAACACCACCGCGATCCCCGTCTGGAGCGGCCCTTCGAGAAATCCGTATTGATCGGCCAGGCGGTCATGCGACAAGGCCACCCAGAGCGACGCGGCCACACCCAGCAGGGTGAGCACGAGACCACTCGCCCACATGGCGCGTCCTTGCGCACCCACAAGCAGGATCCACGGTAGCGCCAGTGCGAGGTGCAAGGGACGGCTCACGAGGTTCGGGACCAGCCCCGAGAAGACGAGAGCGAGGTGAAACGCGACAAGCGCGAGCGCCGCCGCAACGGAGATGAGCCGCATCGTCTTACCTCGATCCCCGGGGGGGGGGTGGCGCCGGGACCAGGTGATCCGGCGCCCGCCCGCGTCACTTCTGCGCGTCGCTCAGCTCGAAGCCGGCCTCTTCGTAATAGCGCACCGCGCCGGGATGGATCTTGCCTTCGATCGTGTCCATCAGGTTTCGATCGACCGCAAGCCACCACGCCGCGCTCTGCCCCATCTTCTCGCGCTCTTCCCAGAACGTCCTGGTGAGCTCATAGGCCACGTCGTCGCTCATCTTCGTGGTGGTATAGGCGACCACGGGCAGCGACGTCGTGACGATATCGGCGTCTTGCCCCGTATAGGTGCCCGCCGGGATCACGATGCGTGTGCGGCCCGTCTCGGCGATCTGCTCGTCGTCGAGCGACAGGATGGTAACGCCCATCGACGCCGCCGCCTCGATCACGTTCGGCGCGGGGTAGGAGCCGGCGGTCACGAACCCGTCGATCCGGCCGTTCTTCATCGCATCGACCGCGTTGGAAAGCTCGACCTCGGCCAGTTCGACCTTGTCATCGAGGCCGAAAAGCTCAAGGTATTTCGCCCCTTCCTTCGCGCCGAAGGATCCCTTGCCCAAGAGGAGGGTCTTGCCCTCCATCCCGGCGAAATCGGTGACGCCGCTATCCTCGGACATGACGAAATGCATGGTGAGCGACGGGATCGGGAAAAGCGCGCGGATCTCGTCGAAGGCCGGATCGCCCTTGCCCTCGAACATGGCCTTCCCTTCCTGCGCGAGGCGCACCAGCGCGGGGGGCGTGGTGAAGACGTAATCGGCGCCGCGGGCGCGCACCTCCATCACGTTCTGCACCGATCCCTGGCTTTCCTCGACCGTGACGATGATGTCGCCATCGGTGCCGGCCTTCATCGCCTCGGCGATCTGCACGCCCATCTGGTAGTAGGAACTGCTCGATTTCGCGGACTTGTAGGTCACGCGCTCCTCGGCGGCGGCGGTCGTGGCCAGTGCGGCCATCGCGACGCCCATCAGGATATGTCTCATCTTCATGTCGGTCCTCCCGGCGAAGGGCGCCCCCTGTCGCTCGCGGGTGGCGCCGAATTCTACTGGGATCATCTTGTCCGGCTTGCGGGGCCAAAGGTCAACCGCCCCGGCGCGCCTTGCCCGTGTAGGTCAGCGCCCAGCGCTCGATAAGCGCCTGCTGCAGCCGCTTCGCCCGTTTGTTCCAGCTTCGCGATCCCGGCGCGGTGGTCTGGGTCGCCCGGTCGATCCCGGCGCGTGTCTTCTCGTCGGCGGCGAAAATCGCGAAGGCGAGGACCGTGCCGTCCTGGGCCGTTGCATATCCCGCGAGCGCGCTGACGAAGATGAGTGTGCCGGTCTTGGCCTGTACCTTGACCGGATGCGTCGGGTCCGGACTGCCGTCGGCATTCCGTAACGGGATATCCTTGAGGATCGGCCCGATCTCGCCCTCCCGATGCGCGCGTGCCAGAGCCCGCGCAAGGCCAGTGGGAGTCACGCGACTTCGATCGCCCAGACCCGAGTGATCCACGAAGATCGCTGCATCGCTCAAGCCAAGCTCCTCGCGCGCCCAGGCGGTCATCTCGGCGCCCGACGAGGCGAGCGAACCGACGTCGCCCACCCGCTTCCCGGTGGCGGCGAGGCCCACCAACTCGGCGGTGATGTTGGTCGAGTACTTGAGCATGTCGCGCAGGATGCCGCGCAACTCCTCGCTCTCATGGGTGACGAGCGCGGTGCCCTCGGGCTCCGCCTCCGGCTCCGGCCCGCGCTCGAGCGTGATGCCCTGCGCGCGCGCGAAATACTGGAAGACCTCGGCCGAGTAGTTCGCCGGATGCCGCGTCGGAAGCCAGCGTGACCCACCTCCGCCCAGCGCGCCCCGCGCGACGGTCCAATTGTCGTGATCGCCGCCATTCGCATAAGTGTAGACCGGCATCTCGCGGCCCACGACGCGCATCCGCGCCATGCGCACCTCGGGGCGATACTTGGCCGAGCGCGCATCCATCGTGACGGTATAGTCGCTCCCCTGCCGCTTCCACTCGAAATGCACACGGTTGAAGTTGAGGTTCAGCCCCGAAACCGCCGGGTTGTAGCCCACGTGATCGGGCTGTGTCGTGTCGATCTCGGGCGCGTAGGGAAGCGCGCCGGACCAGGTGCGGAACCGCCCCGTGACCGACCGTATCCCCGCCGCCTTGAGATCGGCCGCCATCTGGGCGAGCGCGTTGGTGTCGAGCGTCGGATCGCCCCCACCCGCCAGCACCAGGTCACCCTCGATCACCCCGTCCACGATCGGCCCCGCCGCGATGAGCCGCGTGCGGAAACGGTGGTTCGGTCCCAGCACCTTCAGCGCATAGAGCGCCGTCACCACCTTTGCGACACTTGCAGGTGGCAAGCCCTCCTCGCCGGCCCGTGTCTCCAGAAGCCCGCCGGTTTCCACGTCGACCACGGCGAAACCAACCCGCCCGCCAAGCTTTGCCTCACGGATGAGCGTTGCGGCCTCGGGCGCCTCGACCTTGCCGAGCGTATCCGGGCGTGCCCGTGGGCGCAGCGATGTCGCGGGGGCATCTGCCAGCGCCCCGGTCGCCACGGCCGAAAGCGCGGATGAAAGAAAAGCACGTCGCGTGAAACTCGTCATGGAGAGGAGTTAATCGCAGCAATCCGTCCGCGACAAGGGATCATCCGCGCAATCCCGCGTCACTCCGTCACGGCCATGACCCGGTCGCCCGAAGCCGGGTCGAGGACTGCGCCACCATCGGCACGTTGACGAAGCACCACGCGGGCGCCTCTGCGCGCGGCAACGCTTGGCTCATCGAGGCGGGCCACCGCGCGTGGCGATAGGTGCGTGCGGCGACCGATCGGAGCGCGCCTTGCCGCGCGCCGGGTCGCGCCATCACCCCGACCGGCACCGTCTCCATGATCCATTGCCAATCGCGCCATTCGTGGAACTGCGCGAGGTTGTCGGCGCCCATGAGCCAGACGAATCGCACCCGCGGCCTCAACGCGATGAGCGCGGAAAGGGTTCGTGCAGTATAGCGGGTGGCAAGCTGCGCCTCGAGATCGGTTACGTGAACACGGGGGTGATCCATCATCGCACGCGCCGCCGCCATCCGCTGGTCGAACGGCGCAGGGCCGTGCGCCTTCAGCGGATTGCCCGGGCTGACGAGCCACCACACCTGATCGACGTCGAATCGCTTCAGCGCCTCGCGCGTGATGTTCACGTGCCCCTCGTGCGGCGGATCGAAGGAGCCGCCGAGAAGGCCCACGCTCCGGTCCGGGCCTATGATCGGCAATGAAACGTCGCTCTGCACCAAGGGACCCCCTGTCACGGACGCACGCGGAAGCGCGCCACGCTTAACGCTGTGTAAAGTATTCGGCCACGGAATGTTAATCCATCGCGCGCATACTGCACGGACCGACAACGGAAATCTGCGGGTGCGGCGCTTGGCACGGGACGAAACGGAACACGCAGGACACCGATTGCGGCTTCCCCCCGGTCTTAGCTGCGATCGACCCCTGCCGGAACTCGTGCTCGAACAGGTGAGGGACGGGGTCGGCGTTCTGGACATGCGTGGGCGGATCAAGTGGATGAACGCGGCACTCGAGCGGATGATCGGCTATTCCCTGGACGAGGTGGCCGGCCACAATCCCGAGGAATTCCTGCTGCCTCCCGAGCGTCGCCGACCCCCCGAGATGCTGGCCACGTTTCGCTATGATCCCGACACCACGCTCTTTCGCCGCTACCGTGTGGCCGAACACATGCGCCGCGACGGCACACGCTACTGGAACCAGCAAACCCATGCGCTCATTGATCTCGGGCCCGATCCCGATGACAAGCTCGTCGTTGTCGCCTGCCGCGACATCACCGATCAGGTCCGGACAGAGGCCGCGCTGCACCAAGCCAAGGACGAGCTTGAACATGCGGCGTTTCATGATGATCTGACCGGCCTTGCCAATCGCAAGCGGCTCTCGACCTACATGCGGTCCGAGGCGGTGTGCGACTTCCTCCGCAAGGGTCAGATCGGCGTTCTGCAAATCGACCTCGACAAGTTCAAGGAGGTGAATGACACGCTGGGCCACGCCGCGGGCGACGCGACGCTCAGGCACGTGGCCGACGGGCTGAGGCGCAATGCCGGTCCCGACGATCTGGTCTGTCGCACCGGCGGGGACGAGTTCCTGCTCATCTGCGCGCGCGTCGCCTCGCAGGAAGCGTTGATGGCCCGCGCCGAACTCGTGCTGAATGACATTTCGAGGCCGCTGGAATGGCAGGATCAGAAGATCATGATCGGCATCTCCATCGGCGCCAGCATGCCTGTCTCCGATACCGTGACGGGCGAGGCATTGATCCAGCAGGCGGATCAGGCGCTCTACTCTGCCAAGGCCGGCGGCCGGGGCCACGTTGCCTTTTATTCCGAAGCGATGGGGCGCCGCTACCGCGCGCAGCAGGAGCTCGCCACCGACCTGCGCCGCGCGGTCGAGGAAAACCAGTTCGAAGTTTTCCTCCAGCCCCAACTGCGCCTCGCCGACGATGCGATCACGGGGTGCGAGGCACTCATTCGCTGGCGCCACCCCGAAAAGGGCCTGCTCAGCCCTGGCCACTTTCTTGAAGAGGCTCGCCGCTCCCAGCTTCTCGCGGATATCGACTACATCTCCATGACCCTCTCGCTCGACGCGCTCAAGGCGCTTGATGATGCGGGCCATCGGGACATGACTCTCTCGCTCAATGTCTCGAGCCCGATCCTCGCGGACGAGAACTATCCCGGCATGCTCGACTGGGCGCTCCAGTCTCGCGGCCTCGCCCCGTCACGTATCTGCGTCGAGATACTCGAGACCACGATCCTCGACGGCGGGGATATCGACGTGGTCGCCGCGGTCGAACGGTTGCGCAAGCTCGGTGTCCAGGTGGCGCTCGACGATTTCGGCACGGGCTACGCGGGTCTTGCGCATATGTCCGCGTTCGAGATCGACGCGATCAAGCTCGACTTCTCGATGGTCCGGCGGCTGGGGGATGATCCACGCACCCGCGTCATCACCCGGTCGATCATCCGCCTCTGCCGGCTCCTGGGGATGGAGGTGGTCGCCGAAGGGGTCGAGACCACCGAGCAGCTCGACATACTGCGCCGCGCAGGCTGCCCCTGCATTCAGGGCTACGGGCTGGCGCGGCCCATGCCGGTGACCGACCTCATCGCCTGGCTCGACGCCCACTTGCCGCTCGGCTCGCCGCTGTGCTTTCCGGCCCGTTCCGACGCCGCGCCGCCCATTGCCCCCACCGCCCACGCCCGCTAAACACGGCCCGCGAACGCGGGCTTTTTCCAGGACGGAGCGGTATCATGGCAGCCTATCAATACGTCTACCACATGCAGGGGGTCTCCAAGACCTATCCGGGCGGCAAGAAATGCTTCGAGAACATCCACCTGAGCTTCCTGCCCGGCGTGAAGATCGGCGTCGTTGGCGTCAACGGTGCGGGCAAGTCGACCCTCATGAGGATCATGGCGGGTCTCGACACCGACTATACCGGCGAAGCCTGGGCCGCCGAGGGCGCCCGCGTGGGCTACCTTCCGCAGGAGCCCAAGCTCGATCCCACCCTCACGGTGCGCGAAAACGTCATGCTGGGCGTCGCCGAGAAGAAGGCGAAACTCGACCGCTTCAACGAACTGGCGATGAACTACTCGGACGAAACCGCCGACGAGATGGCGCAGCTTCAGGACGACATCGACAGCAACAATCTCTGGGATCTCGACGCGCAGATCGACGTTTCGATGGAGGCGCTGCGCTGCCCGCCCGACGACGCGGACGTGACCACGCTCTCGGGCGGCGAGGCGCGGCGCGTCGCGCTCTGCAAGCTCCTGCTCGAGGCGCCCGACATGCTGCTTCTGGACGAGCCGACCAACCATCTCGACGCCGAGACGATCGCCTGGCTGCAACAGCACCTCATCGACTACAAGGGCACGATCCTCATCGTCACCCACGACCGCTATTTCCTTGACGATATCACCGGCTGGATCCTCGAACTCGACCGCGGCCGCGGCATCCCCTACGAGGGGAACTATTCCGCCTGGCTCGAACAGAAGGCCAATCGCCTGGCGCAGGAGGCGCGCGAGGACAAGTCGAAGCAGAAGACGCTCGAGCGCGAGCTTGAGTGGATGCGGCAGGGCCAGAAGGCCCGCCAGGCCAAACAGAAGGCCCGGATCAACGCCTATAACGAACTCGCCAACCAGTCGGAGCGCGAGAAGATCGGCCGCGCACAGATCGTCATCCCCAACGGTCCGCGCCTCGGGCAGAAGGTGATCGAGGTCAACGGGCTGCGCAAGGCGATGGGCGACAAGCTCCTGATCGAGGATCTCACCTTCTCGCTGCCGCCCGGCGGCATCGTCGGGGTCATCGGGCCCAACGGCGCCGGCAAATCTACCCTCTTCAGGATGCTCACCGGCCAGGAACAGCCCGACGCCGGCGCGATCGATTATGGCGATACGGTGCACCTCAGCTACGTCGACCAGTCACGCGACGATCTCAAGCCGGATGACACGGTCTGGGAAGCGATCTCGGGCGGCGCCGAGGTGATCGAGCTGGGCGATGCGCAGATGAATTCCCGCGCCTACTGCTCGGCCTTCAACTTCAAGGGCGGCGATCAGCAGAAGAAGGTCTCGCTCCTCTCGGGAGGTGAGCGCAACCGCGTCCACATGGCACGTCTTCTCAAGGAGGGCGGCAACGTCCTTCTGCTCGACGAGCCTACGAACGATCTCGACGTCGAAACCCTTCGCGCACTCGAGGACGCGCTCGTCGATTTCGCGGGCTGCGCCGTGGTCATCAGCCACGACCGCTTCTTCCTCGACCGCATCTGTACGCATATCCTCGCCTTCGAAGGCGAGGCGCATGTGGAATGGTTCGAAGGCAACTTCGAGGATTACGAGGAAGACAAGAAGCGGCGCCTCGGTGCCGACGCGCTTGAGCCCAAGCGGTTGAAACACAAGAAGTTCGCACGCTGAGAATTTACCGGCGAACGGCTTCATGGATCCGCGCGGGGATCCGCGCACCGACCGACAGGACGGATCACCGGGCTCGTGTCAGGGGTTCAGGTTGAAGGCCGATGTGACCGGCCGGCGGCGGGGAGGCCCAGTTTTCGCCAGGCATCGTACTGCGACAGGAACACCTCCCCGTTCAACTCATCAAGGAAACGCGAGGTTTTCAACCGGTCCATCACCGGGCCCTTGACCTCGGACATGTGCAGCCCCACACCCATGTCCTTCAGGCGGCGGTTGATGGCCTCCAGGCTTTCGAGCGCCGAAAAATCCACCTCGTTCACGGCCGAGAACATCAGCACGACGTGCTCGATGGCGCCGCCCTCGGTGACGCGTTCCTGCACCAAGTCCTCCAGGAACCGGGCGTTCACGAAATAGAGGCTTTCATCGACCCGAAGCGTCAGCAGCGTCGGATCGGTCTCGACCTCGTGGCGGTTGATGTTGCGGAAATGCTGGGTTCCCGGAACCAGCCCGACCTCGGCCACATGGGGCCGCGAGGTCTTGTAGAGATGCAGCAGGACCGAAATGGCCACGCCGCTGGCAACCCCCATCTCGACCCCCGCCAATAGCGTGAGCAGGATGGTGGCGGCGACGGCGGTGAAATCAGCGCGGGAGTAGGTCCAAGTCTTCTTGAGTATGGAGAAATCCACGAGGCTGAGAACGGCAACGATGATGGTCGCGGCCAAGGTCGCCTTGGGCAGGTAGTAGACAAGCGGCGTGAGGAACAGCGAAGCCATGAGCAGCCCGAGTGCCGTGAAGGCTCCGGCGGCCGGTGTCTCCGCACCGGCATCGAAATTGACCACCGACCGGGCGAAGCCACCCGTAACCGGGTAGCCTCCCGTGAAGGCCGCTCCGAGGTTGGCCACGCCGAGGCCGATCAGTTCCTGGTCGGGGTCCACGCGCTGACGCTTCCTGGCCGCGAGCGTCTGGGCGATCGAAATCGATTCCACGAAGCCGATCACCGAGATCAGTATCGCGGGCATGAAAAGCGCCCCCAGAAGATCGGGCTCGAAGGAAGGCATGGTCAGCGGTGGAAGGCCCTGCGGAATCTCGCCCACGATCGCCACCCCATGGCCTGCGAGGCCGAAGCCCCAGACGGCGAGTGTCGTCGCGACCACGGCGGCCACCGGTCCGGCCTTGGTCAGAAGATCGGCGAGGAAGGGCGAAAGGCCCAAGTGCCGGAGAAAATGTTTCAAGCCGCGGCGCACCCAGAACAGGAAGGCCGTTGCCGATGCACCGATCGCCACCGTCGCCCAGTTGACCTCGCCCAAGTGTGCCAGGACCGAACCCAGCATCTCCGGCAGGGTGTGACCCTGCGCGCTGATGCCGAGAATATGCTTGAGCTGGCTCGTCGCGATCAGGATACCGGAGGCGGTGATAAACCCGGCTATCACCGGGTGGCTGAGGAAGTTGGCGAGAAACCCGAGCCTGAGAACACCGAGCAGGACAAGAAACCCGCCCGACAGCGCCGCCAGCGTCAACGCGGCGATCGCATAGCCCGCGGTGCCCTGTTCGGCGACCTGCCCCACCGCCGAAGCCGTCAGCAAAGAGACCACCGCAACCGGCCCCACGGCCAGCGCCCGGGAGGTTCCGAAGACCGCGTATAGAAGGATTGGGGCAATCGAGGCGTAGATACCCGCCTCGGCCGGAAGGCCGGCGAGAAGGGCATAGGCGAGCGATTGCGGGATCAGCATGATCGTCACGATCACGGCGGCGATCATGTCGTTGGCGAGCGCGCCGCGATCATAGCTGCGGCCCCAGTCAAGGATCGGCAGGTAGCGGCGAAGTGCTTTCATTGTCGGGATTCCCGTTATGCGCGCAGTGGGGAACCAATGCCTTCCGGGCGTTTCGAGGTCCACCCCCCGTTCGGACCGATGTGAGACAGCATGTCGATCAGGCGTGCGTCTCGGTCCCGCGGCCGAGCTTGCGCAGGTGAACCGCGAGCAGAATCAACAAGATACCGAAGCCCAGCGCATAGAACCCGATGATCCACGCGAGTGTGATCAGGCCGGCCTGCGGCAACGCGATCAGGAGGCCACCGAAGAGGATCGAAAGCAGCCCGTTGGCGAGGAGGAACCATTCGCCAGTGATCTCATGGCGTATCTGGAACGCGAGGACGACCCGCAGCAGTCCGCCGAGCACGGCCCAGGCCGCGATGAATGACAAGAGCACCAGCGCCGTGACACCCGGCCAGAACGGCGTCAGCAGACCGACGACAATTCCGAGGATCGATTCCAGCACCAACGGCCAGACCCGGCCCAAACGGTCCCGATAACGTATCGCGTCGACGAGGCCGAAAACACCATCGACCAGCACGTAGACACCGAAGATCACCACTAGGACCGCTAGTGTCAGCGCCGGCCAGAGGAACGCCGCGATTCCGAATGCGATCGCGGCAAGGCCCCGCAGCAGGAAAATCCACCAGCTGCGTTGCAGGTAATCCAGCATCTCATTCATCGTCCTACCCTTTCTCGTCTGCCCCGTCCGGGATCACGCGGGTCCCCGCTGTTCCCTCCAGGATGTCCGTGGCCTGATCCAGCCGGCCAATGCCCGCGAGACCGCCATAGGCGGCAAATCCCGCGGCGGCGATCATCTTCGGCCCCATGGAACCCGCCGGCAAATCGAGCTCGAATGCCTCGCCCGGTGTCAGGCTGGCGATGCGCGCCTGATCTTCGGAGCCGAAATCGCGATAGACCCCGTCCACGTCGGTCAGCAGAAGAAGCGCGTCGGCGTCCAGTTCTTTCGCCAACAAGGCACTGGCCGCGTCCTTGTCGATCACCGCCTCGACACCGCTCAGGCTGCCATCGGGCCGGCGGAGCACCGGAATGCCTCCGCCACCGGTGCAGATGACGATCACGTCCTGATCCAGCAGCAGCGTGAGCACGCGGATATCGGGGATCTCGACCGGGCGGGGCGACGGCACGACGCGGCGCCATTTGTCGCCATCCTGCGCGATGGTCCAGCCTGCCGCCTTGGCGCGCGCCTCGGCCTCGTCACGCGAATAGACCGGACCGATGAACTTGGTCGGGTTCTGAAAGGCGGGATCGCTTGCTTCCACCACCACCTGTGTCAGCAAGGTGGCCACGGGACGCGAATGATCCAGCGCATTCTCCAGCTCCTGTTCGATCATGTAGCCGATCATGCCGCCGGTTTCCGCGCCCAGCACGTCCAGCGGATAGGCCTCATCGGGCTTGTAAGCCGCGCCTTGCAGCGCCAGCAGCCCCACCTGGGGCCCGTTGCCATGGGTGATGACCAGATCATGGCCGGCACGCACGATCTCGGCCAGAGCGGCGGCAGCGGTGCGCGCATTGGTGCGCTGGTTCTCCGCCGTCAGGGGCTGCCCACGCTCCAAGAGCGCATTGCCGCCGAGGGCTGCAACGACGAGCATCCCTCAGGCCCCCAGTGTAGCGACAAGAACCGCCTTGATCGTGTGCATCCGGTTCTCGGCCTGATCGAAGACGATGGACGCAGGCCCCTCGAACACCTCCTCGGTGACCTCCATGCAATCAAGGCCGAACTTGTCGTGAATCTCCTTGCCCACATCGGTATCGGTGTTGTGGAAGGCCGGCAGGCAGTGCATGAATTTCGCGCGGGGATTGCCCGTCTTCTCCATGACTTCGGCTGTCACCTGATAGGGTTTCAGAAGCTCGATCCGCTCGGCCCATTTATCGTCACTCTCGCCCATCGACACCCAGACATCGGTGTAGACGTAGTCGGCGCCCTTGACGGCTTCGTCCACGTCCTCGGTGATCGTGATGCGCGCGCCGGTCGCCTTGGCCACCTCCTGCGCTTCGTCCTGAATCGCCTGCGTGGGCCAGAGCGATTTGGGCGCACAAAGCCGCACATCCATGCCCATCTTGGCCCCGCCGATGAGCAGGCTATCGCCCATGTTGTTGCCCGCATCGCCCATGAAGCAATAGGCGATCTCGCGCAGCGGTTTCTCGCTGTGCTCCTGCATGGTCAGGAAGTCGGCAAGGATCTGCGTCGGGTGGAATTCGTCCGTCAGCCCGTTATAGACCGGCACGCCGGACCACTCCGCCAGCTCTTCCACGATCTTCTGGCCGAAGCCGCGATACTCGATCGCGTCATAGACACGGCCCAGCACGCGGGCGGTGTCCTTGACCGTCTCCTTGCCACCGATATGCGTGCCGGAGGGGCCAAGGTAGGTGACGGTCGCGCCCTGATCATGCGCCGCCACCTCGAAGCCCACGCGGGTGCGGGTGCTGTCCTTCTCGAAGATAAGGGCAATCTCCTTGCCCTTCAGCGTCTCGACCTCGGTGCCGGCATACTTGGCCGATTTGAGATCTGCCGACAGTTTGAGCAGAAAGCCGATCTCGGCCGGGGCAAAGTCGCGCAGCGTCAGGAAGCTGCGGTTTTTCAGATTGAAAGCCATTTCAAATACTCCTCAAACGGCGTCGCGGATGGTCGGGCAGGACATGCAGCGGCTGCCGCCTCGGCCCCGGCCCAGCTCGGCGCCCGGCATCTCGATCACCTCGATGCCCGCCGCGCGCAGGTCGGCGTTGGTGTCATCGTTGCGGTCATAGCCCATGACGACACCGGGACGCAGGGCAAGCACGTTGTTGCCGTCGTTCCATTGCTCGCGCGATTGCTCGAACGGATCGCTGCCGCCGGTGGGCACGACGTTCAGCTTCTTGAAGCCCATCACATCGGCCACGACATCGAACATGGGCCGGGTGTCGTGGCGCATGTCGAGCGGCTTGCCCCCCTCACCGGGGTGCAGGTCATAGCAGGTCATCTCGTCGGCCACTTCCTTGAAACTGGTCACGATGTTGTCGCCGCAGAAGGTGAATACCGTGTCCAGATGCATCGCCGCGCGCGACTTGGGCATCTGGCAGGCGACCACACGCTCCGCGCGACCCTGATCGAAAAGCGCCTGCGCCAGAAGGCCGACGGCCTGCGGCGACGTCCGCTCGCCCATGCCGACGAGGACGACACCCTTGCCCACGGGCATGATGTCGCCGCCTTCCAACGTGGCGAGGCCGTAATCCTCCAGCGGATCGCCCCAGATCACCTCGACCTTGCCCTTGAACTTGGGATGGAACTTGTAGATCGCCGCGGTCAGCAGCGTTTCGGGGCGCCGCGCCTGCCAATACATTGGGTTGAGCGTGACGCCACCATAGATCCAGGCGCTGTTGTCACGGGTAAAGAGGAAGTTGGGCAGCGGCGGCAGGATGAAGCCGTGCTTGCCCAGGTAGGCGCCGAACATGCTGGTCGCCTCGAAGGGCACATCGGCGACGGTCAGCCCACCGATCAGCCATTTCGACAGTTCCTCGCCCGGTAGCTCGTCCATCCACTCGCGCAGCTCGCGTCGCGCACCGACGCCGACATGTATCGCCGCGATGCGATGATCGAGCACCCATTTCCGCGCTTCGGGAATATCCATGGTCTCGGCCAGAAGCACGCCGGTTTCCAGAACCTCCACGCCCTCATCGGTCATCGCCTTCCCGAAGGCATCATGATCCTTCTGCGCCTGCTTGACCCAGAACACGTCGTCGAAAAGCAGATCCTCGCAATTCTCGGGCGTCAGGCGGCGATGCGCAAGGCCGGGTCGGCAGATGATGACTTGCCGCAGTTTTCCGGTTTCGGAGTGAACGCCCAGTGTTTGATCGGACATGACGTTGCCTTTCGTTCAGAGGAATGCCGCGACGCTGAGCGCGACGGAGATGAAGACCAGAAGGATCAGCATCAAGGGCCAGATGAAGACGATCCAGCGGTCATATGACACGCGTCCGATCGCCAGCCCGCCGATCACGACGGCGAATGTCGGGTTGATCAGGTTCACAAGCCCGTTGGCCGATTGATAGGCCGTCACGACCAGGTCGCGCCCCACGCCCGCGAAATCCGCGAGGGGAGCGAGGATTGGCATCGACAGCACCGCAAGACCGGAGGAGGAGGGCACGAAGAAGCTCATGCCGATCTCGATCCAGAACATCAGGTTGATGAAGGCGAGATCGTTCAGGTCGGCCAGAGATTGCTCGGCGCTGAACAGGATCGTATCGGCGATCAGACCCTGTTCCATGATGACGACGATACCGCGTGCAAGTCCGACGACCAGCGCGACACCCAGAAGGTCCCGCGCGCCGTCGACGAAACTGCCTGTCAGTCTCTTCTCACCCAGCCGTCCGACGATGCCGACGACGATGGCCGCACCAAGGAACAGGGCACCCATGCGGGCCATCCACCATCCCTGACTGGCGACACCCCAGATCATCACCGCGAAGGTGATCGCAAAAAGCACAAGGATGATCTTCTGCGTGCCGGTCAGGCTGTCGCTTACCTCCGCACTGCCCGGATCGGCCAGAAACAGCCGGCGATGGGCGTCGGCCTGCCGCGAGACGACCGAACGCGAGGGGTCGGCTTTCACGCGGCTCGCGTAACGCATCACATAGACCGCGCAGATCGCCAGACCGCCCAGCAGGATGATCAGGCGCAATATGATGCCGTCCGTGAACGGTATCCCCGCCGCGTCCGAAGCAATGACCGTTGCAAAAGGGTTGATCGTGGAGCCCAGCACGCCGATCCCGGCCCCGATCAGGATGATCGCGACGCCGGTCACTGCGTCATATCCCGCGGCAATCATCACCGGGATCAGGATCGCGTAGAAGGCCAGCGTTTCCTCGGCCATGCCATAGGTGGTGCCGCCGATCGCGAAGAGCGTCATCATGATCGGAATCATCCATATCTCGCGGCCCTTCATGCGGGCCATCGCGGTGCGTATCCCCGTGTCGATCGAGCCTGTGGCGTTCACGACGCCCAGGAAGCCACCCAGCAACAAGACGAAAAGCGCGACGTCGATGGCATTGGCGACATAGCTGTCAGGGTCGTAGAACCCCGCGATCGGCGCCAGCATCACCTCGACGAAACCTTGCGGGTTCGGCTCGACCTCGCTGTAGGTTCCGGCCACGGCGATCTCGCGGCCAACCTCTTCGTTCATCACGCGCTCGTATTGCCCCGCGGGGATGAACCAAGTGAGGGCAGCAACCAGGATGATCAGTCCGAAGAGGATCGTGTAGGCGGTGGGAAATCGCGACGAGAGGTCCTGTTCGGAGTCGGTCGGCGCTTGGGTTTCATCAGCCATGGGGAAGCCTCTCCTTTGCTTGGCGTCGTCCATAAACGCCTATCTTCCCCTCCGATCTGCGCATTAACCGGCGTTAACGGCCGAGACCCCGCTTGATCTGCCCATGATCGGACGCATGTTGATTTGAGGCGACTTGGGCCGCGGCCATCATGCGCGTTCAGGCGGGGCGAGCCAAAGAATGATCTGACCACCGATCATTGTGACGAGGCTGAAACCCGCGGCCACGGCCAGACCGTGCGTCCCCGGCGAGGGAAGACGCAAGACATCCGACAAACCCGGAAGCCAGATCGCGGCGGCAATCAAGCCAAGACAGAGCGCGGTCGCGCCCCAGACCCACGGGTTGCGCGTGACCTCGTTGCGCAGCACGCCCGCCCCAGGCGCGCGCATGTTGAACGCGTTCCAGACCTGCGCCAACGCAAGCGTGACGAAAGCCACGGTGATCGACTGCGCCGCCGGCAGGTTCAGGCTATGAAGGGAGACAACGAAAGCCCCGAGCGTGGCGAGCGTGATCACCGCGCCCATAAGGGCAATGAAACCCCACCGCCGGTTGTCGATGATCGGTTCCGACGGATTGCGCGGAGGGCGGTCCATCACCGTATCGTCCCCCTTTCCAAGCCCCAGTGCGAAGGCGGGGAAGACGTCGGTCACCAGGTTCAGGAACAGGATCTGCAACGGCAGGAGCGGTGCGGGCAGCCCGGCCCCGACCGCGACGCCCACCACCAAAACCTCACTGACGTTGCATGACATGAGATAGACGACGAACTTGCGGATGTTGCCGAAGATCACCCGCCCCTGGCGCATCGCCATGATGATCGTGGCGAAGGCGTCGTCGTTCAGCACCATCTGCGCGGCTTCGCGGGCCACCTGCGTGCCGCGCTGACCCATGGCGATGCCGATATCCGCCTTCTTGAGAGCCGGCGCATCGTTGACGCCATCGCCTGTCATCGCCACGATCTGCCCGCTTTTCTGGTAAAGCGTCACGATCTTCAGCTTGTCGGCCGGGGCGACACGGGCAAAGACATCCGCCGCCAGAAGCCGCGCACGGTCCTGCTCGCTCGGGGTGTCAAGATCCATGTCGCGGATATCGGCTCCTTCCAGCACGCTCAACTCGCCCTCGATCAGCCCGGCCTGACGCGCGATCTCGGCCGCCGTGTCGGCGTGATCTCCGGTCATCATCACCACCCGCACACCCGCCCGCCGGCTGGCGGCAATGGCATCGGCCACATCGTCGCGGATCGGATCGGAGAGACACACCATCCCGATCAGCATCAGGCCCCGGTCGGGCGCAGCGTCGGGATCCGCGGTCTTGGTCGCCAGGCCCAGAAGGCGCAACCCCCGCGCGGCCTGTGCATGAACTCGGTCGGCCCAGTCGGCGCGGTCCGCGTCGCTCAGGGGTCGCGGGCCCTCGGCCGTGATGACCCGGTCGCAGGCCGCCAGCACCGCCTCCGGCGCCCCCTTGACGGCGAAGACGGCCCCGTCAGGCGCGTCATGGACCGTGGCCATCATCTTGGTGTCGGGATCGAAGGGATGCTGCCTTTCTTCGGGACAGTCCTGCAACAGGTCCTGCCGTGGGCGCCCGGCCTTTTGGGCCGCTTCCAGAAGCGCCAGTTCCATCGGGTCGCCCACGCGCTCGCCGCCATCCCCGAGACTCGCGCCGTTGCACATCGCGCCGACGCTGATCGCCAAGGCGAGGGGTTCATCATCGGGCGACTCGGCCACATCCGAGGCCGCGACATCGCCCGAGGCCAGCAGGTAACCCGCCACACTCATCCGGTTTTCCGTCAGCGTGCCGGTCTTGTCGGTCAGGATGATCGTGGTGGAGCCCAAGGTTTCAACCGCCGACAGCCGCGACAGAAGCGCGTTGCGCTGCGCCATCCGCCACATGCCGCGCGCCAGGCACAGCGTCGCCACGACCGGCAGGCCCTCGGGTACCGCCGCCACGGCCAGCGCGATCCCGGTCTCGACCATCTGGGTCAGCGGCTGACCCCGCGAAATGCCCGCGATGACGATAAGCGCGGCCAGCGCCAGGGTGAGCCACACCAGCTTGTGCCCCAGCCTGTCAAGGCGCTGTTCCAACGGTGAAGCGTCGGCTTCGGCCTCTTGGGTCAGCGCACTGATCATGCCCAATTGGGTCGTCATTCCGGTGCCGGTGACGACTGCCTCGCCGGTTCCCTGCGTAACGGACGATCCCTTGAACACCATGTTCGTGCGCTCGGCGACCACCGTGTCACCCGGGACGGCATCGGTCTGCTTGAGAACGGGCACGGACTCGCCCGTCAGCACGGATTCGTCCACATGCAGATTGGAAACCTGCACCAACCGCATATCCGCCGTCACGATGTCACCGGCATCGAGCAAGACCACGTCGCCCGGCACAAGCGCCTCCGCATCGACCAGGCAGGTCTCGCCCTCACGTCGCACCCTTGCCGTCACCCGGGCAATCTTGTGGAGCGCCTCCATCGAGCGCGCGGCCCGCAATTCGGTGAAGAACCCGATCGCGCCATTGATCAGGAGAACTCCGACAATCGCCAGCGCCTCGACCACGTCCCCGAGGAACAGCGAGAAACCGGCAGCCGCGGCCAGAAGCCAGACGATGATGCCCTGAAACTGGTGGATCAGGATGGAGAGCGTGCTCTTGGCCGCCTGTCTGTGAAGCGTATTCGGCCCGAACTGTGCTCTGCGCTCGTCCATCTCGGCACCCTGCAAGCCCACGGCGGGATCGACGCCAAGTTCGGCGACGACAGTGCCAACATCCCGGGAAAAAGCGGCTTGCTCGGTCGGTGCGTTCATTGGAAGAATCCAACAGTTGCTGTTCCGCGACCGACCTATCTCAGTCCGGAGTGGCGCCAATTAACGCAGATCAATCGGCCGGGGAAAGAATAGAGCCAACAGCGCGAATTACGTAAGCAGGGCCACGACGGGCATGTCAGCCTCGCCCGGCAGTGGGCGTGTCCGCTTCGATACCGCGTCTGTAGATGCCAAAGACCCGCGGTGCATCGGCGCGCATCCGGTCCATGTCGCCGGAGATCAGGGATTGCATCACAAGCCCCTGAATCGTACCGATAAAAAGGGTGGCTGCTGCTTCGACATCGAGGTCGCTGCGCAGCTCGCCGCTGGCCTTGCCGTCCGCGATCACGCCGCGGAGCCGTTCCGCATATTGTTTCATCATGCTTTGCGCCAGCCGTTTGGCCGGCGTCTTTCGCGCGCCTTGGAGCTCTCCGAACAACATCCGCGGCGCGCCCGGATGATCGGCGACGAAGGCGATATGAGCGAGGAACATCGCCTCCATCTTCTCTCTCGGCGACGCGATATCCCCGGCGGCGCGATCAAGCCGCGCCATCAGGTTCTTCGCCACCCAATCCATGACCGCTTTCCAGATGGCATCCTTGTTCGGGAAATGGCGAAAGATCGCCCCCTGTGTCAGCTTCATGTGCTTCGCGATGGCGGCCGTCGTTATGCTGTCCGGATTGGAAGAGCCTGCGAGGTCGATGACGGCTTCAACGGTGATGTTCCGACGCTCTTCCGCCGGGATTTTTTTCGGTCTTGTCCTGGTCAACAGCCTGCCTCCGCCTGCCATCCGCGCAGCCCCGCCTGTCACCGTATCGACAATCGAATTGGCGACACATCTTGGCTTGGAATCAACATAGCAACCAATTACTATCTTGATTCGTGGTTGTCCATAGCCAACCAGCGAAGGGATATCCAGGTGACGGCCGTCCTCGTCGCGCTCCCGGCGGACTCGCGGTCCTCACTCCGGTCGGGTCGATCGGGAGTCGCAAGGCGACCATCGCCGAAACATGCATTCACCAACGAAAGGGAACCCAAGATGCAGCGGTATGAACGGACAGGACGGACGCGGCTTCTCGCCGCCACGATCGCGGGAACGCTCGGCTTGGCGGTTGCATTACCCGCAGTCGGTGAGGAGATGAGCCCGGTTTCCCCGGACTTGACGCCCAAGCTGCGGGACCTGCTTCGCCAGGAGATGCAGTCGATCGAACAGGCCAGCAAGGACATCCTCTCGGCGCTGATCGCCGGCGACGATGCCAGGGTCGCGGACCTGGCGCAGCAGATCCACGACAGTTTCATTCTGCAGCAATCCATGACACCAGAGGACAAGCAGGACCTGATGGCTGCAGTGCCCGAGAACTTCGTGGCACGAGACAAGGCCTTTCACCGGCTTTCGGCCGATCTTGCGCAAGCGGGCCGCGATGGTGACCGGGGCGCGCAGCATGCCGAGTTCGGCCGGATGATCGAGGCTTGCACAGCCTGCCACGCCCGATACGCGACCGATCGCTTTCCGATGCTGGCGGAATAACGCAGAGAAAAGCCGCCTGCTTCGTCGTCAAGATGTCGGGACACGGCTCACCGGCGTCCGCCCGGCCCGCGCCAGCCCCATGTCCGCGAGTATGGCGTAGAAGGCAGGAAGGACGATCAGCACGAGGATCGTGGCCGAGAAGAGGCCGAAGACCACCGAGATCACCAGCGGCTTCAACGTCTGCGCCTGTGTGCTGGTTTCCAGCAGCAGCGGGACCAATCCCATCACGGTGGTCGAGACCGACATCAGGATCGGGCGGAACCGGGCGCGGCTGGCTTCACCTGCGGCGCGGGCCACATCCATTCCTTCGGTGATGCGGAGCTTGATGACCTGCACCAGAAGGATGGCGTTGTTGACCACGATTCCCGCCAGCGAGGCTGCGCCGATAAGCGACGGCATCGAGATGTTGTAACCCATGATCAGATGTCCGGCCACGACGCCGATGAAGGCCAGCGGAATCGACAGCATCACGATCACCGGCTCCACATAGCTGCGGAACTGGAAAGAAAGCACGACGTAGATCCCGATCAGCCCGATCAGGAAGCCGCGCAGGATCGAGGCAACGGTTTCGGCGGAATTGGCGCTCTGCCCGCCGATCTCGAAACTCAGACCGGGCATGTCGGAGATCAGTCGCGGCAGGAAGCCGTTCGCCAGTTCCGCCACTATGGCGTCGGCGTTGCCGATGCGGGTATCCACGTCGGCCTGCACCGTCACGGTGCGTTGCCCGTCGACATGATTGATCGCAGACCATCCCCGTGCCGCATCGATATGCACCACGGTCGAGAGCGGCACCGCCTGCCCGTCAGGCAGCGTGATGGTGAAGTCGCGCAGGTCGTCCCGCGAGTTACGATCGTCCTCTGCCTGCTCCAGTTGCAACTCGTAAGAGATGTCGCCCTGCTGGACAGTGGTGATCACCCTCCCCAGGAAGGCAGCGCCGACCTGATCGGCCACGTCGCGCGCGCTCAATCCCAGCCCGGCAGCACCCTCGGCCATGCGGAGGCGCAGCTCGGGCTTCCCGGGACGCAGGTCGTGTATCGCGTTGAACACGCCGGCATAGCTCCGCGTCTCGGCCAGCAGCAGGTCGGCGGCCTCCGCGAGCCGATCGAGGTCCGGCCCGGACAACCGGATCTCGATGGCGATCCCCTGTGGTCCAAGTCCCGGCTCGGTCAACAGGATCGCGATGGCGCCGGGCACATCGCCGATCTCCGCGCGCCAAAGTGTCACGATCTGGTCCAGGGTGACGGTCCGCCTTTCAGCGCTCAGGAGGTCGGCGGCGATGGTGGCGACATGCGGACCGGATTCGCCCGCCGTGGCATTGTGGTTGAACCGCGTCTGCACCGATCGCACCAGTACCGCGCTATCAGGTTGGTCGGGCGTGAGTGCGGCGTTGACCCTATCAAGGGCCGCGCTCACCCGCTCTGCCACCTCCTCGGTACGGGCCAGCGGCGCGCCTTGCGGCATGAGGATACGCGCCTCGATCACGTCGCCGTCGATAGCCGGGATCGCCTCGCGCTTGAGATGCCCCCCCGCCAGCAGGGCGGCGGTTCCGATCATCGCGGCGATGGTCAGCCCGGTCACGAGGTAGCGCCAGCGGATCGCGAGATCCGCCAGCCCGCCGATCCGTCGTTCGCGGAATCGCTCGAACCGCGCATCGAACGCCGCGCGGAACCGCGAGGACGGCTTATCGGCTCCTTTCAGCCCGTGGCCCAAGTGATGCGGCAGCACCCAGAACGCCTCAGCCAGGCTTGCCGCAAGGGCCGCGATCAGTACCAGTGGCACCACTTCGAGGATGGCCCCCAGCTCCCCGGCGAGAAAGGCCAGCGGGCCGAATACCGCGATGGTGGTCGCGAAGGAGGACAGCACCCCCGGCATCACCGACAACGTGCCCGTCACCGCCGCCTCCGCGCGTGAGGCCCCGCGTGCGGCCGCCTCGGAGATGGCGTCGGAGATTACAATGGAATCGTCCATCACGATCCCAATCGCCATCAGCAGCGCCACAAGCGTCATCATGTTCAGTGACAGGCCCAGCAACGCCATCGCGGCGAAGGCGCCCATGAAGGCCACCGGCAGGCCCATCGCCGCCCAGATCGCGAAGCCGGGGCGAAAGAAGACACTCATTATCGCGACGACCAGTATCAGGCCCAGCACGCCGTTCTCGACAAGCATCGTCAGCCGGTCGCGCACGATGCTGGTCATGTCCTTGACAACCTCCAACCGGAGTGTGTCCGGCAGAACGTCGCGCTCGGCCGCCACCAGGTCACCGACGCTGTTGAAGACCTTCAGCGCATCGGCACCCAGTGCCTTGTTCACCTGAAGGAAAGCCGCGCGCTGTCCATCCAGCAATGCGCGTTCCTCTTCGGGGTTATAACGTTCTGTAATCGTCGCGATCTGGCCAAGGGTCAGTTCGGCGCCGTTCGGCCGCGACGTCACCACGAGTGCATCGAGCTCGGCGGCGCTGCGCCTCTCATCCGTGAAACGCAGACTTATCTCGCGATCAGGGGTTTCAAGCGTGCCAAGAGGGCGGTCGATACTTTGTGCGCCGATGGTCTCGGCCAACCCGGCGACTGTCAGACCATGCTGCTCCATCACGGCGCGGGGAACGGTGATACGGAACTGCCGCTCACCGAAACCCGAAAGCGTCACTTTCGCCACCCCGGAAAGGGCAGACAGCTTGTCCTGAAGCTCCGTCGCGTAGCGCTCCAGGTGAGCGGGCGGCAAGTCGCCCGCGATGGCGACCGAGGTGACGTTGTCGGTGCGGTGAAGCTCGCGCACGATGGCGGGATCGGCCTGGTCGGGGAAATCGTCGATCGCCGTCACCTCGGTACGGACGTCATTGACGAAGCGCTCGGCATCGGCGCCTGCCTCCATCGTGGCGACGGCCCGCGCGATGCCGCCCTGCGCGGTGCAAGTCAGTTCGTTCAGGTTCTCGACGCTTTCGACCGCATCCCAGATGCGGCGGCAGATGGCATCCTCGACCTCCTCGGCAGTGGCACCGCGATAGACAACGCTGATCTGCGCCTCGGTGGGGCGGAAATCGGGGAAGGTTTCGCGCTTCAGCGTCGGCGCGGCCATCAGACCAGCCGCGAAGATGAGCACGAGCAGAAGGTTGGCCGCGGTGGGATGCAAGGCGAACCAGCGGATCATTCCGATCGCTCCGCCGATTTCACGAGCATGCCGGGGATCGCCGGCATCAGGTCGTCGAGGATCACTTCCTCGCCCGGCGCGATGCCGTCCGTCAGCATTGCCATCCCGCCCTGCCTCCAGTCGACCGTGACCGCGCGCTGTTCCAGCCTCCCCGCGTCATTCCGCAAGTAAACGATATCGCCCTCGTGAACCGCGCTGGCCGGCACGGTCACCCGATCATCGCCCGCCGGTCCCGTCAGGATCACCTCGACATACATGTTCGGCACTAGCGGCAGGCGCAGCGGCGGGTTCGCCCCGGCATAGGGATCGTCGACCGCGATAATCGCCGGCACCGATCGTGCCTGAGGGTCAAGTGCGCTTTCCACCCGCACCAACCGGCCGGTCCAGACCTGCGAAGGGTCCGAGACCAGCCGCACCTCGGCAGAAACGTTCGCGAAGCGCTCGGGCATCCTTGCGGGGGTCATTGGATCACCGTCGGCGGCTCCGCGCAGCAGGCGCCGGAAGGACTGGACCGGCATCTGCGCGGTGATCTCGGCGCGACCGATATCATCGGCCGACACCAGCGGCTGCCCGGTCGCCACGTATTGGTGGCGCTCGACATGTACCTTTCCGACCCTGAGATCGAAGGGCGCCACGATCTCGGTCTTGGCAAGGTCGCGCCGTGCACGGGCCAGCTTCGCCTCCGTGCGCGCCATCTGCGCATCCACCCGGGCGCGGCGCGACGGGATCAGCGCACGCGCGTTGCGCAATTCTTCCACGCTCCGGCGCACCTGCAGGGTTGTGCGCTCCTGCGCGTCGAGCGCCGATTGCGTCGCCACGCCACGCCCGGCGAGGTCGCGAATGCGCGCGAGTTCGGCGCTGGCCAGCGCCAACCGTTCTTCCTCGAGCGCGAGCAGTCCGGCGGTATTCGCCTCGTCGACAGCGAGTTGCGCGGCGTCTGCGTGCAATGCGGCCCGATCGGCTTCTGCCTCGGCAACGGCCAGTTCATAGGCGGTCGGGTCGATCCGCAGAACCGTGGTTCCTCCGGGAATGACATTGCCGGTCTCCAGATCAGGATGCCGCCAGGTGACGGTTCCAGCGACCTCGGCCACCGCTTCCCAGTTGCGGGCCGCCTTCACGTTCCCATATCCACGCGCCACGGTTTTCACCTGCCTCGCCTCCGCCGTAAGGATACGGGCGACGACGCTGCGTTCGGTCTGTTCGATCCGTTCGGGGGCCTCCGCCGCCAGCATCAGCCAAACGGCGATACCGACGCCCAACGCGATCGGCGGAAGGATCCACAATGAACGTCGAATCTTCATCATCCGTCTCCTTCGGCCTGCTGCCCGAGCGGACGTCACGGGAAGCAGCGAGCGCGATGTCGTGGCGGATGACGCCGAGCCCACATTAGATAGTATCCACTTACTATTTCAAGTCTCCCGATGCAATGGTATTCGCCCGGACGACGAGACCGGGCTCGGTGTTCGCACCGTCCGCTGCGAACCGGCGTCCGGATGCGCGATCCACTCGAGGCCGCTATCGGCGATGGTAGATAGATCCCAGCGAAGACGCTCGAGGGACGCACCTCTGGACGCCTTTGACATCAGGCTATCGGATGATAGCGACCAATACACGACACGCTTTCAGACCGAGGGGAACCACCCCCGGATACTCCCACGCGGCCCGCGCGGACGTGAGCCAGAAATGCGAAAACCTCCGCGGCAAAGCCTGCGGAGGTTTTCGCAAATAATATGGTTGGTTGCGGGGGTAGGATTTGAACCTACGACCTTCAGGTTATGAGCCGATAATACAACGATTACAATAACTTATGTACTTCAATGACTTACGCGCCAAGCCTTTGATTGCGCGCATTTTCCACTCCGACGACATCCGACATTGACCGGTTTTGACCGTCATCGACCGCGCCAAAACGACGTATGCGGGTTGAGGTGGCGTTGAGGTGGCCAATCCTTTATCCCACTGGATATGATCACGAACGGCCTTAACCTGCCGTTCGTGCCTCGCACAGCCGACGTCTGGAGGCAGCCCTTTAGCTGGTGGTCAATCTAAGCGCAGGACGCGCCAGATGGCAACAAAACAGCGGAAGGAAGTGCTTAGTGTAGCCTATGAACTCCTCCGTCCGCAGCTGCGAATCGCAAGGCGCACGGCATCAGCTATCACCAGCGCGAAGCTAATTGTTGTGCGAAGCGCAGCAGGTAATCGGAGGTTGTATTTCACTCCGTGTTCGCATCATGGTCAACAATGCTGAAGAACATCGACACACAGCGGGCGAAGTTCACACCGATCAAAATGACGATCCAAGACCAAGCAAAAACAACCACTTGGACAATACTCCACAAGGCAAAGTTTTTGGGCTCAACAATCGTCAGAATGAACGTCACGCCGATTGCCATAAGGGTCCACAATATGGTGAACTTCAGCAGACCGAGCATCTGCTTGAAAGTGATCGTGTTCTTGATTGCCTCTAAAAACTTGTTGCTCTTAGTCGCGATGAAAACGAAGAACGTAGCTAGGAATCCTGCGAACAGTGACAGAAGGCCGAAGACACCTGAGTATATCGAGGATACGTTGAACTCGTCACCCTGCGAAGCGGCTTGGATCAACAGCGCAGCAACCATTGCCAACCCTAAAGCCTTTGCAACTGGGGCACTGGACAGGAAGGTGTTAGTCTTCCTCGATATCGTGGCTGTTAACTGCATTACGCTCCATAAAGCCTCCGCAGGATCGGGAGGTGATCGTTAAAGCTCTGAGCAAGGAATGCACGGCGTGTTGCGTAATTCCTGTCGACGTTATGGCTGTCAAGATCAAGAACGTCGACCACCTTCATCTGCTCAGAGAAGATATCGATTGCGTCGGGTTCTTCGTTAATCTTGACCTGCAACTTCTCGACATGGTCACGATTTCCCGTAGCCCACCGGATGGTCCGAGCAATCGCATTCTGGCTCAGGATGCCGTCTCGGTTTCCTCGGGGCCAACTCGCCGTCACTTCAATATTTGGTCCCTCAAAGTGGTTTTGCAACCTTGCTAGATTCTCCTCTAAACCGAGGTCTTCGCCCTCAACTACCTCCATCTCAGCTGGGCGAGCGACTCTGAATGTAACACGTCTGGGGGTGCCGTTGCGCAGTTTTTCAAGCGCGGCCTGAGACAGGACCGGTGACAAGAAGAACCCTCGGTGAGGGTTCAGGCGCGCCTTGACCAAGGCATCCATCCGAATGGGCGTCACAGCCTCGCGTCTGCTCTCCAGCAGAAGCACATTTAACTGAGCGTGATATCGAAAGGCACAGCGATGCCCCAGTGGACGGACGTTCCCTTCGAGCGGTTGCCCCTGCTCTGCGAAAGGCGGGATGTTGTCTGTCTGCTGGCGCACAAACTCCCCGTCAATGAACCCGTCGCCGACTACAGCCGGATCGTTGGCAAAATTCTCAATTCTGACCCGGACATCGCCGTAGATCGTCTCATAGGCTGTGCGGTTGGCGTGGGCCCATAATTGATGCAGGCAATCAAATAACGTGGCGTCTTCTTTTCCAACATTTTCGACTTGATAAAATCGCGCTTTAATCTTCGCGTCCATTCGACACCCCAGTAGTTTATGCTAATGATGACAGCATCTGCTTTTTAGGGTCAACCACCAAGTAGGACAGCCGTGCGGCGGCGCTCGCAGAGACTGTTCTCAGCTCTGCGCATGGCACCCTCGGTTTACGGACCTCATCACCTTCTGAACCGAGTGCAACCTTTTCGTGATCTGATCGCCCGGCGCGGACGGTTCTTGGCGTCACACTGATGAGCCGATTCCCGTGCGTGCTGCCGTTTGTGAAGGGTGTAGCGAAGGTCCGTGGTCGGCCCATCGAACCCTCGAGTCATCTCCGGGTGGCGCGCCGCGGTCACATGACCGCCACCCTGCGCCACCCCGCCACCCTCCTCGCCATGCTTCGCTTGATCGCGGCACGAATTTACGCGTCATGGAGTGACGAAGGAAGGGTGAGTTGCATGGTCAACCGATTGCGTCTGAATGAAAAGTCAGTCCGTGACGCCGAACCGGCGCAGGGACGGGACTACCAGATTTTCGACACAGATGTTCGCGGGTTCGCCGTCTGCATCTACCGCTCGGGGAACCGGGCGTTCACCATCGATTACCGCCATGCCGGGCGGCAGCGTCGGATGACCATCGGCCGTTGGCCCGAATGGTCGACCACAGCTGCGCGCGAGAGGGCGAAGGAACTGCGCCGCGAGATCGACGCCGGGGCCGACCCGCTGGGCCAGAAGGAAACCGGGCGCGATGCGCCGCGCGTGAAGGATATGATCGAGCGCTATACCGAGGTGCACCTGCCGCACCTATCACCGACCAACGCCTCGGACCAGAAATCAATGCTGGCCAAGCTGGTGGCACCGGATTGGGGCAACCGGCTGGTGACGGAAATCACGCCCTACGATGTCGAAAAACTGCTGAACAAGGTCGCGGCCGGTCGGCCCCGGCCCTCGAAAGCCAAGCCGAACAACCGGGCGCGAAAGCTGCAGGGGGCCAAGCCGACCCCGGTGCGCGCCAACCGGACCGGCGAAGTGCTGCGCAAGATGTTCACCTATGCCGTGAGCTGGGGGTGGCGCGAGGACAATCCGGCGTCCGGCTTCCGCCGCCGGATCGAAAATCCACGCGAACGTTTCCTGTCACACGAAGAAATCCGCAAGCTGGCCGAGGCGCTGGAGACGGCTGAGGATCGCCGGTCGGCCGACATCATCCGGCTCTGCATGCTGACCGGCGCGCGGGTTGGTGAGGTCCGCCAGGCGCGGTTCGAGCATTTCAACCTCGAGCATCTGAGCTGGTCGAAGCCCGCCAGCATGACCAAGCAGCGCAAGATTCACCGCCTGCCGATCTCGGACGAGGCGGCGGCGATCGTGCGCCAGCGCCAGCTGCTGGTACCGCGCGGCTGCGCCTTGCTGTTTCCGGGCGATGTGCCGGGCCAGCCCGTGAAGGAAATTCGCCGCTTCTGGGCGAACATCCAGAAGCAGGTCGGGATCCCCGACGTCCGGATCCATGACCTGCGCCATACCTTTGCCTCCCTGCTGGTCAGCGGCGGCGCATCGCTGGAAATGATTGGCAAGCTTCTGGGTCACAGCCAGATGCAGACAACACAGCGCTACGCCCATCTGATGGACTCGCCGCTGCGCGCGGGCGTCGATGCGGTCGCCAGCGCATTCCGGCCCAAGCCGAAACTGGTCCATGATTCCGGCGAGGAGCAGAAGACGGCATGATCTTCCGCGCCTCGGCATTCTGATGATCAGCAGGTCTCGCGCAGCGCTTTCCAGATCGGCGTGAGTCTGCGCCGGATCGTCCGCTCATCCGGCACCTCGCCGCTTTCGGACTTTTCCACGAACCATTCCTGCACCTCCCCGACCCATTCGGCCTGTGTTTCAGGAATGCCGTATTCATGAACGCGGCGGATCAGCGAGATGTACATCCCATCCCAGTCATAGCGGGCGGTCGACCCGATGTGCGATGCCGGGCGGCGGAGCAGATCGCACTCCGTCTCGAAACGGCGAACCTCCTCGGCCATGATCAGCAGGTCTGCCAGCGTGACCTCGATCCGTTCGGCCGGGTCCGCGATCATGATCCAGTCCTCGTGATTCTTCAGCCGCACGCGTCGCAAAAAGCACTTTGTCGGCCCGGTTCCGCAGCGCCGGAACATCTGCAGGATGTCCGTGACCGAGACGACAACGTATCCGGCCACAATCTGCGATCCCGATGTCACCGGCGCGATGGCCGTGACGATATCGAACAGACCGACGGACGCCCAGCCAGCAATGTCGGCGAGCGTGCAGTCCCAGCGGGCTGCGGCTTCGTGCAATGTAAAATAGACGCGCGGTGGCAATGCCATGCCTCACCTCCCTTCTTAACTATTTGGCGTTGACCAACACAGCGCGCTCGTGACGGAAGCGGCCTGAGGCCTGGCAGACAGCGAATGGAAATCAGCCGCGCGCAAAGCCCGCGATGGCAGTGGGCGGGGAAAGACCAGGCTCGGATCAAAAATAACCTCACCCATATTTGCTGGCCCCTTTCGCTGTGATTCTCCAAACGACTCTCCCTATGGATGAACGCCAGAACAAACAGCGAACACAACCGAACTCCTTTCTTGACAGTTGAACTTGCTGATTGATTCGTTCCGATCCAGAGCGCCCCCTCGCAAAACATCAATAGAACAAGGGGTGGCATCGGTGCTGGCAAATGAGCGCCACCCTGCGCCACCCCGCCACCCCTGCCGATCTGTTCTCGCTGTCTGACGACATCCGCCCACGCCGGGCGGCAAACAGGAGGCAGAGATGATTCAATCACAGACTGAACCGGAGACGACCGCCGCAGCCCTGCTGTCGGGCTGGATCAGCCGCAAGGAACTGGCCGATGCGCTGGGCGTGACGGTCGACACCCTCGGGCGATGGGAAGCCCGGCGGGTCGGACCGCCCTGCGTGCGGGCGGGGCGCATGGTGCTCTATCGGCGCCGCGCGGTGGAAGACTGGCTGGCCGCGCAGGAAATGCCGCGGGTCAAGACAGCGGGAGGTCGGCGATGAACGCGCCCACCCCCGTTCGCGGACCCCACGCGCGGGACGCGGCTCGCGCGGACTGGATCGACGAGCGGCGGCGCGAGGCCCGCGCCGTCCTGGCCGACGTGGTCCACCATTCGGACCACCTGGTCCGGCTCGCCTGCAATATGCTCGTTCAGCATGGCGAGACCGAACAGGAATGCGAGGACGCCCGCATTCTGCTGGTGGTCATCGACGCACGGCAGTCAGCCCGATCAGTCCAGCGGCGGGATCAAGATGGGAGGGGCGCGCAATGACGCGGCGCGGCACCCCCGAGGCCGATCTGCAGCGCGCGGTCGTGCAGGCGTTGCGCGTTGCCCTGCCGCGCACGGCCATCATCCATCACTGCGCCAATGAGGTGACCGTAGCTGGCCCCCGCGGCGCGAAACGCCAGGCTATTTTGGTCGGTATGGGCGTGTACGCAGGTTTTGCCGACCTGATGGTGCTCTGCGACGGGCGCGTCCTGTTTCTGGAATTGAAGGCCCCGAAGGGTCGCCTGCGCCCCAACCAGGAGGCGTTTCGCGACGCCGTGCTGGCGCAGGGCTTCGGCTGGGCGCTCGTGCGCTCGCTCGACGACGCGCTGGGCGCGTTGGCCGATCATGGCTTCACCAGCCGTGTCCGCCCAGCGCGGAGGGCGTCGCCATGAGTCACGAGGCCACCAACTGGGCGATCAAGCAGCGCGGACTGAAACCCACCACCAAGATTGTGCTCTGGCATCTCAGCGACCGGTTTAACCCGGATTTCGGCTGCTTTCCATCGCAGGAGCGGCTGGCGAACGATTGCGAGATCAGCCGCTCCACCCTGAACGCGCATCTGGACCTGCTCGAGGCAGCCAGGCTGCTGCGCCGGGTGCCGCGCCTCGATCCGGTCAGTAAAAGACAGATGTCGACACGCTATATCCTGGGCTTTGAGAAAGGCTTTACGCCAGATGATCCCGAGCCATGTCCGGAAACCGGACACGGGGTTTTCGACCTCGATCATGAGCCAGAAACCGGCCCGGAAAACTCAACCCATGCAGCCGGTCAGACCGAGCCGTGTCCGGAAATCGCACATGGCAAAACGCAAAAAGCCGTGTCCGATTTTTGCCCCGACCCGTGTCCGAAAAATGGCCAATCCCGTGTCCGGAATCCGGACACTAACCCTGTAAGAGAACCACTAAGGGAACCACTAAAGGAGGAGGAGGACGCGGCTGCGCGCGAGGCCGATTTTGATCGGTTCTTCGCAGAGCTCTGCGGCGCGCTGGGCTTTGCCGGCAATGCGACCCTACCGAGCTGGTGGCAGGGTTGGCCAGCGCGGTCGCACGTTCGCCGCTGGATCGATGACCTCGGGCTCTCCGAAGATCGGATCATTGAGGTCGCGACCGAGTCCCGCTGCGATCACCCCAATCCGCCTGATGGCCCCAAGGCGCTGGATCGGTTCATGGAACGCGCCGCCCAGCGCGATGTGCAGGCAGCCGCGGAAAATGCAAGCGGCCGGAAAGCCAAACGCAGCCGCAAAACCCACGGCAAGCCACCACCCAGCCCGGATGAACTGGCGGAATTCTACGCCGCCAAGGTCAACTCCGACGAATACCTGCCCAACGGCATGATCAGCACCGCCATGTGCAGTTTGATGCTGGCGCGCGGGCTGGTTACGGCCGAGCGGCTGCGGCTGCGGGGAGTGCGGTGAATGGCATGGTGTCACGTCCCCGGCACGGATTGTCCCTCTGCGCAGGCGGCGGAGGCCTCGATCTGGGCCTCATGCTCGCCGAGCCCGGATATCACACCCGCGCCTTTGTCGAATGGGAGGACTGGCCCCGCGCGGTTCTCATCGCCGCCCAGCGCGCGGGATATTTCGCCCCGGCATCGATCTGGGACGATCTGCGAAGCTTCGACGCCCGGCTCTTCCGCGGTGCCTTCGACACCGTCCTCGCCGGATATCCCTGCCAACCCTTCAGCGCCGCCGGAAATCGCGGAGGGGCCGACGATCCCCGCCACCTCTGGCCCGAGGTCGCCCGCATCATCCGCGAATGTAACCCCGAATGGGTCTTCCTCGAGAACGTCGCCGGGCACGTCACCCTCGGCCTTGAAACCGTGCTGCGAGAGCTTTGGGACATGGACTACACGCCTGCGGCGGGCCTGTTCAGCGCGGCAGAAGTCGGCGCGCCGCACCAGCGGCTGCGCATCTTCATCCTGGCCCACACCGATGGGTCTGCATCCCGGCACCGCGAGCTACAACCCGGCGGGGAACAGCGACTTCACCCGCAAGGCAGAAGCGCTGGCGCTGGGCATCACCAACTGGTCGACGCCGAAGGCGACGGATGGCGCGAAAGGCGGTCCGGGGCAGAATTACGGCTCGGGCGGGAGGCCGCCCCTGCCAGCGCAGGCAGCGCAATGGCCGACACCGGCCGCACAGAACTGGAAGGGCAGCAGCCCGGCCAGCGTGACCCGCGCCGATGGGAAGTCCCGGATGGATATCCTGCACTATCGGGCGGAACAGGGCTTCACCCGCCCGGACCAGGGGACCCCGCCGGATGGGCGGCAATCCTCGCTGCACGCCCCGATCTCGCGCCCGCTTTGGGCCTATCTGATTGCCTCGCATGGGCGGGCCGTCTCGCGGCGTATCCTGAGAGCCCGGGCGCGGCGGCGGCTCAATCCGCTCTTCGTCGGATGGCTGATGGGTTGGCCCATCGGGCACGCGCTCTGCGCCTGCTCGGCAACGGCGTTCATCCACTGGCAGCAGCGTATGCGTGGCGCTCTCTCGCGGCTGCCCATGGCCTCGGGCCCGTGGATCTGGCGACCGATGGACGAGCCGGAAGACCCAGCGCAAATGAACCTTTTTGAAGGATTGCAGCCATGAGCATGCAGGAACGGATTGGCCGGGCTGGCGGGACAAAGGTGAAACGCGCGCTAAGCGTGCAGGCGGCACTGGAATGGGCATTCCGGGTGGAAAAGGCACAGCTGGAACTGCCGCCGCCGGAGGATGTGGTTGAGGAGGGCTTTGGGTTTGGCCTCGAATACGTCCTGATGCAGCGTGCTGCGCTGGGCTGCAAGGTCGATGGCGGCCAGCACAAGATGGGCAGCTACACCCATGCGGATGCTGAGGTGATTGCCGCCACCGTCGCCGGAATGCCCGACAGCCTAGGCGGCATCCGCATGGCGATCCGCGTGGCAGAGCTGGCCCGCGCCGGGCTGACCCCGGACTGGATGCCCGGCGTCGTGCCGCGCTGTGTGCCGGTTGAGACGCGGCAAAACCAGCATGGCGTTCGGGCCGTGACGGAAGTTGTAGGCACCGAACGGGTGCAGACCCGGGGCAAATGGCGGACAGTGGAGGTTCTGGCCTGCCCGGTCACCTGGCGGCCGCATCCTGAGCAGATCGCCTCCGCCCGGCGCGGCTACGAGGATTGGTGGCAGGCGCTGGATTGGGTGCGTGATGGACTTGTGGCAGGCGGGATGCTGCGGGAGGTAGAGGTGACAGCGGCAATGCCGAAAGTGCGACCGTGGCACTGACGCGCGGAGCGATCTCACCGGAAACTGATCCTTGCCAAATGGCATGTAACCTATATATATTTGCCACAGGAGATTTGCCATGCAGTTTGCCACGATCGAACCCACCGCGTCCCGCCCGGACCTTCCCGCCATCACGGACGAGGAGGCGGCTGCTCTCGCGCGCACCACCGTAAACCTGTTTCGCGCCTGGCAGCTCAGCGATATCGAGGCCCGCACCCTGCTGGGCGACATGGCCCAGCGCACATGGGCGCGCTGGAAGGACGGCAGCATCGGTCGGATCGACCGCGATCTGCGGGCGCGCATGGCGATCCTGATGGGGATTCACAAGGGCCTGCGCTATCTGTTCACCGATCCCGCGCGCGGCTATGACTGGATCAGAAAACCAAACGCGGCCTTCAACGGCCAAAGCGCGCTCGACATCATGATGCGCGGCGAGATCACCGACCTGATTGACCTGCGCAGCTATCTGGACGCCGAGCGCGGGGCGTGGTGACCGCACCGGTGCGCCGCGTGATCTGGCCGCGCACAGCCCGGATCATCCGCTCGATCTATCCGCCGATTGACCTGTTCGAGGACATTGCCGACCCTGCCGATTGGGAGGCGCTGGCCTCGGCCGAAGCCAAGTTCAACCCGCGCATCCGCGACAGCATCGGCGATCTCGCAAAGGTCCCCGTGGCCCGGCGCGTCACAGGAACCGGCGCAAGCTGGGTCATGGCCCCCTTCGTGCATTGCTCGCCGCGGCGGCCGGGGCGATTCTCCGATGGAACATTTGGCCTCTACTACGCGGGCGACAGCACCGAGGTCGCGATTGCCGAAACCATCCATCACCACACCAGAACCATGCTGGCTACGGACGAAGCTCCCGGCTGGACATCGCAGTTTCGCGAGTTGATCGGGTCTGTCGATGCCGAATTTGACGATGTCACCGGGATGGCCGACCTGCTGGATCCCGACGACTACGCCGCATCGCAGCTTTTTGGCGCCCAGCGCCGCGCGGCGGGTTCTGACGGCATCACCTGGCCCAGCGTGAGGTTTGCGGGCGGCAACTGCATCGCCGCGTTCTGGCCCGACGTGGTTCCGATCCCCGCACAGGGGGCGCATTTCGCCTACCACTGGAACGGCAGCGCGGTCGATTACGTCAAGAAGCTGGATACCGGTAAGATCATGAGCGTGCGCTAAAGCGGGCGGCTATGCCACAGCGCAACTTCAAATCAGGTGGCCCAAGGTGCAGGAAATATGGGTCGCACGTCACGTTGATGGGCGCTAACCTGAAGGAAAATATTACTTGGGACGTTTATGACTGCTATCGATCGAATCCTTCAATCCTATCGCGATGCAGCCGTCACCGAGCGCGAGAAAGGCACCTACTTCGAGCGCCTCGCCTTGGCATTCTTTTTGAACGACCCAGTCCAGGCCGAAGAATACGAAGCGGTCTGGTCGTGGTCTGAATGGGCGCAGGCTAACAGCTGGGATGGCAAAGATGTCGGCATCGATTTGGTCGCCAAACTGCGCAACGAGGATGGGTTTGCAGCGATCCAGGCAAAATTCTATGCCGCCGATACCCGGATCCAGAAATCGCATATCGACAGCTTCATCTCGGCCTCCGGCAAGGAGCCGTTCCGGCGACGCGTGGTTCTGGACACGACAGAGCGCGAATGGGGCACGAACGCCGAAGAAATGATCCGGGGGCAAACAATCCCCGTTGTCCGGATCGGCCTCACCGATCTTCGGGACAGCCGGATCGACTGGACGATCTTCGAGGCACGCGGCGAAATCGTCCTCAGCGCCAAGAAGTCCCTTCTGGGCCACCAGCGTGACGCGCTGGCCGAAGTTGCGCTGGGTCTGGCCGAAGCTGATCGCGGCAAACTGATCATGGCCTGTGGCACTGGCAAGACCTTCACCTCTTTGAAAATAGCGGAATCCATCGCAGGAAAAGGCAGGCGGGTGCTGTTCATGGTGCCCTCGCTTGCACTGATGTCCCAGACTGTACGCGAATGGACCAATGACACCGAAACGCCGATCCGCGCCTTCGCTGTCTGCTCGGATGCCCACGTCGGCAAGCGTCGCAAAAGCACCGACGACATTGCCGAAATCGAGATCCATGATCTGGCGTTTCCCGCCACCACGGATCCGGCCAAGGTCGCCGAAAATGCGGGCGAGCACGATCCCGAGCGGATGACGGTCATCTTCTCGACCTATCAATCGATCGTCACCCTGACGCGCGCTCAGGAAGCTGGCCTGCCGGAATTCGACCTGATCATCTGTGATGAGGCGCACCGCACCACCGGTGCGACGCTTGGTGGCGAGGAAGAGTCGAACTTCGTCAAGATTCACAGCGACGATCACGTCAAAGGTCGCAAACGGCTCTACATGACCGCCACGCCCCGGATCTTCGGCGACAACGTCCGCAGCAAGGCGGATGAAGTTGGCGCCGAACTGGCATCGATGGACGATCCCGCCCTCTTTGGCGAAACGCTGTTTTATCGCGGGTTCGGCTGGGCGGTGCAGAACGGGTTGCTGACCGATTACAAGGTCATCGTCCTGGCGATGGACGAGGGGCTGGTCAGTGCGGCGGTGCAGAAGCGGCTTGGCGATGCGGGCAGCGAACTGGTGCTGGATGATGCGACCAAGATTATCGGTTGCTACAAAGCGTTGACCAAGGTCGACCTCAAGGCCGACGTCACCGCTGATCCTCACCCCATGCGGCGCGCACTGGCCTTTGCGAAGGACATCCGCAGCTCCAAGCTGATCCGGGACGAGTTCACCACCGTCGTGGATGAATACCTCGACCAGGACAGCTTGGTTGAGGCCCACGCGCCGTCCAGCCATCTGCAATGCGAAATCGAACATGTCGATGGCACCTTCAACGCCAAGACTCGTGGCGCTCTGCTGGATTGGCTAAGAGTCGGCGGCGGCGAGAACACTTGCCGTATTCTGACCAACGCGCGCTGCCTGTCCGAAGGCGTCGACGTGCCCGCCCTCGACGCGATCATGTTCCTGCACCCGCGCAAGAGTCAGATCGACGTGGTGCAATCGGTTGGCCGCGTCATGCGCAAGACCGACACCAAGAAGATGGGCTATGTCATCCTGCCGGTCGGCGTTCCCGCAGGGGTTCCGCCCGAACAGGCGCTGGCCGACAATGAGCGTTATCGCGTCGTCTGGCAGATTCTGAACGCGCTGCGCGCCCATGATGAACGCTTTGACAGCACCATCAACAAGATGTCGCTCGGGCAGGACATCAGCGATTCCATCGAGATCGTTGGAATAGATGCAGCATCAGAAGAGCTGAAATCTGTCACCGCAGTTGTCGACAAACTGCCCACCAAGACCAAGGCGGCAGGTTCCGGCATCGGGTCTGGCAACGGCGGCGCCGGGGATGAGGTGCTCGAAAGTGATCCGCTTCAGACCGAGATGACCTTCTCCGTCGACGAATTCTCCCGCGCCATCATGGCCAAGATCGTCAAGAAATGCGGCACCCGCGATTATTGGGAGGACTGGTCCGCCTCCATCGCCGAAATCGCCAAGAACCACATCACCCGCCTGACCGCCTTGTTGAAAGACCCGGATACAGACGCCCGCAATGCCTTCGATGCCTTCCTGGCCGAACTGCGCGACGATCTGAACGACACCATTTCCGAAGCCGACGCCATCGAGATGCTGGCCCAGCACATTATCACGCGGCCCGTGTTCGAGACCCTGTTCGAAGGTCACAAGTTCACCGCTGAAAACCCCGTGTCGCGCGCGATGCAGCGCGTACTGGATGTGCTGAACGAGGCCAACCTCGACAAGGAATCCAAGGACCTCGAAAAGTTCTACGCCAGCGTCAAGATGCGCTCGACCGGGATCACCGATCCGCAGGCCAAGCAGCGCCTGATCGTCGAGCTCTACGACAAGTTCTTCCGCAACGCCTTCCCCCGCACGACCGAGAAGCTGGGTATTGTCTATACGCCGGTCGAGATCGTCGATTTCATCCTGCACTCGGTCAACGAGATGTTGCAGGAGCATTTTGGCCAGACGCTGGGGTCCAAGGGCGTCCACATCATCGACCCCTTCACCGGCACGGGCACCTTCATCACGCGGCTGCTGCAATCCGGCCTGATTGCACCAGAGGAGCTGGAGCACAAGTTCCGCAACGAGATCCACGCCAACGAGATCGTCCTGCTGGCCTACTACATCGCCGCAATCAACATCGAGGCCGTCTATCAGGGGATCGCCGAGAGCGACGACTACGTGCCGTTCGAGGGCATCTGTCTCACCGACACCTTCCAGATGTATGAGGGCAAGGACGAGCTGGCGCTCTACATGCCCGACAATTCCGAGCGCCGCAAACGGCAGAAGGAGGTCGACATCCGGGTGATCGTTGGCAACCCGCCGTATTCGGTGGGGCAATCGACCGCGAACGATGACAATGCCAATGTTATCTATCCGGGGCTGGACGCACGGATCAGATCAACCTACGCGGCACGGTCGGCGAACACCAACATGCGGTCGCTCTACGACAGCTATATCCGAGCGATCCGCTGGGCCTCAGATCGGATTGGGGATGCTGGCGTCGTGGCCTTCGTTACGAACGCGGGATGGGTGGATGGAAACGCCGCTGATGGGATGCGCGCATGCCTGGCGGAAGAGTTCACGGACCTCTATGTTTTCCACCTACGCGGCAACCAGCGGACCAGCGGGGAAAAGTCCCGCAAGGAAGGTGGCAAGATTTTCGGTTCGGGCAGCCGCGCACCGATTGCCGTAAGCGTCTTCGTCAAGAACCCAGACGCGGTGGAACATGGTCGGATCTTCTTCCACGATATCGGCGATTATCTGGATCAGAAGCAAAAGCTCGCGATCATTCGGGATTTCGGTGCGGTTGGCGGGATTACCGATGCCGAGGCATGGGAGAGGGTTACGCCCAACGAGAATTTCGATTGGCTGGGACAGCGAGATGCCGACTTCGGAAAGTTTATCGATATATCCGAGAAGAATGGCTCCCAACCAGCCGTTTTCGAAACGCATTCTGCCGGACTAAAAACAAACCGAGATTCTTGGGTATACGGTTCATCCAAATCCGATTTGGAGAACCGAATTGAGACATCGATTTCGTTTTATAATCGTCAGGTCGACGAGCGCCGCTCCGATAGCGATCACAAGCCGGATACACGCGCTGATCGATTCAAGTGGTGCCAATCCACTCTGAGATCCTATGAGAAAGGCAGAAATCTATCTTTCAACGAGGACCGGCTTCAGCAGGCCATCTATCGACCTTATCAAAGCATATGGCTGTATAAGGACAAGGACTTGAACTGGAGCAGCTATCTTATGCCCCGGTTCTTCCCAAATCGAGAAGCCGTGAACCGCGTGATAATGATCAAGCAAAGATGGCACGGAGACGGTCAACTCGCACTAATGGTTGATCGCGTTCCCGATCTTCAAAGCGATGGCGGAACTCAGTGTGTCTCGCTCTACCTTTACGACCAGCATGACGAGGATCCCGGCGGCCTCTTTGAGGGCCAGTCCACCGGGCTCCAGCGCCGCGACGCGATCACCGATGCCGGGCTGGCGCATTTCCAAGCGGTCTATCCGGGCGAGGAGATCACCAAGGAGGACATCTTCTACTACGTCTACGGCCTGCTGCATTCAAACGACTACCGCGACCGCTACGCCGACAACCTGACCAAGGAACTGCCCCGCATTCCCTGCGTCAAAACCTACGCCGACTTCCGCACCTTCGTCGACGCCGGGCGCGCGCTGGGCGATCTCCACGTCAATTATGAGACCGTGGAGCCCTATCCAGCCACCTATAAGCAGGGCGATCCGCGCACTTGGGTGGTCAAGGACGCGCAGGCTTTCTACCGCGTGACCAAGATGAAATTCGCGGGCAAGCGCGGCGACACCGACAAGACCACGGTGATCTACAACGCCAACATCACCATGACCGACGTGCCGCTGGAGGCCTACGATTACATCGTCAACGGCAAGCCCGCGCTGGAATGGGTGATGGAGCGCCAGGTGGTCAAGACCGACAAGGCCAGCGGCATCGTCAACGACGCCAACGATTACGCCAACGAGACAATGAACAACCCAGCCTATCCGCTGGAGCTGTTCCAACGCGTCATCACGGTGAGCCTCGAGACGATGAAGATCGTCCGCGCGCTGCCAAAACTGGACCTCCCGGAATGAAAATCAAAACGCTGCTCTTCACCATCGCGCTGATCCCGTCGGGCGCGCTCGCGCAACAGGGCTTCACCTGCTCCTACGGTGACCGCGGTGCTTGCCTCGGCTATGGCGATACGGTCTGCTCCAGTTCGGGCAAATGCGTGAGTGAGAACGCTGCCTGTTTCGACAGCTACCAATGCGATTACGAAGGGTTCACCTGTAAATCCAACGTGACCGAATGCGCCGAGGCGCATGACGCGCTGCTGAGAAAGCACAACGACTTGGTCGACGATTTCAACGAGAACCTCGAAATCGCGAGGGGAATGGCGGCGCGGCTGGAGGACGTGGAAACCTGCCTGATCTACGCGAGCACGCTCGAGGATGCGAAGCTGTGCGCTCCATGACCGTCAATCCGGCACGCACACGCCCGGATTTTGGGGCGAATATTGGAGGTTGGCCGGAGCTATGCGGCCCGTTGCGGTATTTTTCAGAGAGGTTGTCCCATGGCGCTTTTTGACTGGCTGTTCGGCCGTACTCCGGAACCGTCTCAACGAAACCAGCCTCGTTCCGTCGCTACCGGACACCGAACGCCGGAAACCGTCCGTCCTCCTGCCAGACCGGCATTCGACCATGCAGACCGCGTGCCGGAGGGCAGCTTCCGCTTCGTCGCGCTGGACGTTGAAACCGCCTGCAGCGATGTTGCCAGCATCTGCCAGATCGGCCTGGCCTGTGTTGAGCCCGACAACCAGATCCAGACCTTCTCGATGCTGGTCAATCCACGCACACGGTTTGACCCGTTCAACATCCAGCTGCATGGAATCGGCCCTGATCATGTCGCGGATGCGCCTCATTTCCCCGACGCGTTGGAATCACTGCTGCAGTTGCTGACAAATCATCACCTCGTCCAACACAGCAACTTCGACAAGCGGGCTATGAATGCAGCCTGCGGTTTCTGCGGTATTGACGCCCCGGACCTGCGTTGGAGCGACAGCGTCCAGATTGCAAGGCGTGCTTGGCCAGAGTTGAAGGGGAACGGCGGACACGGGCTGGCGAACCTGAAGCGCACGCTGAACCTCCAGTTCCATCATCATGACGCTGGCGAAGACGCGCGTGCCGCGGCGATGGTCGTGCTGCACGCCGAAGCTCATCTTCGACTTCCCTTTGAGGACCTGATCAAGCCTGCTCCCAAAAAGAGTTTTCCTGCCGCAATCACCAAGGACGGCGATCCTGCCGGTGCACTGGCCGGTTCCGTGGTGGTCTTCACCGGTGCACTGGGCATGTCGCGGAATGAGGCCGCTGAACTTGCGGCCCGCGTCGGCATGACGGTGAAGGCGGGAGTGACCAAGCAGACAACGCATCTGGTCGTTGGCGATCAGGACCTGACAGTCCTTGCCGGGCACACCAAAAGTAGCAAGCACCGAAAGGCAGAGGAAATGCAGAGCGGCGGGCATCCCATCCGCATTATTGGCGAAAGCGACTTTAAGGCCCTTGTCGCCAACGCCAAGGCGAGTTGATCCCCCCTCCCAATGGTTCCTCCCCGCGCCCGAACGTATACGGGGGGGCGCAGCGCGGCATTTCGCTAGCGACTGGCTTCTTCACCGGGGAATCCACTTGGAAGCCACCTCGGTGAAAGCGCGAAATAAAATCACAATATTACAGCGCCTTACGTTGGTCCTCCCGGCTCTCAGGGTGGATTTTACTGTTTCTGTCAAGAATCCACCCCGTGAAATCCAGGGAAGCCTCCTGAACCAGAAGCCAGGCTTCGGAAGCCACCCACGGAGAAGCCTTTGAATCCACTTCCGTTTTTCAATTGACAAAGCTGCCCCCCTTGACCTACCTATTGATCATCGAAGAATAGCGCCCGGAGGAAATCCCTCTCGGGCGCTTTCGTTTTTCTCCACATCGCTGATCCCGATTCGGCCGCTGCCACACTCGGCCGCGCGCACCGGCATGTCTGCCCTGCCCAAAATGAGAGTCATCCCATGGACCTTGTCTTCGCGCCTAGCGAGATCGAGACGTGGCCGATCGACCGGCTGCGCCCCTATGCTCGCAATGCCAAGATGCACGGCGACGACCAGGTGGCCAAGATCGCGGCCAGCATGGCGAAGTTCGGCTGGACTGTGCCCTGCATGGTGGCCGACGATGGCGAGCTGATTGCCGGACATGGGCGGGTGCTGGCGGCGACAATGCTCGGGCTGACCGACGTGCCGGTGATCCGGCTCGGCCACCTGGATGAAGCCGAGCGGCGGGCCTACCGCATCGCCGACAACAAGCTTACCGAGCTCGGGGAATGGGACGAGGCGATACTGCGCGACGAGATCGCAGGGCTGCTGGCCGAAGATTTCGACCTGTCGCTGCTCGGGATCACCGACGAGGACCTGGATGCCCTGCTGCGGGATCCGGACGCGCTGGGCGACGACGGGCCCATTGAGGGCGAGGATGACATTCCGGAACCGCCGGTCACGCCGGTGTCGGTCGCGGGCGACCTCTGGCAGCTTGGTTCGCATCGGTTGATCTGCGACGACAGCACGTCCGCCGATGTGGTCGGACGGCTGCTGGGCTATGTGACGCCGCTGCTGATGGTGACGGACCCGCCCTATGGCGTGGAATATGACCCGTCCTGGCGCAACCAGACGGGAGCCGCCAAGACCAAACGCACCGGCAAGGTGCTGAACGATGATCGTGCCGACTGGCGCGAGGCTTGGGCGCTGTTCCCCGGCGACGTCGCCTATGTCTGGCATGGCGCGCTGCACGCGGCGACCGTCGCCGAGAGCCTCGTCGCAGCGGGTTTTGCGGTGCGGTCGCAGATCATCTGGGCCAAGGACCGGCTTGTCCTCAGCCGGGGCGACTATCACTGGCAGCATGAACCCTGCTGGTATGCTGTGAAGAAGACCGGCAAGGGGCACTGGGCGGGCGACCGCAAGCAGACCACGCTCTGGCATATCTCGGGCAAGGATCAGGATGCCGCCACTGTGCACGGCACCCAGAAGCCGGTGGAATGTATGCGCCGCCCGATCCTGAACAATTCCAGTCCCGGACAAGCGGTCTTTGAACCCTTCATGGGATCAGGCACCACGCTGATCGCGGCCGAAACCACTGGGCGTGTCTGTCTCGGGATTGAATTGAACCCGATTTACGTCGATGTGGCCATCGAGCGCTGGCAGCAATTCACTGGCGCCGACGCTGTGCTGGCCGAGACAGGCGAGACCTTCGCCGAACTGAAGGCCAAGAGGCTCGCGGCATGAACGCTCCAATCCTGCCGGGGCAGATTGAACACTGGCCCATCGCCCGGCTGAAACCATACGTCCGCAACGCCAAAACCCACGAGGCCGACCAGGTCGGCAAGATCGCTGCCAGCATGGCCGAGTTCGGATGGACGGTCCCGGTGCTGGTCGCCGCCGACGGCGAGTTGATCGCCGGGCACGGTCGTGTCCTGGCTGCCACCCAGCTCGGACTTCCCGAGGCCCCCGTCATCGTGCTGGGTCATCTGACCGAGGCCCAACGCCGGGCTTATCGCATCGCCGACAACAAGCTCACCGAGCTGAGTGGCTGGGACGAGGCGCTGCTCATGCAGGAATTGCAGACGCTGCTGGCGGAGGATTTCGACCTCGGGCTGATCGGCATTCCCGAGGATGAACTGGACGCATTGCTGACCGATGCCGAAGAGCGACCGGCGATTTCCGACGATACCGCCGACGTGGTCCCCGAACCGCCAGCCGAACCGATCACACGGCACGGCGATATCTGGGCGCTGGGCAAACACCGGCTGTGCTGCGGCGATGCCACCGATCCTGCCGCCGTGGCCAGGCTGATGCGGGGCGAACAAGCGACACTGATGTTCACCTCGCCACCCTATGCCCAGCAGCGCGACTATGGCGCGGCCAGGGAAAAACTCGGCGACTGGGATGTGCTGATGCAGGGCGTCTTCACAGCGGCCCCGGTCGCGGGCGAAGCGCAGCTGCTGGTCAATCTCGGCCTCGTTCATCGAGACGGTGAATGGCTGCCCTATTGGGAGGGATGGGTTGAATGGATGCGCGCCTCTGGCTGGCGACGGTTTGGCTGGTATGTCTGGGATCAGGGCCCTGGTCTGCCGGGCGACTGGAATGGCCGACTGGCCCCGTCGCACGAGTTCATTTTCCATTTCAACCGCGCGCCCCGCAAACCGCACAAGACAGTTCCATCAAAGCACGCGGGCACAACCCTCGGCGGCGGTGGGCTGCGCGGGGCCGACGGCACCGTTCACGCCAAGACCGGCACCGGCAACGCGATCCAGAGCCACCGCATTCCCGATTCCGTATTCCGCATCATGCGCCACAAGGGCGGGCTTGGGGCGGCCGGATCGCACCCGGCGGTGTTCCCTGTGGCGCTGGTCGAAGCAGTGCTGACCGCTTTCAGCGATCCGGGCGACCTGATCTATGAACCCTTCTGCGGCTCCGGCACCCAGTTGATCGCTGCCGAACGCGCTGGGCGGCGGTGTTTCGCGATGGAGCTGGACCCGGTCTATTGCGACGTTGCGGTGCGGCGGTGGGAGATGGCGACGGGGCGGACGGCTGAATTAGCGCTTAGCTGACGATAAATAAAAGGGAAAAATCATTCGGCTTTACGAGCTTTCGCACCTGGCCCGGATAACAGTTTCCCATCCCCGAACTGACCCGATTAGTTTCACGAGCCTGTGCGTTGCTTAACAGATAAAAGGTCGGCGTGATCGTCCTGAGATCAAGTTCGACGAACAGGAAAAAATCTGCGTCGCCTTTCGTGCCAAGATCAACAGGCCACCTGCTAATCTCGGTCGGTCGCTCCCGAAATTGACGAGTCTTTACCTCGATGGATTTCGGCTGGCCGTTAATAATTGTAATAAGATCATGCCCCGGAGCGCCCTCAGGGCTAACGTAAGCAGCCAGCCCAAGTGTGTTCAGCTTGGCGAGGGCGAGCAATTCGCCCAAACTCCCGGATTGTTGGTGTGATAATTTCTGCAAACCAATACAAGCTCCATCGGATGCAACTGTAATCGTCGCCTTGGTCGCGTTGCAACAGCTGCCGCACGTTGCTGGGATCAGGAGCAGACGTCATCGTTACCCAGCCGGTACACCGTTCCCCTTCCATCGATCTTCTCTGACGTGACATGCAGGCCCAGCTTCTTCTTCAGCGCCCCCGAAATCATGCCCCTCGCGCTGTGAGCTTGCCAACCGGTTGCCGCGACAATCTCGGCGATAGTAGCACCCTCGGGACGCTGCAGAAGGGTAATGATCTGCGCCTGCTTGGTTCCGGTGCGCGGTGTCGGCGGTTTGGGCGCGGGCGGTTGGGCGGCATTCGTGCGGATCGCGGCTACGGTCTTGACCACCACCGGCTCGATCCCGATGGCGAGCAACCCTGCGTCGGTGACCACCAGCGTGGTGCCGTGGCCGTCACCAGTCTCACGCCAGAGCGGTTCGCCCTTGCGGATGTTGCCGTCGACCTCCTCGAGCCAGCCGCGCCCGATCATCATGGTGACGACCTTTTTCGCGGCAGCGCCATGCAGGCCCTTGGGCAGCGGCATGGCGATGTTGTCGCGACGCTGGGCCCCGGCGCTGAGAATGATGGTTTGCGTGTCGGTGAGTTTGTGCATGTGATCCTCCGGTTTCCGAGGGCCAGCGCCGTTGCCAGCCCCTCTACCGGGTAAAGCCCGCCGCATGGACGGGCCGCGCCATCGCCCGCGCTCGCGTTATTCGGCGTGCTCCCCCTCCCTGAAGGCGCTGTCGGTGATGCGCTTGAGGAGGCGCGCGTAATGCTCGAGGGTGCCGACGTCGCCCCAGTTGATCTCGTCGGGGTGAGTCTCGAAATGATCGGCGCTCAGGGTTTGCAGGCGGGCGAGCATCGCGTCGATTTCGGCCTTCTTGCCGATGAACGCGTTCAGCGCGGCTTCGCGGTTGTGGCGGACCTTCTCGGCGCGCAACTGGTGACGTGGCGTGGTGATCGGGTTCAGGCGTGTCATGGTTTGGCCTCCGGAGGGGATGAGCTGCATCGTTTTCGTGCAATCAGAATCGCTCGCACTCGAAGTGTAATCAACTGAATACCAAGCAATATCATTGCTTTAATCGAGGGCAGACAGCGCCATGGAGGGGATGAGCGAGCGCGAGTATTCGGTTTATTCCGGCCTGTCGCGCGGGGCGATCCAGAAGGCCAGGAAAGCCGGGCGGCTGGTCGTGTATGGCGACGGGTCGATCAACGCCGCTGCCTCGGACGTGCGGCGGGCGGAAATGACCGATCCCGATCAGCAGCGGCGCAGCACCGGCGGCGACAGCGGCTTCTCGGGGCCAGCTGACAGTTCATCGTATCTGAAAGCCCGCACGGCGCTGACCGTCTACCAGGCGCAGGAACGTCAGCTCGCGATCCAGAAGAAGAAGGGCACGCTGGTTGATCGCGCCCGGGCGGAAACGCTGGTGTTTCGCCTCGCGCGGCAGGAACGCGACGTCTGGGTGACCTGGCCCAGCAGAGTGGCCGCGCTGATGGCAGCCGACGTGGCCGCGGAGGTGGAAAAACAATCCGGCGAGCCGGTGATCATCGAGGCCGCGATCCTGCAGAGGGTGCTGGAAACCCATGTCAGAGCGCAACTCGACGCCCTCGCCGATCTCCGGGTCAGCCTCGGATAACGGCGACGACAGGACCGACACCGATCCGACCGAAGATCAGCTGACGGACGGGCTCGACCTCGGCTTTGACGGTGCCGAAGATATCCTGAGGTCCTGGCGGCGCGGGATGCGGCCCGATCCGGATCTGACGGTGTCGGAATGGGCGGATGACCATCGCTGGCTGTCCTCGCGGGCATCCGCGGAACCGGGGCGGTATCGCACCGCGCGCACACCATACCTGCGCGAGATCATGGATGCCCTGTCGCCCCGCCACCCGGCGCAGCGCATCAGCTTCATGAAAGCGGCACAGGTCGGGGCAACCGAGGCTGGCAACAACTGGATCGGCTTCGTGATCCACCATGCGCCGGGGCCAATGCTGGCGGTGCTGCCGACGGTGGAGATGGCGAAACGCAGCTCGCGCGGGCGGCTCGATCCGCTGATCGAGGACAGCCCGGCGCTGAAGGAGCGCGTGCAGCCCGCCCGCTCGCGCGACGCGGGCAACTCGATGCTGTCCAAGGAATTTCCCGGCGGTATCCTGGTGCTGACCGGGGCCAACTCCGCCACCGGCCTGCGCTCGATGCCCGCGCGCTACATCTTTCTCGACGAGGTCGACGCCTATCCGGCCTCGGCCGACGAGGAAGGCGACCCGGTCACGCTGGCCGAAGCACGCACGACCACCTTCTCGCACCGGCGCAAGGTGTTCATGGTGTCGACCCCGACGATCCGGGGATTGTCGCGGATTGAACGCGAATACGAGGCGTCCGACCAGCGGCGCTTCTTCGTGCCGTGCCCGCATTGCGGGGCGATGCAATGGCTGCAGTTCGAGCGGTTGCGCTGGGACAAGGGCCGCCCCGACAGCGCGGCCTATCACTGCGAGGGCTGCGAGCAGCCAATTGCCGAGCATCACAAGACGCAGATGCTGGAGGGCGGCGAATGGCGGCCAACGGCTGTGGCGGGCGATCCGCATTCCATCGGCTTTCACCTCTCGGCGCTTTATTCGCCGCTGGGCTGGAAAAGCTGGGCGCAGATCGCACAGGACTGGCTGACAGCGCAGGGCTCGGAAGAAACGTTGCGCGCCGCGCGCAACACGCTGCTGGGCGAGACATGGGTCGAGTCGGGCGATGCGCCGGAATGGCAGCGGCTGGCGGACCGCCGCGAAGCCTTCGGGACGCAGATCCCCGAGGGCGGTCTCTTCCTGACGGCGGGCGTCGATGTGCAGAAGGACCGCATCGAGGTCGATGTCTGGGCCTGGGGTCGCGGGCTGGAAAGCTGGCTGATCGATCACATCGTCATTCCGGGTGGTCCAGATGATCCGCAATGCTGGGACAAGCTGACGGCTTTGCTGGGCCGAACATGGGCCCATTCAAACGGCGCGGTAATGCCCGTTGCCAAGCTGGCAATCGACACCGGCTATGAAGCGGCGGCGGTCTACGCATGGGCGCGGGCGCAGGGTTTTGAGCAGGTTTCTCCCATCAAGGGGCTGGAAGGCTTCAACCGCGCCACGCCAGTATCGGGCCCAACCTTTGTCGACGCCACCATCGGCGGCAGGCGTCTGCGGCGTGGCGCGCGGCTGTGGTCGATTGCCACCGCCACCTTCAAGACCGAGACCTATCGCTTCCTGCGTTTGGAGCGACCTTCGGATGAAGACCGGGCGCTGGACCTGCCCGACGCACCGGGCACCGTGCACCTGCCCGACTGGATCGACACCGAATGGCTGAAGCAGCTGGTGGCCGAGCAACTGGTCACCGTGCGCAACAAGCGCGGCTATGCCCACCCCGAATGGCAGAAGATGCGCGAGAGAAACGAGGCGCTGGATTGCCGGGTCTATGCAAGGGCGGCCGCGTGGATCCTTGGCGCGGATCGCTGGGACGAGGCCACATGGCGGCGGCTTGAAGAACAGGCCGGGGTGGAAACGCGCCCGCCGCTCGCCCCGGCTGCCGTCGATAGTGCGGCCCCGGAACCTGACGCACCCCAACCCGCCAGGGCCGGAACACCAACCACCCCGCGCCGCAAGCGCCGGGCCTACACACCCAACTTCATGAGGGACTGAGATGGATCTGGAACGGATGCGCGCGCTGCTGACCGCACTGCAGGAGGCACGCTACGCGGGCGTCCGCTCGGTCAGCTATGACGGCAAGACCATCACCTATGGCTCAGATGCGGAACTGACGAACGCAATCTCCGATTTGGAAACCCGCATTGCCACGGCCACCTCAGGCACCCCGCGTCGTCGGCGCTGGGGCACTGTCGCCACGAAGGGTCTGTGATCCATGGCGTTTGCAGCCTTTCGCCAGCGCATCGGCAGCATCATCGGCGGCTTTGACGCGGCACAGGCCCACCGGCGGCTGCGGGGCTTCCGCGCCTCCCGCGCCCATGTGAACACGCTGATCGCGGCCTCGGGCGACACGATCACCGCCCGCGCACGCTGGCTGGCGCGCAATAACGGCTATGCGGCCAATGCAGTCGAGTCCTTCGCCAGCAATGTGGTCGGCGATGGCATCAAGCCGTCCTCCTCGATCGCCGACGCGGCGCTGAAGGAAGAGCTGCAGGCACTCTGGCTCGCCTGGACCGATGACGCCGACGCCGAAGGGCTGACCGATTTCTACGGGCTGCAGCGCCGCGCCGCGCGCGAGGTCTATCTCGCGGGCGAGGTCTTTATCCGCATCCGGCCGCGCCGGGCGGAGGACGGTCTGACCGTGCCGCTGCAATTGCAGATGCTACCCGCAGAAATGCTGCCGCTCGATATGAACCGCGAACTGCCGGGGGCAGGGCTGATCCGGCAGGGCATCGAATTCGACGGTATCGGCCGCCGCTTGGCCTATCATTTCCTGCGCCGTCATCCCGGCGATACGACCGATCCGGGGCTTGCGGGCGAGACGACACGGGTGCCTGCATCCGAAGTGATCCACGTCCTTGACCCGATCGAGGCCGGTCAGCTGCGCGGGGTGTCGCGATTTTCCGCTGCGGTCGTCAAGCTGTTCACGCTGGACCTCTACGACGATGCCGAGCTGGAGCGCAAAAAGATCGCGGCGATGTTCGCGATGTTCATCACCTCGCCCGCTCCGGAGACCCCGCTGGAACCGACGGACGAGGATCTGGAGGTTGAGCCCGGCCAGGTGGTGCGCCTTGATCCCGGCGAGGACGTCTCCACCCCGGCGACGCCGGACTCGGGTGGCACCTACGAGCCGTTCCAGTACCGGACCCTGCTGCAAATCGCGTCGGCGCTGGGCATCCCTTATGGTTATCTGACCGGAGACACGGCGAAGGGAAACTTTTCCAACACACGGATATCGCTGCTGGACTTTCGGCGCCGCATCTCGGCCTTCCAGCACAGTGTGATGGTCTATCAGATGGGCCGCGCGGTCTGGTCCCGCTGGATGGATGTGGCCGTTCTGTCGGGAGCCATCGATCTGCCCGGTTATAGCGGCCAGCGCCGCCAGTATCAGGCCTGCGCCTGGTTGCCGACCAAATGGGACTGGATCGATCCGATGAAGGACGCTTCGGCAGAGATCCTTCAGATCGAAGCGGGCCTCAAATCCCGCACCCAGGCCATTTCCGAGCGCGGCTATGACGCCGAACAGGTCGACCGCGAGATTGCCGCCGAGCGCACGCGCGAACTGGCGCTGGGCCTCGATTTCCGCCGTCCGGGGTCGCCCGCGCAGGCGCCGGGCAACGGGGCCAGGAAGGATGACGACGAGATGTACGACAGCGCCGGGGACAAATCCGACCCCAAGGATGAACCGTGATGCACCACGCCCAGATCGCCCAGCGCGCCTTCAACACGCCGCTGATGGTGGACCCTGCCAAGGCACTGGCGTTCCTGTCGGGGCTGGGCCCGCGCATCACGGGTCAGGATGTCACGTTCGCGGGCGTTGAATTGCCCACCAGTGATGTCGAACACGCAGCTTTGCCTGCCCGCGCTTCGCTGTTCGGCACTGACCTCGCCCAGCGCCACCAACGGAATGGACGCCAGCCTTACGCAGTGATCGACGGCATCGCGGTGATCGAAATCGCCGGAACGCTGGTGCATCGCGGGGCGTGGATTGGCCAGTCGTCCGGTCTGACGTCATACGAGGGCATTGCGGCGCAGATCGACGCGGCGATTACGGATCCTGCAGTGCGCGGCATTGCGCTCGACATCGACAGCTTCGGCGGTGAGGTCGCAGGCGCCTTCGATCTGGCCGACCGCATCCGCGCCGCGCGCGCTCAAAAGCCGGTGCACGCCTTCGTCGCCGAACATGCACTTTCCGCTGGCTACGTTCTCGCCAGCCAGGCTGAGCGGATCATCCTGCCGCGCACCGGTGCTGTCGGCAGCATCGGTGTGGTGGCGCTGCACACCGACATGAGCGGGGCACTCGACCAGAATGGCATCGCCGTTACGCTGATCCATGCCGGGGCGCACAAGATCGATGCCAACCCGTACCAGCCGCTGTCCGAAGCCGTGGGCGACCAGATGCAGCGCGAGCTGGAGGTCGTGCGCTTTCTGTTCGCGGAGACCGTTGCCGTCGGTCGCGGGGATCGTCTGCCCAATGCCGCTGCGCTTGCGACAGAAGCGGCCGTATTCCGGGGAGCTGATGCCGTTGCCGCCGGTCTTGCCGACGAGCTGGCCGATCCCGTCACCGCCTTCCGCGCCTTCGCCGCCGCCCCAGGGGGCATCAATCCTACCAGCAGAAAGGGTTCACAGATGACCACCAATTCCACCGACACTCCAAATCCGACCCCGATTGCAGATGCCGTGCCGTCCACCGAATCCGGCGCACCGAGCACGCCCGAACCGCCCGTCGAAGCGCCCACGCCCACGTCTGAGGCACTTGCTCCGGACGCGGCCGTGATGGACGCCGACGCCATCCGCGCCGAGGCAGCCGAGGTGGCGCAGGTCTGCGCGCAGGCCGCCCGGCTGGGGGTGGACATCGACGCCGCCGATGCCGTCGCGCGCGGGCTGAAACCCGAGGCCCTGCGCGCCCGCGTGCTGGCCGATCTTGCCTCGCGCGGCGATGCGGCGGGCATCATCGCCACTGCCCCGGCTGCCGCTGCCGCCAAAGACAGCCCAATTATCGCCGCCGCAAAGAAGGCGGCCACAGCCTCGCGCTGATCCCGCGCCCAACCCCAAAGCATGGAGACTGACCAATGCCCGTCCTGACGGAACCGCCCAGCATGGGCGATGTCCTCAAATATGAGGTCAACCCGAACTACACCCGCGAAGTGATCACCCTGCTGCAGGGCATGCCCTATCCGGTCGGCTCGGTGCTCGGCCAGATCACCGCCAGCGGCAAATACAAGCTGTCGACCAGCGGCGGCTCGGACGGCGCGCAAACCGCCAGCGCCGTGCTTCTTTATGCGGTCGACGCCACCCTTGCCGATGCGACCGGCATCGTCGTCATGCGCGGCCCCTCGATCGTCTCGCGCACAGGCCTCGCTTACGACGGCACCGTCGATGACATCGCCAAGATCACCACCAAGATCGGCCAGCTGGCTGCCGTCGGCATTATCGCACGCGACGGCGTCTGATCCCGAACCAGCCCAGCGCATCCCCATCCATCCCTCTTTTCCCGGAGCCCCCATGACCCTTGTCCGCAACCCCTTTGACGCTGGCGGCTATTCGCTGGCCGAGATGACGCAGGCCATCAACATCCTGCCCAACCTCTATACCCGCCTCGGCCAGATCGGCCTGTTTCGCTTCGAGGGCGTCAGCCAGCGCTCGGTGATCATCGAGCAATACGAGGGCGTGCTGAACCTGCTGCCCTCGGTGCCGCTGGGCGGTCCCGCGACCGTCGGCACCCGCGAAGGTCGTGCCATGCGCAGCTTCGCCCTGCCGTGGATCCCGCATGACGACGTGATCCTGCCGGGCGACATCCAGGGAAGTCCCGCGCTGGGCACCTTCGATGCGGCCGATCCACTGGTTGAGGTTATGAACCGCAAGCTGATGCTGATGCGTCGCAAGCACGCCCAAACCCGCGAATACATGGAGATGAATGCGCTGCGCGGGATCGTGAAGGATGGGGCTGGCACCACGCTCTACAATTACTTCACCGAGTTCGGCCTGGCGCAAATCTCGGTGGACTTCCTGCTCGGCACCGCGGGCACCAATGTTCAGGGCAAGGTGCGCGAGGTCTTGCGCGCGGTGGAAGACAACCTGCTGGGCGAGACGATGTCCTCGGTCCACGCGCTGGTCAGCCGCGAGTTCTTCGACAAGCTGATCTCACACCCGAAGACCGAGGAGGCCTACAAGTTCTATGCGGCCACCGGGGCCCAGCCGCTGCGGGAGGATATGCGTCGCAACTTCCCCTTCGCGGGTATCGTCTTCGAGGAGTATTCGGGCACCGTCACGCTTTCAACCAACGCCAGCGAACGATTGGTTCCAGCGAGCGAAGGCATCGCGTTCCCGCTTGGCACGATGGACACCTTCACCACCTATGGCGGCCCGGCCAACCTGCTGGAGGCGGCCAACACCATGGGCCTGCCGCTATATGCCCGGCAGCATCTCGACGAGAAAGGTCGCTGGATCGACCTGATGACCGAAGCCTCGATCCTGCCGGTGAACAAGCGACCGCGCATCGCGATCCGCCTGCATACCTCGAACTGACGGACCCGTCATGAATGTCTTTTCCGCCGCCACGGACCGGATCTTCGCCAACCCGTCCATGGCGGTGGCCGCATTGTGGATCTCGGGCACCACGTCACAGGAAAGTTCCATCCGTGTCATCCGCCGCGCCCCGGATCGTATCACCGCGTTCGGCGCGGCGCGGCTCATGAGTGACACGATGGTGCTGGATGTACGCGTCTCCGACCTGCCTGATCCCCGCCCGGACGATCTGATCGTGATCGACACCGACAGCTTCACGATCCAGGGAGAGCCTTTGCGTGACAGCGACCGCCTGATCTGGACGTTGGACCTGCGGCCGTCATGAAGCTGAAGCTCGACATTGATCCGGACATTGTCGCCATGATGGCAGCGGAGGTTGCGGCAAGCGAACGCGCTGTGTCTGCCGCCATGCGCGAAGCCGGAACCGGGCTGAAATCCGACTGGCGGGGACAAATCATTGGCGCGGGGCTTGGTCGGCGGCTTGCGAACTCGATCCGCAGCCAGAATTTCCCACGGTCGGGCGAAAGCCTTGATGCCGCAGCGTTGGTCTGGTCCAAGGCTCCGGAGATCATCAGTGCCCATGATACCGGCCCGCTGATCCGCTCGAAGGGCGGGTTCTGGCTGGCAATCCCGCTGCCCGCAGCAGGCAAATCCACACGCGGCGGCCGGATCACTCCCGGCGAATGGGAGCGGCGGCGCGGCCTGCGCCTGCGGTTCGTCTACCGCCGCACCGGCCCAAGCCTGCTGGTGGCCGAGGGACGGCTGAACACAAAGGGTCAGGCGGTAGTGTCTCGTTCCAAAACCGGGCGCGGCAAGGTCACCGCGCCGATCTTTCTGCTGGTGCCGCAGGTGAAGTTGCCGAAGCGGCTGAACCTCGACCGGGATGCAGACCGGGCGCTGGACAGCTTGCCGGAGTTGATCGTGGCGAATTGGGTGGGGGTACGGCTGACTTGAGCGCCTCTTGTCAGGAAGTACCGATCCACGCACCAAACAGCCATCCCGACAGCATCGAACCAACGACGGCCAAAACCAGGTAGAGAACAAATGTGCGCAATTTCAGCACTGGCGCGATGGCCATGGCACCCCAGATGCTGACCACCCCGCCCGACACGAGAAAAGCCATCGCCGCGCCGTGGGCCATCCCGGCGTCCATAAGCGCGCGAGTGAGCGGCAGCGCGGCGTATCCGTCGATGTAGGCTGGCCCTCCAACCAGCACGGCCAGTGGCACGGCGAACGCACTTTCGGTGCCTACGTAAGCCGACAGAGCATCGGGTGCGAGCGCGGCGTTGAGCGCATATTCTGCCGCGAAAGCAGGGATAAGCACGACCAGCATGAGCCGGGTGACCGACCAAGCTTCGCGTCCGAAGCGGGCGCGGCGGGCGGGCTCAGCCCAGATCGCCACACGGAAATCGACGTTTTCCTCCCCACAAGACTGCCCGAGCGCCCCGGTGATGCGGTTCCGGCGTAGCGGGTTCGTCGTCCAGCTTGAGCCGTCCAAAATCGCCGTCGCGAAACCACCGAAGAGACCCAACCCAATGGCCGCGACCGTCTTTCCAACAGCAAACTCCCAACCGAGCGTCGCAGCAGTGAGAGACAGCATCGCCGGATCGGTGATGGGCGATGACAGCCAAAACGCCATTACCGGCGCCAGTGGCACACCCGCGGCGAGCAGTCCCGCCATCAGCGGAAGAACTGTTACACCACAAACAGGAGTAACCGCGCCAACGGCTGCTGCGAAGACAACTGTCAGTGCCATCCGACCTCGCATGACTTCCGCCACGCGATCACTCGCCCCGCTCGCGGTGACCCATGCGGCGAGCAGTATTCCAGGAATAACGATCGGCATGACATTGATGAGCCCCATGACAACGAAACCGGTAGCCGCCAGCGCATGACCAGGCGCAATGGCAAGAACGGCGACAAAGCCCACGACAAGGGCGAAATATACGACCCGTAGCCAAGGCGGGGTGATGCGAAGGGTTTCGATCAGGGTCATGCGCGCTCCTCCACTCGGGTGCTACCAACAGAATGGGAGCTGGTAACGGATTTGAGAAACGGGTAGTTTTGAATTCAGTCATCGGAAATTCAAATGCCTCAACTTGACAGCGATCTCCTGCGCACCTTCCTCGCGATCGTCGAGGCAGGCAGCGTGACCGGTGGTGCGGCGCGGATACACCGTTCTCAGTCCGCTACCAGTCTTCAACTGAAACAGCTCGAGGCCGTGATCGGTCAGCCGCTGCTCGCGCGGCACGGTCGGGGTGTCGTGCCGACATCGGCGGGAGAACGGCTCCTGCCCGTTGCGCGCCGGGTCACCGGAGCTCTTGATGCGGCGCTTGCGAGTTTTCGCACGGACGAAATCGCAGGGCGAGCGCGTATCGGGATCGCAGAGGATGTGGCGCGGGGTGTTCTGGCGGACGTCATTGCCGCATTCTGCCGCGCCCATCCACGCATGGAGCTCGAGGTCCATTGTGCGCTTGGCGATGACTTCGAGGGTGCGCTCGCGCGTGGGCAACTGGATCTGGCTGTCTACGAGGTGCCCGAGGTCAGTCCCACTCAGGAACGTCTGCGCACAGAACGCCTGGTATGGATGACGTCGCGCGCTCATGACGCAGCCCGCCGCGACCCACTGCCGATTGCCGTCTTCGACCGCGCCTGTTGGTGGCGGGACGTGGCGCTCGCTGACCTATCTGCAGCGGGGCGCACCTACCGTACGGTGTTCACCAGCGAGAGCGGGATCGGTGTACGGGCGGCCGTGGCCGCGGGCATGGCTGTAGCGCTTTTGGCAGAGAGCGTGCAGGAGGAGGACTTGATCGCACTGCCCGAGATCGCCTCGGCAAGGCCGTCTCATTTGGTTCTCGATGTAACAAGAGATGCAAGAGGCGCCGCCACGGATGCACTCTGCGCCGCCATTCGTGGTGCGCTCAGTCAGAGACTAACAGGATCCAGTCACAGGTCATGAAAACCCGTCGCGAAACCATCCTTGCCGAGCTGCATACCCGGCTTTCGGCGCTGCCCGCCACCGCCCTGCGCGGTGATGTGCTGCCTGAACGCATCCCAACTGAGGGGCTGCTGATCCTGCGCGACGGCAAGCCGGGCGAACCTGAGGTGACGCTGTCGCCGCTACGCTATCATTACCAGCACCGCGCCGAGATCGAAGCAGTCGTTCAAGGCACTGACCGAGATGCCGCCTTCGACACACTCACCGCCAGCATCGGCACGGCGCTCTCCGCCGACCGCACGCTGGGCGGACTCTGCGACTGGGTCGAGGCGGAAGCGCCGCGCCCGGTCGATCTGCCGGTCGAAGGCGCGGCCAGCCTGAAGGCGGCCGTGATCCCGGTGGTGCTGCTCTATTCCACGGCCGATCCGCTGGCCTGATCCCGACAACCCGAGGAGAACATAATGGCACGAGCCCAGGGGGCGCGGGCGCAGATGGCGCTTGCGTTCGAGACCACCTATGGAACGCCCCCGGTGGGCGGTTTCACGAAAATGCCCTTCGCCAGCACTTCGCTCGGCGCGGAACAGCCATTGCTCAATTCCGAACTGCTGGGCTACGGCCGCGATCCGCTGGCGCCGATCAAGGACGCGGTCACGGCCGATGGCGACGTCGTGGTGCCGCTCGACGCCGAGGCCTTGGGCTTCTGGCTGAAGGCGGCCTTCGGGGCGCCAACCACGACCGGTACTGGTCCGTGGACGCACGAGTTCCAGTCCGGGTCCTGGACGCTGCCCAGCATGTCGATCGAGACCGGCATGCCGGAGGTGCCGCGCTACGCGATGTATTCCGGCTGCGTGCTCGACCAGATCACCTGGCAGATGCAGCGCTCGGGTCTGCTGACCGCAACGGCGCGTCTGGTGGCGCAGGGCGAGACGGTGGGCACGACCACCAGCGCCGGGACGCCCGCCGCGCTGGAGCTCAAGCGTTTCGGCCATTTCAACGGGTCGATCACGCGCAACGGGACCGCACTCGGCAACGTGGTCTCGGCCGAGATCACCTATGCCAACAACCTCGACCGGATCGAGACCATCCGGAACGATGGCCGCATCGATGGCGCGGACCCGTCCATCGCGGCGCTGACTGGCCGGATCGAGGTGCGCTTCGCCGACAGCACGCTGGTGACGCAGGCGATCAACGGCGAGGCCTGCGAGATGGAGTTCGCCTACGTCCTGCCGTCCGGCGAGAGCTTCACCTTCACCGTGCACGCCGTCTACCTGCCGCGCCCCCGCATCGAGATTTCCGGGCCGCAGGGGGTGCAGGCGACCTTCGACTGGCAGGCCGCCCGCGACAGCGTCGTCGGCCGGATGTGCACCGCAACTCTCGTGAACGATGTGGAGACCTACTGATGTTGACGCTCGACCTGACCAACGCGCCGCGCTGGCATGATCTCGCGCCCGGCGTTCGGGTGCAGCTGCGCCCGCTGACCACCGCGCTGATGGTGGCGACGCGGAGCGACCCGGCTGTCGAGGCGGTGCCCGAGGAGGCGTCCGACGAGGAGCGCGCGGTCGCCTTCGCCAAGGCGCTTGCGAGGCGAGCCGTGCTCGCCTGGGATGGCATCGGCGACACGGACGGCAAATCCATTGACCCAAGCCCCGAGGCCATCGACGCGCTGCTCGACGTCTGGCCAATCTTCGAAGCGTTCCAGCTGACCTACGTCTCCAAGGGCCTGCTGCTGGAACAGGAAAAAAACGCCTCCGCGCTCTCGCCGAATGGTCATTCGGCGGGGGCGAGCGATACTGCAAAGCCTGCGCGCAAAACTGCAAAGACTGCCCGGCGCGGCTGAACGCGCCGGAAACCTGGGAGGGTCTACAGGTCTGGGACCTCGTCAGTCGGCTCGGCGGTCAGCTGCGCGTGCTGCCCGGCGCGTTGATTGGCTGGGACATGTCGGCCGCGCTGGCCCTCGGAAATGCGCTCGGCGTGCCGCCGCTGGTCATGGCCGAACTGTTGCCCGCCGTTGAGGCTGTAATGGTGCGCAAGCTGAACGAGGAAATGGCGTCAGGCGGCAGTGAGAGGCGTGATATCTGACACATCGACGGTGTCCCGCGCCCGCGCAAGGTCCCAGGCCCGCTGCAGGTTCATCCAGTATTCAGGCGTCGTGCCGAAGAAGGTCGCGAGCCGCATGGCCGTATCCGCGGTGAGCGACGTCTCGCCCTTTACCAGCCGTTCGATCCGGGTGCGCGGCACGTGCAGGCGCTTCGCCAACCCGATGGCGCTCAGATCGAGCGGCCCGAGGTAGAGCTCTTTCAGAACCTCACCCGGATGCGAGGGATTTGTCATCAGTGTCATGTCGCGCCCTTTCAATGGTAGTCGGTGACCTCGACGTCGGCCGGTCCCTGTTCGGTCCACACGAAGCAGATCCGCCACTGGCTGTTTATGCGCACCGAATGCTGCCCGAGACGGTCGCCCTTGAGCGCCTCGAGGTGGTTTCCCGGCGGAAACCGAAGATCCTCGAGGACCACGGCCGAATCGAGTGCAGACAATATCGCCCGCGTTCGCTTGACCAGATCGGCTGGGAAGCCCTTGCCGAATCGGTCTTCGACCGCGTTCGCCGCGCGCTTGCCCTTCGTGCTGACGATCATGGGGCGTATGTATCACGACGTGATACGCGCTGCAAGGGTGGAGCCACCTCGCTCGTACCGCCGATCAACAATCAGGATATGTGACCATGGCCGAGAAACGTGTCAGTGTCCGCCTTGCTGCGGTCGGCGGAAGGCAGGTGCGTGCCGAACTGGAAGGTGTTGGCGAGGCCGGATCGCGCGGCTTCGGGCGGCTCAGCCGGGAGATGGAGGCGGCCAACGCCCGGATGGCGGCGTTCTCACGTCGGGTGAAGGTCGCGGCTGCAGCGGCTGTTGCTGCTGCCGCCGCCGCGGGCGTGGCCATGGTCCGGTCCGGCCTGCAGACGGTGGATGCCCAGACCAAGCTGGCGCAATCGCTCGGAACCACCGTCGCCTCGATCCAGACGCTGGAGCGGGCGGGCGAACTGGCTGGTGTCTCCATGTCCGGCATCGAACAGGCGACCAAGGATCTGACGCGACGGCTCAGCCAGGCGGCCGCCGGGACCGGCCCGGCTGCCAATGCGCTGGACCGGCTGGGGCTGTCCGCATCCGAACTGATCGCCCTGCCGCTGGACCAGCGCGTGGGGACGATTAACGCCGCCATTGAGAATTTCGTGCCCGCCGCCGAACGCGCGGCGGTTGCGGGACAGCTTTTCGGCGAGGAAGGCTCCATCGCGATGTCACGGATCGACACCGCGACGCTGCGCCAGGCGACCGAGGACGTTCTTGCGTTTGGGGTCGTCGTCTCGGAGCAGAACGCCGACCAGATCGAACGCACCAATGATGCAGTCTCCCGCCTCGGCCTGATCTGGCGCGGGCTGTCGAACCAGCTGGCGGTCGCAGCAGCCCCCGCGCTGGAAGCCGTCGCCGACGCCATGGCGGCAATCGCGAGCCAGACCGGGCCGCTCGGGATCGCCATTCGGGGCCTGTTCGACAACATCGGCCGCCTCACCACCTACGCTGCGACCTTTGCGGGGTTTCTCGCAGGCCGCTGGGTCGCCGCGATGGCAGCCGCAGCGCTTTCCGTGCGCGGGCTCGCCACAGCACTGGTCGTCGTGCGCGGCGCGCTGATCCGCACCGGCATCGGGGCGCTGATCGTGGGCGCGGGCGAGCTGGTCTATCAGTTCACGAAGCTCGTTGCGGGTGCCGGTGGCTTTGGAGCCGCCATGGGGCTGATGGGCGATGTCGCCAAGGCGGTCTGGGATGGCATCAAGGCGACCGCCGGGTCCTTCGCGGATGATTTTCGGGCGCTGGGCGCGGATATCGAGCGCATCTGGACCCGGCTGATGGCGTTCCTGTCGCGCAAGTGGGCAGAGTTTCTCGGGAAGATCGGCCCGACCTTCAATGCCGTGGCCGAGGAGATCGGTGTCGACAGCCGGATCGACTGGTTTGGGGCCATGTCCTATGCCTCGATGCTGGAGCACGCCGCCAGCAATGCCGGGCACCAGGCTGACCGCTACCGCGAACGCGCTGCGGCAACCCGCGCCGGGGCATTCGACGGTGTTGACCCGGCCTTGCAGGCGCTGGGCGACGCCATGTCGGGCGGGGACGATACCGGCAGTGATGCACTGGATGAGGCCACCGCTGCCGCAGAGCGGTTTGAGGCGACACTGGAGGATGCCGGGCGGGCGGCGACGGACGCCGGTGCGGCGGCCGGGGCTGCCGCCGCTGCGGCCGAGCCCAATACCGAAGCCGCCGTTTCGGGCTGGCAGGCGGTCACCACGGCGCTCAGCGACTATGCCAGCAAGGCCCGCGATATCGGCGGGGACATTGGCCAGAGCCTCGTCAGCGCCTTCCAGTCGGCGGAGAATGCGGTCGGAGAATTCGTGAAGACCGGCAAGCTGAAGTTTGGCGATCTGGTCACCTCGCTGATTGCCGATCTGGCGAAGCTCGGCGCGCGCAAGTTCATCCTCGGGCCGATCGCCAACGCGCTCGGTGGGGTGCTTGGGGGCGCGGGTGGCGCTGGCGGGATCTTCGCCAACATCCTTCATGCGGGCGGCATGGTCGGATCCGGCGGATCATCGCGGATGGTCCCGGCAATGGCCTTCGCGGCAGCGCCCAGGATGCATTCCGGCGGCGTCGCCGGGCTGCGCCATGACGAAGTGCCTGCGATCCTGCAGCGTGGCGAGCGGGTGCTGTCACGCCGCGAGGCGCAGAGCTACGGCGCGGGCGGCAATGTCAACGTCACCATCATGGCCCGCGACGCAGAGAGCTTCCGACAATCGCGCACACAGGTCGCGGCGGATATCGCTCGCGCCGTGTCGCTGGGCCGAAGAGGCATGTGATGGCGTTTCACGAGGTGCGGTTCCCCGACGACATCAGCCGCGGCGCGCGCGGCGGACCGGAACGGCGCACGCAGATCGTCGAGCTCGCCTCGGGCGACGAGGAGCGCAACGCCAGCTGGGCCAACTCGCGCCGCCGTTACGATGTGGCCTATGGTATCCGCCGCGCCGACGACCTCGCCGCCGTCGTCGCCTTCTTCGAGGCGCGAAACGGTCGGCTCCATGGCTTCCGCTTCAAAGACTGGGGAGACCACAAATCCTGCCTGCCCTCGGACACGCCATCGCCGACGGATCAGGCGATCGGCACCGGCGACGGCGCGACGACCGCCTTCCAGCTGGTGAAGCGCTACGCCTCCGGCGCGCAGTCCTGGACGCGCGCCATCGCCAAGCCGGTGACCGGAACCGTGCGCATCGCGCTCGGCGGGATCGAGCAGCTCTCCGGCTGGTCCGTCGACACCGCGACCGGCGTGGTCACCTTCAGCGTCGCGCCGGGATCCGGTCTCGCGATCACCGCGGGCTTTCATTTCGACGTGCCGGTCCGCTTCGACACCGACGTGCTCGACGTGACGCTCGACCTCGAGCGGCTCGGCTCGATCACCTCCATCCCGCTTCTGGAGATCCGCAGATGAGGCTGCAGTCACTCGATTTGAGAGCGTGAAGTACGCGCCAACGTCAAATGCCGCTCATTCGGCGAATTGTCTGCCCTTAACGCAGCCAGAAAAGCTTCAAGGGTTACAACATCTAAAGCCAGGCTGTTGCGATCAGCCTCGCGGGCCGTTTCGGCTTCACGGCCGGTGCCGTCTTCGTCTGAGGCATCATGCGCCATCATTTCACCACCTCGGGCACGTTGCTGCAGCTTGCAGGGTGCCTCGCAGCGCCTGTCATATCAAGGAGGTTTC